>PAZD01000037.1 GCA_002715405.1 Acidimicrobiaceae bacterium
CTTACGGTCCCGCTACTCGCATTTGTCTACGGATACGGCCCACTAGATATGGGACTAAGTCTTATGCCGGCAGCTATTGGACTATTCCCAGCTTCCGCAATAGCGATACCACTTACAAGAAAAATTGGGTTTCGAACTGTTGGGACCCTCGGACTCGTCCTGCTCGCAGGAGCTTTTTATCTAGGTACTTCCCTCGAAACAGGCAGTAGCTTTCTATCTTTTGCTGTTGTTATGGTCATCTATGGTGCAGGGATAGGATTTGCCTCCCCACCAGCGACCGAAATTATTGTAGAAGCTCTTCCAATGGAAAAACAGGGAGTAGCTTCTGCCCTTAATGACGTCCTAAGAGAACTTGGAGCTGTAGTCGGTATTGCCTTATCCGGTTCGATCTTTAACGCTGGCTACCGAAAATCTATTTTGAATATCGATGGGTTTCCTCAAGAAATATTGGATGGAGTTAGAGAAACTCCAGCGGCAGCTGGATTAATAGCGCCATCGCTGGGGGAAGAAGGACGAGTTCTCTTGATCCAAGTTTCAGAAGCCGTTATTGATGGTTGGGAGAAAGGACTATGGGCAGCATGCATCACTGCGGCTATTGGTGCTATAGGATTTCTTATCTGGGCTCCCGGCCTAAAAGCAAAAAAACATTCCCGTAAACCAGAACCCCTAGAAAAGAGAACTATAGATTATCGTGAAGTCATTAAAATATTAAAGGTCGAAGGGGGACACCCTCGAACAAGTATCACGGCTAAACATCGAATTATCTATAAGGATTCTTAAATGTATTCTTTGCCGCAGGGACATCAATGAATTGGATGTTTAGCTCTACCGTTATCGATGATTGCCGGTTTTACAGTTGTTACACTTTTTGCTGCGTCTCTCGGATTCTCTGGATTTATCTCTACAACAGCTGGATTTATTGGTGCTGCTACTGCCATGGTCATTGCGTTGATGATATTACGGAAAAGCGGTGGGGCTCGGGAAAGATAGACTAGGGAACGTACTCGAAAGTAATACAAGGATTTTCATGGAAGCTATGAATGAAGAGCTGACAACTCCAGTTGTAATTTTGTGCGGAGGTCCTGCACCAAATTCTAATGTGGTCAAACATATCCCAACCCACGATTTCCTTATTGCAGTTGATTCAGGTTTGGATCACGCCCGCACTCTAGGGTTAGAGCCAAATTTAGTCATTGGTGACCTCGACTCGGTATCTCATTCGGGCCTTAGCTGGGCGAAGAAGCAAAAGATAGAAATCAAGCAATTTTCAACGAATAAAGATAAATCTGATCTTGAACTAGCGCTAGACGAATCAAGGAGGATTGGGAATTCCGTCTTTGTCGTCGGATCAGATAGCGGAAGGTTTGATCATGTTCTTGGAATCATTGCTGCTCTTAGCTCAGCTGCGCCCTTCTTCACTCAATCCCATGCTCTAATAGGGAATTCCTATCTCACTTTCATTAATGAGAATGACAAAATTTATCTCTCTAATGGGCGAATCGTCTCGATCTTTGCTCTCGGGGAACATGCCGACGGGGTTACTTTAAGGGGTTTCAAGTGGGAACTTGTCGATGCCTCTTTACCTTCAAGGTCGACTTTAGGCCTAAGTAACGAACTCTTAGAACAAGTTGGTGAAGCCACTGTCGAATCTGGCGTACTAGTCGCCATCCAAACAGGTGCATTTACTGTTTAGGTTCCGCAATAGCACTCCATCGGCCGTTGCGATATTGCAAGCGTAAATCTAAGTCAAAACACGCAGAAAGATTCTTTTCATTAAGAGTCTCATTGATCGTTCCTGTAGCGATAGCTTTCCCTCCTCGAAGAAAGAGGACATGAGTAAATCCAGCAGGTATTTCTTCCACATGATGGGTCACTAGGACGATAGGGGGAGCTGAAGTGTCTTTCGATAGTAAAGACAGACCATTGACTAAGTTTTCTCGGGCAGGCAAATCTAGTCCAGCCGCAGGTTCATCAAGAAGGAGTAAGCCGGGGTCGCTCATCATGCTTCTAGCGATTAAAACGCGCTGCTTTTCTCCTGAGGAAAGTGTTCCAAATGTCCGATTTCGTAAACCTTCAATCCCAATACGCTTTAGTTCAAGTAAAGCTTTCTCTTTATCTTCCTTGGAGTATTTGTGCCACCACGGTTCCAATGCCCCGTAGGCTGCCGTCATAACCACTTCTAGTGCAGTAAGGCTGGGGCGGAGAAGGTCGGCAAATCCTTGGCTACTGAACCCGACTAGGTGCCGCATCTTACGGATATCGGTTTTCCCTAACTCATGTCCAAGGACTTCAACTTTTCCACTGGTTGGGTGCGTATAAAAGCTAGCGATACGTAGTAGAGAAGTTTTCCCTGATCCATTTGGGCCAAAGACAACCCATCGCTCTCCATGGCGGATCCTTAAATTGACCTTTTCCAAAAGAAATTTTCCATCTCGTGCGAGAGAAACATCTTTGAGTGATAAAGCGACGTCCGTCATTTTCCTATCGATCTACTGCGGTCTTCCAAGCTGCGTACATGCCAGCATATTTGCCTTTAGCTTTAATGAGTTCATTGTGGCTTCCTAACTCAATAATTGTCCCTTCGTCCACTACCGCTATTCTGTCAGCTCGCATTACCGTGGCTAATCTATGAGCGACAATTATGGCAGTCCTGCCATTGAGGAGTGAATCCAAAGCTTTTTCTATTGTATTCTCAGACTGCAAATCTAGATTTGATGTAGCTTCATCGAGAACTAAAACCCTTGGCTGAGACAAAAAAGCCCGAGCTAGTGCAACAAGTTGGCGTTCACCTGCACTAAGCGAGGATCCACGTTCATGGATGATGGTATTGATTCCTTCGTCCATAGAAGCTACTAGTGGAGCTAACCCGGTTGATTCTAAGGCATTCCAGATCTCATCTTCTGATGCGTCTGGTTTAGAGAACGCAACATTGTCGCGAATTGTGCCAGCAAAGAGAAATGGTTCCTGAGGTACCACGCCAAGCTGAGATCGTAGAGAAGTAATTGTTGCTTTCCGGATATCGATTCCATCGATAGATATGTTCCCTTGATCAGGATCATAAAAGCGGCACACAAGTTTGGCGATAGTTGATTTCCCCCCTCCAGTCGGCCCGACTATTGCGAGGGTCTCTCCAGCGCGAATATCCAATTCAACTTCGTTCAGCACCTGAGTCCCAGAGATGTAGCTGAAAGAAATATTGTTTAAATGTATATCACCTTTGATTGGGGGAAGGTCCTTAGCATCACTTTGTTCAAGAACCGTTGGTTGTCTTGCGAGTAGCTCTCGCAGTTTGGCAGTAGCGGCTTGCCCTTGTTGGTAGCCATTGTAGAGCTGGGTGAGAGTTTGAATGGGGGCAAAAAACGCACCAAGATAAAGAAGAAAAGCTGTAAGTTCCCCAATTTTTAAAGTTCCATTGAGGACCATGCGACCACCAATAAGAAGAACGAAAGCTCGACCTATTATCGCAATAGCTTCTGTGCCTGGGGTGTAAATACAAGCCGCCCGAACAGCATCGAGATTGGCGTCCTTATGTTCTCCAACGATATTAGTGTGGCGAATTACATTGTGGCGGCGGCGATTATGGGCCGTGATTATACGAATGCCAGCAAGGCTTTCCTGAAGATCTGCAAGAACGTCCCCTATTCGATTTCTGACTCTTCGGTAAGCGTTCTCAGACCTCCTCCGGAACCATTCGCTAAGCACCAGGGTGATGGGAATCACTATAAGAAGGGTGATTAAGGCAAGGCTTGGGTTGATAATAATGAGCACGATCGTAATCACCACAACTGTTAAAGCCTGAACAGCAAAATTGACTAGCCCTTCCTGAAACAATTGGGACAATGCTTCAATGTCGCTCGTCATCCTTGTCATAAGAACTCCAGCCTTCTCGTTGGTAAAGAAATCAAGTGACTGTCGTTGGAGATGGCTGAAAACACGTATTCTAAGTTTTTTCATTAATGATTCACCTAATGCTCCGGTGTATTGGATCCGGTATCGGGCACTCAAAGCATGAAGCATGATGCTCCCAAGGTAGGTAATGGCGACGATGATAAGAACATTTCGGTCGCCAGTGACCACTCCTTCATCAATCCCAAACTTGGTTAGTAAAGGTCCGGCTTGGAGGAGGACGCTTTCGATAATAACCAAAAGTAGTGCACCAGACAGTTTCCACTTGTGGGGAGACAGGAAACTCCTAAGTGTAAACAACTCTTTATTGTCAGAATGATAACTGAACTGGACTACTGGCTCTGGATGATCTGGTTCAGAATTCAAAACATTATTAACCTCCTTCTGAAGATGCCCAGGGACACCGGCATATGGAAGCCCTGCATCACGTGAAGAAGTCATCGAAGTGGCTTTCCCAAAACCTATTGGAGGTCCGAAACTCACAATTTCTCCAAACTTAAGTATCTGACTGTTTTAAAAGGTGTGGAGCTAATCATCGTCGCTCACAGTTTTTTGTAAATTCTTTTTTTCTGCTTCGGCGAGGATAGCCACATACCTTTTGTCATTAGCCATTAGCTGGCTATGGGTTCCCTCCGCTGCAACTCTGCCATCTTCAATTAGGACGACTCGGTCGGCGAGAGAGATGGTAGAGACCCGTTGAGCTATGAGTATGGTAGTTCTTCCTTGGAGATGTTCGGAAAGCGCACTGTGGATTTTTGCCTCTACTTCAACATCTATAGCGCTAGTTGCATCGTCTAAAACGAGGATCGGTGTTTTCTCCAACAGTGTTCGGGCTAGTGCGATTCGCTGTCGCTGGCCTCCGGAAAGCGTATAACCACGTTCGCCAACAACCGTTTCGTAGCCATCTGACAGCTCATTAATAAATCCAGAGGCCTCCGCAGCCTTTGCCGCTGCGACAATGTCCTCTTCAGGGGCATTGGGATGGCTAAAGGCAATATTTTCTGCAATCGAAACGGAAAACAAAAATGGGTCATCGAATACTATTCCAATTTGGTCATGAAGCGATTCAAGAGTGACATCTCTAATATCTTTACCATCTACTAAAATCCTCCCCGACGTCGGATCATAAAAACGGTTTAGTAATCGCCCTATAGTGGATTTTCCGGATCCAGTCCTTCCTACAATGGCGACAGTCTCTCCGGGTCTGACTCGAAGATCTAATCCGGATAGTACTTCTTCAGATGAGGTAACTGGATCATCCGCACTGATGTCCCGAGTATTTGGGTAAACGAAGGAGACATTTTCGAAAACAACATAACCCTCAACATCCGCTAAATGAGTTGCACTTGGGGAGTTAATAACCGTTGGTTCTTCATCGAGGACCTCAAAGATTCGTTGTGCTGATGCAGATGCCCTTTGAGTCTGCAACAAAAGAAAACCGAACATACGAAAGGGCGCTTGGAGCATAATAACGTAGGCGTTAAANGCAAATAATGTTCCTATCGAAACGGTCTCTTCGATAGCTAAATAGCCTCCGTAAAGAAGAACTAATGCCATCCCAATGCGGGGGAGTGATTCAATGATCGGGTTATATCGAGCCCGTGCCTTGATCGCTTCTACGTTCGCCCATTTAATATGTTCAGCTGCGCGATGTAGAAGGCCAACCTGATGTTTTTCGGCGGCAAATGACTTAACTACTCGTATCCCATTTACGTTCTCATCAACGATTGTTGCGAGCTCTGCTAATCGGGCTTGCCCAACCCATGTTAATGGGAAAGCTATCCGACGAAGTTTCTGCCCAAAGAAGTAAACGCCAGGAAGGGTAATAAGAGATACAAGTGTTAGAGGGACATGCAAAGTCATCATGTATCCGAATGCAAGGACGAAAGAGATGACGGTCATCCCAATAAGAGGCCCGAATGCAAGGAGGACCTGTATGGAACGGATATCACTGTTGGCTCTTGATATCACCTCCCCTGACTGTGTTCGATCGAAATATGAAAAACTTAATTTTGTAAGGTGGGAGTACAGTAGTGAACGAAGATCCGTCTCTACACCCCAAGCAAGCCGAAATAGGGAATATCGGTATAGTGCACCGAAGATAAACCGTCCTACCCCTATGGAGATAAGAATAATCGCCCAAGTCGTCAAAGTATTCCTGTCGGCATCTATCGCAGCGTCGATAGCGTTTCGGGCGATTGCCGGNACTGCTACGTTAAGGACAAGTGCTACGACTCCTGTGAAGAGCCCCAAATACAATGCTTTTTTGTGTGATTTGGCGATAGGTAACAGCCGGCGCATCCAGCCGAGTTTTTTATCAGGATTTATGCTGTATTTAGGAAATTCATACCGCAAGCTAGCGCTAGAGTCTTGAAACTCTTTTTCTTGTGGCATCTTTTAATTCCTTAGTTAGTTGGGTCAAGATTGTTCAATAAACGATTAGTAATCTGGTGAAGTTAAATGGAGTAGACCTAATCTATATCCTCTGCCGCTTCTACAAGAACTCTTCATTCGAAGTGTGTAATGAGGAGTCTTGAATTACTATAAATGTAGACGTCTGTTAAGGGATTAGACTTTATTTGTTCGAAGTTATGTTGGTGCTGATGCTCCATAAGGGAGTCGAGTTATAGATACTATATGGGGCCTCATCGCCGTAGGTATTCTGATTGTAGCTACTGCTTTTTTTGTCGCGGCCGAGTTTGCCTTTATTGCCGTTGATAGAGCAAGTGTTGAGTCTGAAGCGATTAAAGGGAATAGGCGAGCACGATCGCTGCTAAAAATACTAAAAGAATTATCTTACCAATTAGCAGGAGCCCAACTTGGTATAACAATAACAGCAGTCCTTATAGGTTTTATAGCAAAACCGACCATTGCTGCTTTGTTTGAAAACCCCATAGGAAATATAGTTGGAGAGAGCGCAAAGGAAAGCGTGGCTCTCGCTATAGCTATCATCATTGCTACTTTCGCAGCAATGATTCTAGGTGAATTGGTTCCAAAGAATATTGCGATTGCAAAGCCAGAAGTGACAGCAAAAACACTTGCAGGGCCTTTTCGATTTTATAGCTTTATTGCAAAACCGGTGATAACACTCTCTGATCGGACCGCCAACAGGCTCACACGTAGACTTGGGGTCGAACCTGCTCAAGAACTTGAGCGGGTACCCAATTTGGACGACCTAGGGTCAATGATTCGAACTTCAGGGGAGGTAGGGACCCTTGGATTTCGCGAGGTTGACTTGTTGACTAGGTCCCTAAGGTTTACGAAGAAGACTGCAAGTGAAGTTATGGTACCGAGACTGGCAATCCACTTTCTCTCCCGATCAGCGACAATTACTGACTTAGTAGAAATTAGTTCAGCGACGGGCCTTTCACGATTCCCGGTGGTTGATAGCGACCTTGACAGCGTCGTTGGGATAGCTCACGTCAAATCAGCTCTTCTTGTACCTCCAGAACAAAGAAAAACCCAATCTGTGGAAACAACAATGGGGGATGTTCTGGCCATCCCAGAAAGTAAAGATTTGCTTTCTGTGATGGCGGATATGCGACGAAGAAGAATACCTCTTGTTGTAGTTGTAGATGAATATGGAGGGACAGAAGGAATAGTTTCTATCGAGGACCTTTTGGAGGAGATTGTCGGGGAAATAGAGGATGAATATGATGCTGTTTCTGAAAATGGATCGCAAGAAAGTGAAGGTGTATTCACCATCAGCGGGAATCTTCACCCGCATGAGGTCGTCGATATTTGCGGATTTGAAATACAAGAAGGAAGGTATGAAACATTAGCGGGCTTTGCTCTTGAAAAACTCCAGAGAATACCGTCTCCAGGCGAAATGTTTCGCTACCAAGGGTGGAAACTGGAGATTCTCCAGATGGATAACCTCCGGATAGCTCGACTTAGATTAACGGCACCTTTCTCAGGTTCTAGTAACAACGAGCAGTCTAAATAGGGGGTGATGAAAACATGACGGTAGTATTCGCAATTCTACTCACGCTTATACTTATCCTCCTTAATGGATTTTTTGTTGCCGTAGAGTTCGCCCTCATCGGAGCTCGTAGAACAAGGATGGAACAACTTGTTCGGGAGAACAATAGATCTGCTCGAGTAGGCCTCGGGTTAATGAAAGATTTGCCGCTTACTATCTCCGGAGCTCAACTTGGGATAACGATTACTTCTTTAGGGCTTGGTTTGGTCGCTGAACCAGCCTTTGCATCAATATTAGAGAAAGTATTCGATGGAGTTTTTGTTATACCATCAGCTTTAGCTCATTGGCTAGCATTTGGGATTGCAATATTTATTGTCGTTTTTTTACACATGGTTATCGGTGAAATGGTGCCAAAGAATTTTGCCCTAACTAACCCAGAGAAAATAGCCTGCCAACTTGCTAGGACACATAGAGCTTTCGTATTCGCCTTCCGACCGGTCATTTGGGTGTTAAATCAAGTAGCAGCGCTTCTACTTAAGCCGTTCAAGATTGAACAGGTTGCAGAAATAGGCGTTGCGCACACATCTCAAGAAATACAGAATTTACTTGAACAGGCAAAAAGAAGCGGCCAAATGGATCAAGACCGGCACGCATTATTGACTAGTGCCTTACAGTTCCAAAATAGACCTGTTAAATCAATCATGGTTCCATGGGGCGAAGTTGATTGCGTCCAACATGACCTGGGGTATGAACAAATGGGCCTTTTGGCTGCTGCTAGCGGACATAGCAGATTCCCCGTCATTGAAAATGGCCAAGTTATAGGTTTTCTCCATGTTAAAGACCTTCTTTATACAGGGGAAGTTTCAGTTGAAGATAGAGGAGCAATAGCTCTGATGCGTGAACTATTATTTATCTCGCCAGAGTTATATCTAGACGATGCGCTTCGGTTGATGCGAGAGTCCCAAATCCATTTTGCCATTGTCGGTAACAAGTCTGACTGTCATGGAATTGTGACGCTAGAAGATGTCCTTGAAGTTATAGTTGGTGAGATTGTTGACGAGACGGACAAACCTCGCAACCAAAAAAGTGTCAACTCTGGATTTAGTGATTGAGAACTTTAAGCTCCGACAGCATGATACCCGCCATCAACATGGATAATCTCTCCAGTTGTTTGCGGGAACCAGTCTGAAAGCAATGCGACGCACGCTTTAGCAACTCCAGAAGAGTCATTCACATCCCAACCTAGGGGGGCACGGGTTCCCCAGGCGTCTTCAAATTCTTTGAATCCAGGAATTGATTTCGCTGCCATCGTGCGAATAGGCCCCGCAGCAACCAAATTTACTCGTATGTCGCTTGATCCGAGAGAACGCGCTAAATACCTAGATGCAGATTCTAGGGCAGCCTTTGCTACACCCATCCAGTTGTATGCCGGCCATGCGTAGCTAGCATCAAAATCAAGNCCAACTATTGAGCCACCCTGAGGCATCAGGGGACTTACAACCTCGGCAATCGTTTTTAGAGAATATGCAGAAATTTCAAAACCTACTGAGAGGTCGTTCCATTCGCCCGCCAGAAAATCTTCTCCAAGGCCAACTTCGGGCATGAATCCAATTGCGTGGAGCGCACCGTCTAATTTGCCCCACTTTTCTGATAAAGCGTCACGAACTAATGAGACATGATCGGCCTGAGTGACATCGAATTCCATCACATCGACATCACCATTGAGCTTTCTAGCTGTTCTCTCGGTCAAGCGTAGTCCTCTTCCAGCTCCAGTAATGACGATTTCTGCGCCCTCATCAAGAGCAAGCTGCGCAACACTAAAAGCTAGGCTTGAGTCGGTTAGGACACCAGTGATTAATAAGCGCTTATTTTTCAGTAAGCCCATAAGAACTCCTAGCATAGAAGTGATCTCATGAGATTACTAGGCTTAGCAGCTTCAAGTGTGAACGGTTGCCTTGAACGTGAAAGAAATAAAGAAAGTAGATGAAAAATTGACGTTTATTGCTTCGATTGAGGTATGTTCAATTCATGAAAATTGGGATTGTTGGTGGAACCGGACCAGCCGGTACGGGTCTAGGGCTTCGTCTTTCCTCCGTGGGATATGACGTTGATATTGGCTCGCGGTCCTCTGGTCGAGCTGCTGAAGTAGTCGAAGACACTCTTGAGAAATGGCCTGATAATAACTATGTGCTTCGAGGAGTGAGTAATGAAGAAGCTGCTCGTGCTGAAACAGTTGTTCTCGCTACGCCTTGGGACTCCTGTGCACCTACAGCAAAAGCTTTCCGAGAGTTACTAAAAGGGAAGCTTGTTATATGTATGGCAAATGCTTTAGCCCGTGTAGGTAACGAATTTCATGCTCTTTACCCACCTCGTGGTTCAATTGCTGCTGACGTACAAGCAGCGATTCCGCTATCGAGAGTCTCGATGGCTTTCCAGCACCTTCCAGCAAAGGAACTCGGAGAGATCGAAAATAATATGGAAGGTGATGTACTCGTTTGTGCTGATGAGCAAGAGTCGATTGCTCGCACAATTGAAATAGTTGAGAAAATGCCAAACCTTCGAGGTCTTGATTGTGGAAGTTTGGCGAATGCGGCTCCTGTGGAGGCTTTTACGGCCGTCCTTCTTCAACTAAACCGGTTATATAAAACCAGATCTTCAGTTCGTATAACTGGCTTGGAGTGACCCTTCAGTGGCGACATAATCTTTAGTTACGTCTTCCTATCGGGTTAGAGTTGAATTAGCGCTTAAAACTTTATGCTCTTTGGAGAAAAATTTGATACGACTCTACGACACTGCGAGACGAGATATCGTTCCTTTTGAACCCGATCAAATTGTCAAAATTTACACTTGCGGGATCACTCCATACGATGCAACTCATCTCGGTCACGCGTCAACCTACTTGAGTTACGATGTATTACAAAGAAGGCTACGCGACTTAGGGTACGAAACGCGCTGTGTAAGAAACGTTACTGATGTTGATGATGATATCTTACGAAAAGCTAGAGAATTAGGGGTGCATTACCTCGATCTTGCAGCTAAAGAAACCGCAAGATTTGACGATGATATGAGATCGCTTGGGATGCTAGAGTCTTGGTCCGAGCCCCGAGCTACTTCCGCAATTACTGAGATACGAAAATTTATCGGCCAAGTCTTAGCGAGCGGCCATGCTTACGAGGTGGATGGTTCTGTTTACTTTGAAGTTCAAACCTATAAAAATTTTGGATCTTTAAGCGGTCTAGATCGAGCGAGCATGCTAGAACTAGCTGCAGAACGAGGAGGAAATCCTGATGATCCCAAAAAACGAGATCCGCTAGATTTTGTTTTATGGCAACCCTCAGCAGAAGATGAACCGGCTTGGGAAAGTAGTTGGAGTGACGGTCGACCTGGATGGCATGTCGAATGTTCAGTTCTAGCAATGAGGGATCTTGGCTCTCCAACCATAGATCTACATGGTGGGGGAGCTGACCTTATTTTTCCTCATCACGAATGTGAAAACGCACAATCAGAGGCTGCAACAGGAAAGCAATTCTCCAAACACTGGATGCATCAGGCAATGGTGAGGATGGATGGCGAGAAAATGGCGAAATCCTTAGGAAACCTCGTATTCGTATCTGAACTTCGGAAAGATTTTGATCCCATGGCAATAAGATTGGGGCTACTCAATTTCCATTATCGAGACTCATGGGAATGGAATGAAGGAATAATGGGAGACGCAACAGATCGACTTCAAGCATGGCAAAGAGCTGGTGAAGGCCTTGGTGCGCTTGAGGCTGTCCGGCACTTTCTCGATAATGATCTTAATACCCCCGAGGCGATAGCAGCAATTGATGATGCAGCTAGGAAAGGTGAAGGGGTATCTATTGCGGCTCAATTACTGGGGATTAACAGCAGTGGCGCTTGAGCAAAACTTTGAATAGAGAGACTGAAGTTAAATTTCCGATAGAAATCCAAAGGTCTAGCTAACCTCCACATGTACCATTGCCCTATGGCTAAAATTTCAGTATCTCTACCGGACGGCTCTCAGAGGAACCTTCAGCAAGGGGCAACTGCTGCCGATCTAGCCTCAGATATCGGAACAGGACTTGCGAAAGCGGCTTTGATTGCAGAAGTAAATGGGAAAGAAACAGATCTAAACTCAGTTCTACCTGATGGTGCGACCGTCAGTATCGTGACCTCAGATTCAGATAAAGGGCTGGAGACTCTTCGTCACTCCACCGCCCATGTTCTCGCTCAAGCAGTTCTTGAGCTTTATCCAGGTGCAACTTTTGCTATAGGCCCCCCAATCGAGCACGGATTTTACTATGACTTTGCTATGCCAGACGGGGAGAATTTAACCGAAGAAAGTCTTGCANCTATTGAAGAGAAGATGAAAGAAATAATTGCAGCGGATCAGACCTTCATACGAGGTGAAGCTTCAGCGAAAGAGGCGCTTGAAATATTTTCTGACCACCCTTACAAATGTGAAATNATTGAGGCGGCNGATTCATCGGAAATNCAGACGCCTGATGCCATAAGTTTTTATAGAAATGGAGATGGTTTCATTGATTTGTGCCGCGGCCCTCACGTTCCATCAACTGGGAAACTCCAGCATTTTAAGCTTATGAATGTTGCGGGAGCTTACTGGAGGGGGAATGAGAAAAACCCCATGCTCCAACGTATTTATGGGACAGCATGGGCTAGTAAGAAACAACTGAAAGATCATTTATTTCGCCTTGAAGAAGCAGCCAAGAGAGATCATCGAAAACTTGCAAATGAGCTTGATCTTCTAAGCTTCCCCACAGAACTAGGAGGCGGTCTTGCGGTTTGGCACCCTAAAGGTTCACAAGTCCGTAAGTTGATGGAAGACTACAGTAGGCAGCGGCACGAAATTGGGGGTTATGAGTTCGTATACTCTCCACACATCGCTAATGCTGAATTGTTCCGAACAAGTGGGCATCTTGATTTCTACGCTGAGGGAATGTATCCACCGATGGAGATGGATAACGGGGAGTATTACCCAAAACCAATGAACTGCCCNATGCATTGTCTGATCTATCGAGCTGGGACGAAGTCTTATCGTGATTTACCTATTCGGTTTTTCGAACTAGGGACCGTCTATCGTTACGAACGAGCTGGCACTCTCCACGGTCTAATGAGAATTCGAGGCTTTACCCAAGATGACGCTCATATCTTTACTACCGAAGAAGGTTTAGCTGATGAAATCGCAAGCCTGCTTGAATTCGTAGTCTCGGTTTTGCAGGCATTTGGGTTCACTGAATTCTCGTTCAATTTGTCAACACGTGATACTGAGAAGTCAGTCGGAGATGATCAAATCTGGGACCTAGCCACATTAGCTCTCGAAGAAGCACTTAATCAGCAAGGTCTTCCATATGAACGGAAAGAGGGCGACGCAGCATTTTATGGACCAAAGATTGATATTGACGTCTCAGATGCCATTGGTCGATCCTGGCAATTATCGACCATTCAACTCGATTTTAATCTTCCGGAACGTTTTAATCTAAGGTATATAAACTCCTCTGGAGAGCGTAAACGCCCCGTAATGATTCACAGGGCATTGATGGGTTCTATCGAGAGGTTTTTTGGCGTTCTTCTTGAACATTATGCTGGTGCTTTCCCTGTGTGGTTGGCGCCAGTACAGGTAGCCGTACTCCCAGTAGCCAGTGAGCATGAACAGTATGCTTTGGAAGTGATCGAGGAGTTAGAAGTAGGTGGATTCAGAAGCGAATTCCATCGTGCTGATAATCCACTTGGAAAGAGAATTCGTGATGTTAAAACACAGAAGATCCCATATGTCCTTGTAGTAGGAGGAGACGATACTGGCAACGGTACTGTTGGGGTAAACCCAAGAGGAAGCGAAGTAGAGAGGGACGTTCCGTTAGAAAAATTTCTTCAGCGTTTAAGGGGCGAAGTAGAAGGACATCTATGACCGCTAAATATCCGAGCTCTCGGTTAGGTCGGCTTTGGGCAGGTTGGAGAAAGGAATATGTCTCAGGAGAAGTTGATGTAACCCCGACTGGTTTCGAAGAGAAAACAGTTTTTGAAACTATGTTCGAAGATAGTCAAGGGCCTAACTCTGATAACTATATTCTTTGGGAAGGGGCGCACTGCGGGGCGGTACTTAATCGTTATCCATATGTCAGCGGCCATGTTCTAGTGCTACCAAAGCGAAAAGTAGGAGATCTCGTTGATTTATCCCGAGAAGAATATTCCGAATTGTGGGAGGGAGTTCGACTAGCAGTAGAAGCAATCCACAAAGCCTATTGTCCAGACGGGATCAACGTTGGCGTGAATATTGGTAAAGCAGCAGGTGCGAGTATCCCTGATCATGTTCACGTTCATTGTTTACCCAGATGGAAGGGCGATACGACTTTCCTTACCTCTGTCGCTGAAGCCAGAATGATCCCAGAGACGCTCTCCTCATCTTGGACCAATCTTCATGCTCATTGGCCTGAGCAGTGAAAATCAAGATTGCAGCCTTATTGTGTTGTGTGTGACTGAATCCGCTACTGTACTCAATTAAACACACTCGAAGGATTTGAATGAGCGAAGAATCAGAAATCGTTGATGCTTTACCAGAAGACCTAGAAGCGTCTTTCAATAGTCCTGAGTATCAAATTCCAAACAATGATCGCCGCCGAATCGCAGGCTTTCTTTACCTAGCTATAGGGGTAGTAACACTTGGCCTTGGGATGTTTGCATCTGGTTCCCCGCTTGTAAATGATGGTTTCGTGTATGCGGGAATAGGCGTGATTTGTCTGGCAGGTTATTGTTTTTTCGCGTCTGCAAGCACACGGGTAGATGAAGTAGAAGCCTTAGGGTTAGCGCAGTCAGATGTTGGGTTTGTTGTCGGTCCTTCATCTGCTCAGATGATGTGGAGAGGTTGGGGAAGTAAACCTGTCTGGAGGCTATTGCTTTACTCAAGTGAACCTCAACCCAAATTCCGAGCCTTTGTAATAGTTGATGCAGTAGATGGAAAAATTATTGAAAAACTGGTTGAAGATAATCCTGAAGATTGGGCTTAAAAGATCTTTAGTAAAGTCTTTAGAACGATCAAAGACTCTCTGTGGTTCGATGGTAGTCTTGGCCAGTTACTTTTATGTTTCTTAAATCAAAGGAGTAATAGTGTTTGATGGGAATTTGCGAACTGCAGTTGACAGGATTTTGGACCCTATCGGGGTGTTTCTTTGCCGTTTGAGAATAACGGCCAACGCCTTAACAATTTTAGGAATTCTGATTGCAGTAGCTGGCGCAGTCGTCATAGGTCGCGGTCACATGTTCGCTGGCTTTATTTGTCTTCTTCTGACAGGAATTCCAGATGCTCTGGATGGAGCAGTCGCCAAGGCTGCAGGTACTTCTTCTTTAAGGGGGGCTTTTTTCGACTCTGTGAGTGATCGGATTACTGATTCCCTTCTCCTTTGTGGTATTGCTTGGCACCTAGCTTCAGATGAGCCTGGGCGTATCATGATGCTCCCTGTAGCTGTTATGGCTGTAGCGATGCTTGTCTCGTACCAAAGGGCGAAAGCCGAGTCATTAGGTTTTGATGCCAAAGGTGGGATTATGGAGCGAGCCGAAAGATTTATCGTTCTTGCTATCGGTCTCCTAGTGGATCAGATATTGATTCCTGTGCTTTGGGTAATGCTGGTCCTTACTGGATTTACTGCGTGCCAGCGATTTATAAAAGTATGGAAACAAGCCTCCAAGTCAATTGATCCGACTATCAGGGATCAAAGTTAGACGTGACTGGAATCTCCATTACCGTAGCTTTATATCGGTTTGGAAGTTTTCTACTTAAGAGAATTCCCAGTAGTTGGCTAACGCCTATACAGCGTTTCTCAGCAGTAATTGCGACGAAGGCCTCTAGGGAAAAAAGGTATTTGGTTGGGCGCCACCTAACGCGCGTATACGGGAGGCCGATCCCGCAAAAAGAATTAGATATAAAAATAAACCAGACTTTTGAAAATTACGCTCGATACTGGATTGACTCNGCGAGAATTACTGAGCTTTCCAATTTTGAGATTGATTCGGGTTTTACCGTTGAAGGTTTCGAACATATCGAGAATGCTTGGATAACTGGTACTGGTCCAATCCTTGCGCTTCCACATCTTGGTGGATGGGAGTGGGCGGGTCGGTGGCTAATCTGCTGTCCGAAATATGAGGTGACGGTTGTTGTCGAAGAACAAGACCCCCCAGAGCTATTTGAGTTCTTGATGAAATATAGAAAGGCATTCGGGATGAATGTTGTCCCTCTGGGTCCAAATGCAGGGAAAGAAGTCATCAAGGCTCTGAAAGCTAACCATGTGGTTTGCTTACTATGTGATCGTGATATTGAGGGGAATGGTATCGAAGTAGATTTCTTTGGAGAAACAACAACGGTTCCCGCTGGACCGGCTACGTTGGCGCTTCGAACAGGAGCCCATATTATTCCAGTGGCTGTCTATCAGCGGGATTCATCTCATCATGCCGTTGTTTGCCCACCTATCATCGCTAAACGATCTGGTCGCCTTAGGGAAAGCATCACTGAAGTCACACAGGAACTAATGCATGTTTTTGAGGAATTAATTAGAGCAGCTCCCGAGCAATGGCATCTAATGCAACCGAACTGGGAAAGTGATCGGTTGGCTTTGAAAGAGATCTTAAATAAGTAAAGTTCTTCTTGATCCTGAAAACCCCCCGTTTGCCCTCCAAATCGGCTACCAATAAGGTATGCGAATCGGCATGATTAGCCCCTACAGTCTTACTGTTCCCGGTGGTGTTCAGAACCAAATCCTTGGATTAGCCCGTGCCTTACGTAGTAAGGGGGTGGACGTTCGAATTCTTGCCCCATGTGATGGCCCTCCTCCTGATACATGCATCACACCTTTAGGGAACAGCTTGCCAACAGCTGCGAATGGCTCAATAGCACCACTAGCTCCAGATCCTTCAGCGCAACTCCGCGTAATTCGTGCTCTTAGGGATGAGCGTTTTGACTTACTTCATGTTCACGAACCCTTAGCACCCGGACCGACTATTACAGCTATTGTTTTAAAGCAAAGTCCTATTGTTGCTACCTTTCATCGGGCTGGGCCATCAAAATCCTACGAATTCTTTAATAAGCCAGCGCGTTGGGTAGCTAATCGTATCGAAGTTAATTGCGCAGTATCGGAAGAAGCCGCTGCAACCGCCAGAGAGGCTTTAGGGGGAAGCTATGAAATTCTTTTTAACGGAATCGAGTTGGATCGCTATGAAATAAAGGAACCTCCACAAACTTCCAAAACGATTTTCTTCTTAGGTCGTCATGAGCCTAGAAAAGGGCTTGAAGTTCTCATTCGGGCGATGAAATTCCTTTCTGATGAAGTCCGACTTTGGATCGCATCCGATGGCCCAGATACCAAACGCCTTCAAAAGGCAACTGAAGATGACCGCCGAATTGAATGGTTAGGAAGAATTTCAGAGGAAGAGAAAATAAGTCGATTGCAGAAAGCTTCGGTATTCTGTGCTCCTTCACTTGGAGGGGAGTCATTTGGTATCGTTCTTCTTGAAGCGATGGCATCAAAAACTTTAGTGGTGGCAAGTGATATTCCGGGCTATTCCAAGCTAACCAGAGGAGGATTGGACGCATTGCTGTTTAAAAAAGGTGATTCAACTGCGCTGTCCAAGGCACTCGATGTAGCTCTTCACGACCCAAATGCATCGCGGCCTATCGTCGAATCTGCTTTGATCAGAGTTCGCCAGTTCTCTATGGATGAACTTGCTGAGAGGTATACCCAGATTTACAAGAATGCCATAGCCCAAACGCCGGCTGTGCCGCTAGCAAAAGGTGGCCAGTTTTTCTCGCAAAGGGCGCTTTACACAAAAATTTCAGGACGAAATAGTAAAATAATTGATGGGTAGGTAAAGGATTTGGAAAGCATTGGTTATCATTACAGAAAGAGTCGAAGGGAGATTCTGTGGTCGGCACAATTATCATAATTGTCGTAGTTGCTGTCGTTCTATTGTTTTTTGTCCTGCAATACAACGGTTTAGTTCGATTGCGTAACCGAACTAAAAATGCATGGGCTCAAATCGATGTTCAATTGCGACGGAGGTACGACTTAATACCTAACCTAATCGAGACAGTGAAAGGTTACGCTGAACATGAGAAGGAGACCTTCGATGCCGTCATTCAGGCTAGAAGCTCCGCTATGGCAGCTTCAGGACCAGCTGATCAGGCTCAAAACGAGAATATGCTTGAAGGCACATTGAAGTCACTTTTTGCCTTATCTGAGGCT
>PAZD01000038.1 GCA_002715405.1 Acidimicrobiaceae bacterium
TTGAAAACACTCTAGGAGGGTGCTGCGGCTATTTTTTTGATGCTCGGCAACAGGAAGGTGAAGCCCTTCGTATAGGAGACGCTTGGTTAATCGATGAGAAGACGGGGCTCCAAGGAGATAGCTTTGAGCTTCCTTAATGGCACTAGCGTGAAGCTCGTCTGGATCAACGACCGCGCAGACATACCCGATCTCGAGCGCTGTCTGGGCATCTAACCAGTCCCCTGAGTACAACAACCGTAAGGCATTTTGCATCCCAATCTGCCGAGGAAGGAGCCAAGTCCCCGCTCCTGTGTCGGGCACAAGACCCCGATGGGAGAAATTCCACGCGAATCGTGCTCTTGAGGTTGCAATTCTCACATCGCAATGACTAGTCCATTCTGCTCCCATCCCTACCGCTGAACCATCAATTGCTGCAATAACCGGCAATGGGCAGGAAGCAATATTCCACCAGCCATCTTCATCATGGGTAGGTACTTTGATTCCTCTATCTTCAGGAGGAATTTCCGAAAGAAATTTGAGGTCTATGCCAGCACAAAAACTATCTCCTTGACCAGTGATTATGACGACTCTTGCTTCATTTTGTGCGCGGCGTAAACCTTCGTAGAGCTCTTCGATCATCGGATAGGTCATAGCATTTCGCCGACTTGGGTTATCGATCGTAATTATGGCAATTGCGTCATCGGTGAGTTCATAGCGCGTCTGGGTCATGGGGTAACAATAGACCATCTCTTTCTTAAATATCCAAAGTCGATCTATTCGTTCAAGATGTTGACTTGATGCTAGACAGAGGACATGAGCTTTGTCCCTCTTGTCGGCACCCTCGCCTACATTCTTGATCGTGAATTAGAAGAGGTCCTATTGATTCGCCGTAACGCTAGACCCGACGACGACCACTTCGGAAAGGTGAACGGGCTTGGTGGGAAACTTGAAATAGGAGAACATGTTCTATCTGGCCTTCGAAGAGAAATCAAAGAAGAGGCTGGAGTCGAAATCGTTTCGGCATCTCTTAGAGGCACAATAGCCTGGACTGATTTTGGACCGAAAAGAGAACAGTGGCTGGGGTTTATTTTTTTAGTTGATACATGGGACGGCGAGTTTCTTGAGAAGAACAATGAGGGATCTCTAGAATGGGTTCCGCTGGAAAGACTTATCAATGCATGTGATACAGACCCTGAGGTTCGTTCCCGAGCAAATCTTCCCCTGTGGGAGGGTGACAGATACTTTATTCCTCTGATTTTTGATAGTGATCCAAGATGTTTCCATGGCTCAATGCCATATGACGGGGATAAATTTATGGATTGGATTTTCGAGCGCCATTAAAGAGTGCGAGCTTTGTCCTGAAGAGCTGAAGAGAGCGCAAGGACAGCTGGGTCTGTAGCGGCGTTCGACCGGAAAGCTAGAACTAAAGTTCTTTTGGCGAGTATCTTACTGGGAATGAGTGGACGATCTCCCGATTCTGCTTGGTGAGTTGGGAGAACAGTCCAACCTAGCCCTAGGTTCACCATTTCACGGAGCACTTCTGGCTGCGGTGAATCCGCTACAACATCTACTGGAGCCCCTCGTTCTATCAATGCATCTGAGATGATTCTTCTAGTGTGAGAGTCTTCTGGGAAAAGGACCCAAGGGCCCCAGTTTCGTGGATTTCCGAGCTTACCTCCCTCCGGACGGTAAATTGCGAGTTTCTCCTCGAATAAACGCACGGTAGTAATTCCAGGGAACTCCTGAATTGGTTCCACACATACCGTGAGGTCTAACTCCCCTGTCGAAAGCATTTCCAGTAAAGGCCGCGATGGCTCAACCCGTAAATGGAAGGAAAGGTCGGGGTGCTGTGAACGGAAATACTGCATTTCTGATGGAAAATGGTTCGTCGCTGCAATATCAATCATCCCAACGCGAATCGATCCTTCATCAGCGGCCTTTGTCCTTTGAGCCCACTTCGATAAGTCACCTGTGAGCGAAACTACCTGGCGTGCATGGTCAAGAACAATATTTGCCGAAGGGTGGAGTATTCTCCTTCTTCCCTCTTTCCCGAATAAAGGAACACCGACTCTCCTCTCAAGTTCCGATAGGCCTTGAGATAAAGCCGATGGACTCACCCCAACGTTTTCTGCTGCAACAGCCCAAGTAGGGGCATCGGCAACAGCGACTAGATACTCCAATTGGCGGATAGATAAATCGGGTAAGGCACCCATAGTTTGCAATTTAGTTTAGATTTTCTTAATAAACACACTTTCTAGTTAAATATCGCTTATTATTTCTACTCATGACTTCTAGAAACATACTTCCCGCATCCGGCAAACTTGGCATACTTACCCCAGGAATGGGGGCAGTGGCATCAACATTTATTGCTGGTGTCCTCGCAGCAAGAAAGGGACTTAAACCACCCATAGGGTCCATTAGCCAAATGGCTCACATTCGGCTTGGAACTCGGACCGAAGACCGAAACCCTCTTATCAAGGACTTCGTTCCCCTAGCAGGGCTTGAAGATCTTGTATTTGGTGGTTGGGACCCCATCTCCCCAAATGTGCTCGAAGCTGCCCGAACTGCCGGCGTATTAGAGGGAGAAGATCTATCAGAAATATCAAAAGACCTTGAAGGGATCATCCCTATGGAAGCAGTCTTTGATCAGCGCTGGGTATCCAGGCTTGATGGAGTACGCGTAAAGAAAAATCAAAATAAGTGGGAGCAAGCAGAAGCTCTAATCGAAGATATCGCTAAGTTCAAAGAAGAAAACGACTGTGATCGTCTTGTTATGGTCTGGTGCGGATCAACAGAGGCCTTTCAAGAACCCAGTGCAGTTCACGCTTCGGTAGCAGCATTTGAAGAAGGCCTAAAAGCGAACGATGACAACATCTCCCCTAGCCAAATTTACGCTTACGCTTCCTTGCAATCAGACGTCCCATTTGCGAATGGAGCCCCAAATCTGAGCTGTGACCTTGATTGCATTGTCGAACTTTCAGAAACCAGAGGAGTTCCCATAGCCGGCAAAGACTTCAAAACTGGACAAACCCTCATGAAGACGCTTCTCGCCCCAGGATTCAAAGCACGAATGCTAGGCCTAGAAGGTTGGTATTCAACGAATATTCTTGGTAATCGTGATGGAGAAGTTCTTGACGCACCAGAAAATTTCAAATCGAAAGAGGTATCGAAATTAGGCGTACTCGATACGATTCTGCAACCAGAGCTATATCCCGACCTCTATGGAGATATCCATCATGTGGTTCGGATCAACTACTATCCACCGCGAGGTGACAATAAAGAAGGCTGGGACAATATTGATATATTCGGCTGGCTTGGATACCCAATGCAGATCAAAGTGGATTTCCTCTGTAGGGATTCAATTTTGGCTGCCCCGATAGTTCTAGACCTTGCGTTATTTATGGATCTAGCGCATAGAGCCGGAGAGTCAGGAGTGCAGGAATGGCTGAGTTTCTACCTTAAAGCACCACAGGCTGCTACTGAAAGCGGTCCCGAACATGACTTATTCATCCAGCAGACGAAGTTAAAAAACACTCTCAGAGAGTGGATGGGCGAAGAACCTGTCACTCACAGCGAAGCTGGATAACGAAATTATTTGTAGTACTTCACTGTTAAAGCTGCAATTATTGGTTATCTGCGATAAAAATAAAACATGCTTATAGTTGTGTCCCCAGCCAAAGCGTTGGATTTTGATTCTCCTTTGGCCACAAAGAAACATAGTCAGCCGATCATGCTCAAGAAGAGCAAGGAGCTTGTCAGTGTCCTATCCACGAAATCACCGGATGATCTTCGCTCATTAATGTCAATATCTGATTCGCTTGCAGAACTAAATTTCGAAAGATACCAAGACTGGTCCACACCATTCACAACAGAAAATTCCCGACCGGCAATTCTTTCTTTCAGCGGCGACACATATATTGGCTTAGATGCAGGAGCTACATTCTCTGAGCGCGATTTTACCCACGCCCAGAAAACTCTTCGTATCCTTTCGGGATTGTATGGGATACTTCGTCCGCTTGATCTCATACAACCTTACAGGTTGGAAATGGGGAGCAAGTTAGAAACAAGGTCGGCCAAGGATTTATATGGGTTTTGGGGAGATCACATTACTGAGAAAATCAATGTCGACCTGCAAGAAAGCCCAGGAGAAAAAGCACTTGTTAATCTTGCGTCTAACGAATATTTTAACTCTATTAACGCTGATGAAATCGAAGGGACACTTGTAACACCTACATTTCTTGATAAGAAAGAGGGAGGAGACTATAAGTTGGTTAGTTTCTATGCNAAAAGGGCAAGAGGGTCAATGGCTTCATGGATTATTCGCAATCGGATCAAAACAGCGGCAGAACTCAAAGATTTTTCCGAGGATGGCTACAAATTTGACAATAGTCGTTCGGAACTCAATGCCCCTGTATATCTTCGGTCTAACTAATAAGCCCGAAACATGACGACGCCGATAGCGATAAATGGTTTTGGCCGTATGGGCCGACTTCTGGTTAGGGCACTTAACCACCACCCCGGACTCCAACTAGTTCATGTAAACGAAAAGAGCGGTGGGATTGAAACTGCCGCCCACCTGATGCAATTCGATAGCGTTCATGGCAAGTGGAAAGGCGAAGCTAAAGTCCATGACGGGACCCTATTGCTCAATGGGAATTCAGTGAGTTTCAGCGATTTCTCAGAACCTTCTCAGGTTCCTTGGGATAATGCCGGTGCTGAAATCGTCGTCGAATGCACGGGAGCTTTTCGAACTATGGATTCTCTTTCTCATTATCTAGAAATGGGTATTCAAAAGGTCGTCGTTGCCGCTCCAGTCCATGATGAAAGAGCACTGAATATTGTGATGGGCTGNAACGATGAACTTTACGACCCAGAAAGGTTTGATATTGTCACTGCTGCATCTTGCACGACAAATTCCATTGCCCCTGTAGTGAAAGTCATCCATGAGGAAATCGGGATCGAAAAAGGTGTGATTACTACCATCCATGACCCCACAAACACTCAAGTGGTTGTGGATTATCCCCTTACTGACCTGAGAAGATCGAGATCAGCTCTAAACTCCCTCATCCCTACCTCAACGGGATCAGCAACTGCAATAACAAAAATTTTTCCTCAATTAACAGGAAAATTAGACGGCCTCGCCGTAAGAGTCCCAGTGTTAAATGCCTCCTTAAGCGATTGCGTTTTCAACGTCAGCGATAANGTAACTAGAGNGGAGATTAATCATCTATTGGAGAAAGCTGCCGACTCGACCCTCAATGGAATATTAGGATTTGAGCATCGCCCGCTAGTCTCAGCAGACTATGTCAACGATACGCGATCAGGTATTGTTGATGGACCATCGACGGTCGTAGTTAATGAAGACCTCGTGAAAGTCCTTATCTGGTATGACAATGAGTACGGGTACGTGCACAGACTAGCGGAATTGGTTGCCAAGGTGGCAGGGCAATTACCGCATAAGTAGCACTATGGATGTTCGCACATACGGACTCGTCACCGGAGCTTACTGGGGTCTTACAATAACTGATGGGGCGCTTCGAATGCTTGTGCTTCTCCATTTCCATAACTTGGGCTATGGGCCTCTCGAATTAAGTTTCTTGTTTCTCGCTTATGAATTAATGGGAGTCGTCACAAATCTTCTTGGAGGGTGGGTAGGTTCACGCTCAGGTCTGGACCGGACTTTAAAGGTTGGACTTGGAATTCAAATTTCAGCACTTATAGCAATTTCGTTCGTAGAACCCGATTGGAACAAGGTTCTTTCAGTGATCTTTGTTATGGCATGCCAAGCACTTTCAGGAGTAGCTAAAGACTTAACTAAAATGAGTTCAAAAAGCGCCGTAAAGCTAGTAATGGGGTCGGATGAAGAACGCNCTCTCTTTAAATGGGTTGCCATCCTCACGGGATCNAAAAATGCNCTAAAAGGTGCAGGCTTCTTCATTGGTAGCGCGCTCCTAACTTGGGTTGGATTTCGCAAATCTCTCTTCGTGCTCGCTGCCTTAGTGGCCGCATGCCTNCTTTGCGTGATGCTTTTCCTCAAAGGTGAAATCGGCAAGTCGAAAAAAGCGCAAAAATTGAGGGTTTTATCCTCCGAATCCTCAGCTATAAACCGTCTATCCACTGCCCGTATTTTCTTATTCGGTTCTCGAGATATCTGGTTTGTGGTAGCGCTACCCATATTCCTCGGCGATGAACTGGGCTGGTCCTACAGCGGCATCGGAGGATTCCTAGCAGGTTGGATAATCGGTTATGGCATTATCCAATCTTGGGCTCCGTCTTTAGTCTCATTATTGGGGCGGTCAAAAGACACCATTGGGGCGGCAAGACTCTGGGCCTTCATCCTAGTTTGTGTCACCATTGCAATCGCTAGCTTTGTTTCAGCTGAGGTTTCAATAAATTTCGTAGTTGTGGGAGGTTTAATAGTCTTCGGACTGATATTTGCAATTAACTCATCAATGCATTCTTTCCTCATACTTGCCTACTCTGAAGACGAGGATACGGTTGCGATTAACGTAGGTTTTTACTATGCAGCCAATGCACTTGGCAGGCTATTCGGGACGTTACTTTCTGGACTAACGTATCTCATTGGCGGATTAACAGCGGCTCTCTGGGTTTCCGCTACTTGCCTCTTTATTAATTGGTGTTTATCACTTTCACTTCCTTCTACTGGGAAAACTATGGATCAGAACCCTCAATTAGCTAAGAACGATGACGAGNCAAGCAGTAGCGGCTGATCTAAAGAACGGTCGTTAAGCCATACTGTTCTAATTGTGGCCNTTCACCCGAACAATCCACCAGAGCTAGAAGAAGAACAACCGCAAGNATAGCCAAGCCCAAAAGGATTAAATTCATGATTTTCCGCATGCACAAGTATGACATGGTTCGCCCTATGTGGCCCAGACTGGAAGATTGAGGCTTAGTTGCCTTCGGGATTAGAAACTTATTGCGGGAGCCGAACTTCAAGAACAGCGAAATCATCCGAAGGTAGACGAAAACCTCTACCCCGAGATTCTAAAGGGGCATTTATCAACGAAATAGCATCACCCTCGCTGACGTCGCGTACCGGAACTTCTGCTAGACCTACAAAGCTCGCAGTACCGGACAGAACAAACCAGAGAATAAATTTACTGCCGCTATCATCGAGCGATGGAATAAGAATATCGCCGTTTCCTTCACCGGCGACTGAACGGAGAATTTGGACATCTCCGCGATGGGCACTTGCCTCTCTTATACCTGTTTCCCCAACTTGGTAGTGTGAGTCGGAACTTCCAGAGATGGCTTTCCACTGGCGATCTTTAGACTGGTTCCAGATAAAACGCTGANTCTCAAATATACGACCTGGGTCAAATTCGTCATTTGGAAGTTTNATGACATGATCACTAAAGGTTGAGTGGATAAGCGGGGTCATTACTTCNATAACTTCAAGGTCATCAAAACTCTCTAAAACCTGATGACGTATATGAGGGGGCTGGAGAACACAATCACCGGCTTTAAAAATAAACGGAGGACCTTGATCTTCGTACACTAACTTCGCGGCGCCTTTGTAGCAGTAGATGATCTGGAATTGTGCGTCATGATGATGAACCCAATCAGGGACATTTCCAGATCCAGGGATCTTGATATGGGAGGCGATAAAATTCCAAGGGCCGGAAGGAAGGAGATTCCGGTACATCATTCCCGCTCGGCCGGTAGTCCATTCGACATTTAAAGCTTNATTTAATGCAATAGAAGNTTCGGTTAGAATTTCAACATTGTTTTCTAACTGCGGTAACCCGAAAATAACTTTCGTTCCATTAGGTCCAACCTTTTGTGAACCAGAAAGCCTGGCATCCTCCGTTGCGACTCTCAATGTAACAGGCTCGAGTTTTGCGAACTTATCAAGCCAAATGGTAAGTCCATACCCTGAAAGCTCAGCTTGTGAAGGGGTTTCCGCTGGCGAAATTTTGTCGAGAACAAAGCCTAGTTCATCTCGAAAGAAAGTGAGGCCCTCTTCGAAATCTGGTGAAGGGATAACAAGATGGAATTTCATGTTCCTTTGGCCCTCGATATCTAGCCTTCGGAGAGTTCCCCAACTGGAGTCCAGGCGATTTTCCCATCAACGATTATTTCTGTCCCGTATCNCTTAATTGACTCAGTGTTTAGATTTTGAGTAAGTCTTGCGTCCGTGCAGTCTATGACGTAGTCGCTAGAAGCCAAGCANGAAGAAACGAATTCAAGGGAAGCCTCGATATCTGCAGCTTCCCGACGGATGGCTGCGGTTGGAAGCACCTCAACAACCGATGCTCCAATTGACTGCAATGCTAATCGGGCAACGTCTCGAAGGGCAGGCGCAGGAGAATGATCAGCAAGCACTACTACATTCGTATCCGCTCGAACCCCTATATTCCTGAATTGGTGGGCATGAGAATCAATGACATCCCAAGTGATTTCCATGNTTTCTTTATTCCCTTTCCATGTTCCCTACAATGAGAGATGTTGCAATACGACACCTGATCGTATTATCCACGATACCGTTCAAATCCACTTCGACTACATTGAGAGGGCCCATGAGCAATACTCCATTAATCGGGATAACCGGGAAAAGAAGGACTGGAGCGGATCTCAAAGGAAGCTTGAAAGTTATGAGCGACCTGTCACTTGACGTCTACTGGGTGGATTATTCGCAGGGTATTTTAGCTGCAGGAGGTCTCCCCGTATTCCTACCCTTGGGTGTGGATCCATCTCTTTACGTCGAACGATTAGATGGCCTACTCATGAGCGGCGGCGCTGATATTCAGCCAGAGCTATATGGATCGGAGCCTGCTCCCGAAACCTATAAACCTGAACCTATTCGCGATGAATTCGAAACAGCCCTACTAGATGCAGTAATTGATCTTGAGCTTCCAGTTGCCGGAATCTGCAGAGGACTACAAATGATCAACGTCTATTCAGGTGGGAATCTAATTCAGGACGTCCCAAGACATGCTGTTCGCGATAAACCACCTGCCACTGAAGTGCATACCGTCAAGATCATGGAAGGCAGCCTCTTAGAGAAGCTCTATGGCCCATCGCGGGAGGTTAACTCTCTTCATCACCAAAGTATCGGTGACATCGGAGAAAATCTTGTTATAACAGCGCGCTCAGAAGATGGAGGCGTAGAAGGGATTGAACACCAATCATTACCTATTGTTGCGGTCCAATGGCATCCGGAAATGATGACAAGCCGCGATACCGACCCGCTTTTCAATTGGTTGGTTACAGAGGCGAAAAAATAGAAGCCGGCATTACATGCGCAGAAGAAGCAGGTCTGAGTGAAGCAAGTGACCAGATTTTAAAGATACCAGTTATGCAAATCTGCTCGAGTCAGATCGATTGAATTGCTTTACTGATCTTTTCAATTCCCTGATCTATCTCACCTGCAGAAGCGGTTAGCATCGGTGCAATCCTGATCACATTTCCGAATACACCCGCTTTCCCGACAAGAACACCTTGATCCTTGCAAGCCTCTAGGAGTTCTCCAGCTTTAATAGGGTCAGGTTCTATTGCTGGCCCATCGCCGGAAACTATCTCTAATGCAATCATTAGGCCGCGTCCTCGAAGTTCCCCTATCCAGGGAGTGGCTTCACCGATATTTTTAAGTCCTTTGATTAATCTACTCCCCATATCTTTGGCATTTTTTTGTAAGTTATTTTGCGAAACATAACGGAACGTCGCTAAACCTGCTGCAGCCGAAAGAGGGTTTCCGCCAAATGTGCTGAAGCTTAAAGCGGTAACCTTTTCCATTATCTCAGCNCGAGCTACAACACCNGCTATTGCCGCACCATTTCCAACACCTTTAGCGAAAGTTAACATGTCTGGGGTGAAGCCATGCGCTTGGTAGCCCCAGAAGTGGTCTCCTGTCCTCCCCCACCCGGTCTGAACTTCGTCGCTAATTGTCAAAGCTTCATAGTTAGAAAGGACTTTCTGCATTTCCCCATAGAAACCATCTGGAGGGACTGTGTAACCGCCAACACCTTGTATCGGTTCAAAAATCAAGCAAGCAACATTTCCAGTTGTTGTTGTGTCTAGCAGCTGTTGAAGATCAGCCACGCACATTTCAGTGAGTTTTTCGTCTGGGATATCCTGAAATGGGCTACGAAGCCGGTATGGCCCTTGAACATAGTTGACGGAGAGACCAGAGATACGTGACGAAAGCCATGTCGATTGGCCAGTTATCGCTTGGGTTGCAAACGTTCGACCGTGGTAGCTATTTCTTACCGCAAGAATTTCGTTTGAATTCCGGNAGCTTGTCGCCAAGAGCAACGCCGTATCNTTTGCTTCGCTTCCTGATGCAGTGAAAAAGACACGAGCGTTAGGAATTCCAGATGCGGCACTGATCTCTTCAGCAAATTCAATCATGGGCTCCGANAGGTACAGGGTGCTGGTGTGGAGAACTTTACTGGCCTGTGATTGAATTGCTTCAGTCACGGCTGGATTGTTGTGCCCGATCATGGTGGTCAGGACTCCTCCGAAGAAGTCTAAATACTCGTTTCCCTCAACATCCCAAACGAAGCTTCCTTGCCCATGCTCTATGGAAATGGGTGTTTTATAGAGAGGCTTCAGATACGGGGCCATGCTTGAAAGGTAACGTTCAAGCAATGAGGAATTTGTTGGCATCGCATATGTCCTGTTCGTTTGTAACTATTTATGAGAATACGGTAAATCTAACGAAATTTACAGTGGTTAGCTATTTGCTACTTTTAGCTCACTAGAGTTTTGCTTCTATCCACGCTGCTACACCGTCATCGCTATTCCCCAGCGTAATTTCATCAGCATATTGTATGACCTCTACTCCAGACTGCCCCATGGCGATTCCTAAGCCAGCCCAACGGAGCATCGAGAGGTCATTCATCCCATCTCCAAATGCGATGACATCAGCCTGATTTATATCTAAATGGGAACAAAGCCAAGATAAGCCGGTTTCTTTTCCGCACCCTGCAGGGACAATTTCTATCATGGGTAGCCCGCTATAGACGACATCGACCCTGCTGTCTTGAACAACCTCGTAAATTATTTCATACAGGCCTTGAATTCGTGAATGGTAGTCCTTGTGGTAGATGACTATGTCTTGGGTGCTACTGGTTATTTCGGGGATAATATCTGGAACCATCTTTGCTGGAAATGAAGAAACTCCTGCTGGTATTACTGGTAGCGCTTTAGATATATCTTCCTCTCCAACTAGCTGCCCTCCTACCCCTACGCCGATAGCTACTCCCGGTAACTGTTTGCGGATACTTCGAATGATTGTTTTGGCAAGTTCAAGATCAATTTCATGAGCAGCGAGTCTTTCACCATTGCTTGAGTAAACTTCGATTCCATTGGTACATACTGAGTACCGAACAGAAGGCAGCATGTCGATCAATTTTTCTACAGCTTGCCAGTCACGCCCAGTTGCGAGTGTCAAAGTAGCTCCAGCCTCGTTTNCTGCCTCTAATGCATCCCGTGTTCGTTGTCGCAGACGACCATCTGGATCAAGTAGCGTTCCGTCAACGTCAACCGCGAGGAGTTTCCCTGTTAATGCATTCTCCANGCTGATTTTATTCTTTTCCGCTATTCTCAAGAAAGCTGATAGATCCTAGTGGAACTGGAAGGCTGGGTTGGCCGGCAATCCACTTGGATGAGGAGCGAAGTCGAACGTGAGTGCAATTCGCTATATCCAGTAGCGATTTCGATTCATCTGACTCATTTGATGCNAATTCAGTAATGAGTCTCCACTCATCCGTTTCTGTTAGGCCTTCTAATCTATAGCTAGAGGAAGTTCTTCTTCTAGAAGGTATAGAAGGTAAAGCCCAAACGATACTCATTACTCTTCCTTCAGGCAGATCAGGCGTTAGTTTTTCTCCAGTGTTTTTCGACACTTCAAGGATGTGAGATGATGATTCAGCTAACGAGGGAAGATTTGATTTAAGAAATACGAAAACTTCCTGTTCCTCGGACCCCATTTGTTTAACCCCAAATGTAAGGCTCGATGCTAATTGACTTGTGAAGAGAATCTGGAATTGCTTTTGTCTGAATGGATTCTTTATCTGCGTTTCCTGTTCATTGCCTAAGTCGCTAAGTTCGTATTTTGTTTTACCCTCATTTACTTGTGTCTTGGCCAAGGCGAACAGTGTCAGAGTTTGATCTTGGCTTGATTCAGGGTGGAGGGTCATCGAAATGATGTACGGCCTTCTCCTCCGACCCAATAGAAGAATCATCATAAGCAAAGCGGCGACTCCTGCACCGATTCCCCATAGGAAAGTTGTGGTTGCGAACGTTGTGGTGTCGGGGATGTCTACCGCCAGAGTAACGACTTCAGGTTTTTCTTCTTCAGGCTCTGGGGTTGCAGAAGGTTCCGGAGTTGAGTCTTGGGGTGTAGGGGTAGATTCTTCTGGTGTGGTAGTTGGTGCAGGAGCCACTTCTTCCTGAGTAGTGTTAACTGGTTCTTCAATTATTTCTCCGCATTCAGGATCCAAGACGCATCCTTCAGGTTCATCCCCATCCAATAAACCTCCACCATCGCAATCGGGATTCAATAGGCATCCTTCAGGTTCATCCCCATCAAGAAGGCCATCATCATCACAATCAGGATCAAAGATGCACCTCGATAGCTCAAAGCCATCAAGGAGTTCATCGTCATCACAGTCAGGGAATAAGATACATCCTGAAGGTTCAGAACCGTCAAGAAGGTTGTCATCATCACAGTCAGGGTCCTGTATACAACCTGGGGGCTCTGAGCCGTCGAGGAGTCCATCATCATCACAATCAGGATCTGTTGCGCATCCAGCAGGTTCGTCTGGATCTAAGAGCCCATCGTCATCACAGTCTTGAATCTTGGCACACCCTGCTTCTTCGTCTGGGTCGATTACTGTGTCGTCATCACAGTCTATTAGAAGCGCGCAGCCTGGTTCTTCGTCTCCATCAAGTACAGTATCCCCGTCGCAATCAGGTGTTTTAACGCAGCCGATCTCTTCATCAGGATCGTTGACCGAGTCGTCATCGCAATCTTCGTCTTCTGGACATGGGTCGTTTGCATCTTCGAGCCCATCACCATCCTGATCATTTTCGTTGTCAAGGTTCGTAACGGGAACAGTTTCAGGGGATAGGTTCAGGAATTCAGAAGAGGAACTTGTAAGTACTGCAATTTCAATTTGTCCTGGCTGATCCCCATCTGCTTCTTCATCGTCTACACCGGTAACGGTGACTGTTTGAGGAACATTCCAATTAGCCGAAGTGAATGTTAGATCCGATACAGCGAGCGACGACTCAGTATTATCCGAAAGTGTAATCCGAAGAAGAACACTGGCTGCGGGCTGAACATCTAGAACAACCGTAAAGGAGTCTTCAGTTTCATCTTCGCTAACTGTTGTAGATCCTCCTGTTTGCTCCACCGAGAAAGACGCTGCGTCATCATCTATTGTCGTCGCTTCAACTACTTGGGCAGGGACAGCATCAAATTTGTTATCTGTGTTTGGGGCATTAATCGCGATAGTGATATTTGTGGTTTGGTCGCCATCGTCGAGAATGTCGTCACTACCGGTGACAGTAACGGTTTGAGGCGTGTTCCAATTGTTCGTGTTAAAGGTAAGCGTCGTGGCAGCAGTGACTTCGCCGAGGTCTGAAGATGAAACGGATAGAACCACATTGGAATCTGGTTGGGCGGTGAGGACGACCGTGAACGTGTCCGTGGATCCTGCCTCCGACACTGATGTTGAACCTCCGGACTCAACAATGGTGAAACCGGCGAAATCGTTGTCGGTGGTGGTTGCGGTCACGGTCTGATCAGGCAAAGGATCGAAATTGTTATCCGAGTTGCCGTCATCCACTGAAATCGTGATCGTCGAGTTCTGACTCCCATCAATAATGTTGTCGTCGATGCCGGTGACGGTGACGGTCTGGGGGGTGTCCCAGTTGCCGTTCGTGAACGTCAATGGGCTGGTCACTGTGGATTCACCGGTATCAGCAGAAACAACTGTCAACACCACATTCGACGCTGGTTGGGCGGTGAGGACGACCGTGAACGTGTCCGTGGATCCGGCTTCGGTGACTGTGGTGTTCCCCCCGGTTTCCGCCACTGTGAAACCGGCAGTTTCATTGTCAGCGTTAGTTACGTCTACGGTCTGGTCGACAACGGCGTCGTAGGTATTGTCACTCGAGCCGTCGACGACCTCCACAGTAAACACAGCTATCTGGTTACCGTCAACCAGATTGTCGTCGATGCCGGTAATCGTGAACGTCTGGGGGGTGTTCCAGTTGCCGTTCGTGAACGTCAATGGGCCCCCGACCTGCGCCTCACCTGCATCGCTCGAAGACGCTTGGATTACCACGTTGGACGCTGGTTGGGTGTTGAGGACGACCGTGAACGTGTCCGTTGTTCCTGCCTCCGACACTGATGTTGAACCTCCGGACTCAACAATGGTGAAACCGGCAGTGTCATTGTCGGTGGTGGTTGCGGTCACGGTCTGGTCGTTAACAGGATCGAAATTGTTATCCGAGTTGCCGTCATCCACTGAAATCGTGATCGTCGAGTTCTGACTCCCATCAACCAGATTGTCGTCGACGCCGGTGACGGTGACGGTCTGGGGGGTGTCCCAGTTGCCGTTCGTGAACG
>PAZD01000039.1 GCA_002715405.1 Acidimicrobiaceae bacterium
TTCTATGACACTGTCAAAGGCGGTGATTACCGAAGTAGAGAAGCCAATGTTCACCGTTTGGCTGAAGTTTCTCTAAATATTATCGATCAATGTGTGGGGCAAGGTGTCCCGTTCGCTAGAGAATACGGAGGACTTCTCGATAATCGGTCTTTTGGTGGAGCTCAAGTTAGTCGAACCTTCTATGCGCGCGGGCAAACGGGCCAGCAGCTCCTGTTAGGCGCATATTCCGCTCTTATGAGACAAGTGAATGCGGGGTCTGTTGAGTTGCATACCAGAACAGAGATGCTTGACCTCATTGTTCATGATGGCGCTGCGCGCGGCATAGTTACCAGAGATTTAATCACAGGTGATGTGCGTAGTCACACTGCTCACGCAGTCGTTCTGGCGACAGGAGGGTATGGAAATGTCTATTACCTCTCTACTAACGCAATGATGTGTAACGTAACAGCTGGTTGGCGAGCGCATAGAAAAGGTGCGCTATTCGCTAATCCTTGCTACACGCAGATTCATCCAACCTGCATTCCAGCTAGTGATGAATTTCAATCAAAACTCACTTTGATGTCAGAGTCACTTCGAAACGATGGAAGAATTTGGGTTCCTAGAAATTATGATGAAGAACGGGATGTACCTGAAATACCTGATGGAGATCGGTATTACTATCTAGAAGAGAAATATCCGTCTTTCGGTAATTTAGTACCCAGAGATGTAGCTTCAAGAAACGCTAAGACAGTAGTTGACAAAGGACTAGGAGTCGGACCATTAAAAAATGGCGTGTATCTAGATTTTGCAGATGCCATTCATCGTGATGGTGAAGATGCAATTCGAGCAAGATACGGGAATCTCTTCCAAATGTACGAACGAATTACTGGGGAAGATCCATATAAAACACCTATGAGAATCTATCCAGCAACCCATTATACGATGGGCGGACTATGGGTAAACTATGAGTTAATGAGTAATCTCCCTGGTTTGTTCATCTTAGGGGAAGCAAACTTCTCCGATCATGGAGCAAACAGATTAGGAGCTTCAGCACTTATGCAAGGACTTGCTGATGGATATTTTGTAATTCCCTACACCATAGGAAACTACTTAGCTCCCCTTCTTGGAGAAACCCCTCTACCTGATAATGATCCAGCATGTTCTTCGGCAGTTCATCAGGTAGCAGAGCGAACACAAAAATGGTTATCAACAAATGGGACAAGATCAGTTGACTGGTTCCACAGAGAATTAGGGAAATTGGTTTGGGAATTCATAGGAATGGAACGATCCAAATATGGCCTTGAGAAGGCTTTGTCAGAGATCCCCGCCTTGCGTGAAGAGTTTGAAAAAGATGTTCGAGTTCTTGGTACCGGAAGCAGCCTTAACTCTTCTTTGGAAAAAGTGGGTCGGGTTGCTGACTTCTTTGAACTCGCCGAACTCAAGGCAAGAGATGCACTTGAACGTGAAGAGTCATGTGGAGGGCATTTTAGAAGTGAAAGTCAAACTTCTGAAGGAGAAGCTTTACGTGACGATAAGAATTTTGCTCATGTAGCAGCTTGGGAATGGGGAGGATCGCCAGATGCTGCTATTTGCCATAAAGAACAGCTTGAATTTGAGTACGTCGCACTTACTCAAAGGTCGTATAAGTAGGGGTTAGGTCTAATAGTGGTAACAAGAAACTCTGTAGCAATAGTCAATGCAAAAGGGGGAACTTTCAAAACTTCAATAGTTGGAAATCTAGCTGTCCTAGCCCAACAGGAAGGAAAGAAGGTCCTTGTAATAGACCTTGATGTCCAAGCTCAGCAGAGTATGCAACTGGGGTATATGGAAAATGAAGTTGAGCCCGACAATGGAGCTGATCTAGCAAATTGGATAATTAATGGAGGACCTGTACCTATTCGTCAAGATATCGGTGGTCGTGTTGGCCTAGATTTACTTGAAGGTGGCCCATTATTAGCCACCGAAAAACTACTCCCCCACCGGAATGATTGGTCGACGCTACTCTTAGATGATCGGTTACAAACAATCAAGAAAAAATATGATGTCATTCTTATCGATTTCTCGCCATCTATTACTTCTCTTCTTACACACATGGGGCTTGAGACCGCCAACATAATTTTGGTTCCCATAGATGGATCTGAAATGTCGATTGATGGAATAGACCTATTAGAACTTATGCTCGAGGAAGAAACAAAGAAGGGCGAAATAAAGCTTGATGGTTATATTCTGACCAATGTCCCGATTTCAGTATTTGATAGGGAAAGAAAACTAATGTCACAACGAGTGGAGAGTCTCGGAATTGATTATGTTGGCTCTGTCTATCGCGTTAGAGAGTCAGCATTTTCATCCGCCAAAATGGGTAAATCCATTGGAGAATGCCTACCCATACCAAAAAAATCAAAGCTTGATTTTAACGATGAATGGCGCACACGCAAATGCGCTATTGGTTATGAACGAATGTGGGAAAATATTAAGACGATTCTAGCGAATAAGAGAAAGGGGTAAGCCAATGGGGAATGGAAATCCTAGACGAAGACCTCGGAAAAAGAAGCTCGCCAATAGAGTTGATGATGTTCTGGACGCAACACATGAACAGAGTGCCCCTACCCCCGATTTAGAGCTGCCACAAGAAAACGATGGGGTTAAGTCAGAGTTTGAAAGCACTAAAAACCCCCAAGATACCGAAACGCATACCCCTGAAAAAGTTAGAGAATTAGGGAAAGATAAAAAAGAAATCTCTGAAGATCCTTCCTACCCATCTACAGATCTTACAGATGATGATTTAGGAGACTTTTTAAACAATAAGCAGGGAAAAGGAACATATTCTGAAGATAGTCTCTCCTTAACTCTTAAAGTCTGGCGACAATCTGGCCCCAATGCAAGAGGACGTTTCGAAACATATTTGGTTGAAAACATAAGTGAAGACATGTCTTTTCTGGAAATGTTTGATGTCCTTAACGAGAATCTAATCAATGAAGGAATAGAGCCAGTAGAGATCGCAAGTGATTGCCGGGAAGGAATTTGTGGCACCTGCGGTTGCATGATTAATGGCAAAGCTCATGGACCAGAGAAAGCTACTGCTACATGTCAACTTCACATGCGAAAGTTTAAAGATGGCGACACCATCGTTGTTGAGCCATGGCAAGCTGCCTCTTTCCCCATCATTAAGGATCTGGTTGTAGACCGTTCTCCGATGGATCGAATAATCGAGTCAGGCGGTTTCATCACGGTTCCGACTGGATCTGCACCAGATGCAAACCTAATCCCAGTTCCTAAAGATGCTGCCGATACAGCTTTTGATGCAGCTGCATGTATCGGTTGCGGTGCTTGTATTGCTGCATGTCCAAACTCAGCTGCACAATTGTTTACATCTGCAAAAGTGCAACATCTTAATTTGTTGCCTCAAGGGCAGGCTGAACGCTGGTCACGGACTGAAGATATGGTCGAAAAGATGGAAGAATACTTTGGATCGTGTACCAACCATGGTGAATGCCATGAAGCCTGTCCGAAAGAGATTCCTTTGGACTTTATCGCTTATACGAATCGTGACTATGTAAAGTCGAAGCGCAAAAATAGAAAACTACTAGGTCAAGGTTAATAATTAGATCTCGCTCAACAGAGAGATTGTTCTCTCCCATGCAATCTCGCTAGCTTCCTGATTATACGTTCCTAATACATCTTCTTCGTTCGCAAAAGCATGGCCTGTGTCATCATAAATATGGAAAGTTACATCTTTGCCAAGGTCTCGTAGCTGACTTTCGAGATCTTTGATGGCATCGGAAGGAAAGAAATCATCGTGAGCCGCAAAGTGTCCTTCAACTTTTGCCGTCAGCCCTTTCCAATCAGGGGCGCCATCGCCCAGAGGGGCTCCATAATACGGAGCAGCCACAGAAACTCGATCTGATTCGATAGCAGACACCATAAGTGTGAGCATTCCTCCCATGCAGAAGCCAACGACACCAACTTGGGATGAAGTGCAGGCGTCAAGACCAAGAAGGTGGTCTATTGCACCTCCCATGTCCCTTGCAGCGCGATCAGGCGGGAGTGAACTCATTAACTCACCTGCTTTATCCATTTCGGTATGTTGCGCAAACTCTCCATGGTAAAGATCCGGAGCGAGAGCTGTGAATCCTTGCTCAGCTAATCTGTCACAGACACCTTTGATTTGTGGGACCAGCCCCCACCATTCCTGCAAGACGAGAACTCCTGATCCTGATCCTGATTTTGCAGTAGCTAAATATCCTCCTGCTATTGTTCCATTGACTGGAAATTCGATCATCTGCGGTTCCATACTTTTTCTCCTTCGGGTTCCTGAAGAAATTATTGCTCAGTATCTCTGAAAGAGGAAAATCTTTGGAATAAATGTTTGTGGTCAGTAACTACGGGTCATGTTTCTATTTTTTGTGCAATTAGCCATGCTTCATACCGGCCAGAATTTCTCCACGATTCATCAATTTCAAGAATCCGCATTTTCTGAAGTTCTTCAGCGAGTGTGAATATTTCTCCATCGGCAAGGAGGAACCTGTCGCTGGGGTGTTTATTCTTCTCGAGGTTTGTTCGTGTGGGGTGCGCAAATAAGAACACTCCGCCGATATTCAATGATTCAGAGATTGATCGGATTAATTCTCGATCGAGAAAGAGTTGTACAAATATTCCATCCCATTTTCTCCCCTTTGGCATGGACTCTTTTTCTAGGTCATGTTGCAGGCATTCTATGGCTACCTTTTTCTTTTTCGCGAATTCTTGTGCTTGGTTTATAGCGACGGAGCTAACGTCTAGGAGGGTCGTTGAGAAACCTTGATTCGCAAGCCATATCGCATTCTGGCCGTTACCTCCGGCTACATCTACAACAGTTCCAGCAGGAGGGAAATGTTTATAATGTTCACAAAGAAAAAATGAAGGGTCCTTAAGTATAGGATTTTCTCTGTATCGACTATCCCACCTGGATTCAGAGGTTTCGTCGTTTGTCATCTGCCTGAGTATTAGCGCTCAGTTACGGAGACAGGAACGGTTTTAAATCCCCGTAAAGTCATCCGTCCTCGTTGCTCTAATTCTCCTGCTTGTTGAACCGAGGAAAATCTTCGAATGAGGCCCGCAAACATTTCCTGTCCTTCTGCTCTTGCTAGATTCGCTCCGAGACAGTAGTGGATTCCAGAGGCAAAGCTTAGTGGCGGCCCTTCATCACGACGAACGAGAAAATCATCAGGGTTAACGAATTTTCTCGGATCCCGATTTGCAGCTCCAATTAACGTAACAACGGATCTTCCTTCTTCGATTTTTATTCCATCAATTTCTGTTGCTTCTAGGGCTGTTCTTCCATCGAGCTGCACAGGACTATCCCAGCGCAGCATTTCTTCAACAGCACTAGGAACTAGATCAGGGTTCTCCCAAAGGAGGGAGTACTCATCGGGGAATTCAAAGAGAGCAGCGAGCCCGTTACCGATGAGATTTTGAGTAGTTTCCATCCCAGCTGCGAACAAAAGAATTACCGTGCTGACGACTTCATCTTCGGATACACGATCGCCACTTTCTTCTACTTCAATAAGCGCGGAAATTAGATCATTTTGTGGATTCTTTTTTCTTTCATGTACAAGTTTTCGAAAGTATTCACCCATTTCAGTAAATGCGGCATGGGATGCTTGTAGTTCTTCAAGCGTCGGTCCGGCCTCAAGGTTTGCTACCCCATCGTTGACGAGAGGCCGGAAATAGTTCCAGTCTGAACGTGGGACCCCGACGAGTTCACCAATAACGTTCACTGGAAGAAATCCTAAGATTTCCATTGCGTCGCCGCCGCCTTCTCGTGCAAGTTCGTTAAGGCACTCTTCGGTTAATTCACGAATACTCATCCGCATACTGTCTATCCGTCGAGGAGTAAAAGCACGATTGACTAAACCGCGCAAACGCGTATGGTCGGGCGGGTCGAGAAAGAGAAGTGACGGTGCGGTGTTTGATCGAGCCTCATTTACTTCTTCTCTAAATGCAACAATCTCGGGAGATTCTTCTCGAGGGAGCATTGAGCCTCCAGGCCCTGATTGGTCCCCTTTCCCAAATCGATTATCCCGAAACACACTGTGGCAATCATCGAAACGGGAAAGGAAGATCGCTCCATTAGAACTCTCAAAGATAGGCATACTTTCTCGCAGTTTTTTATACCACGGTGCGGGGTTAGCTATTCCTTCAGGTGTCAGGAAAAGATTGAGTAGATACTCGTCTCCGATTTGTTGTTCTTCGGGGGTCGAAATCATCTGGCTCTAATTTCCTTTAGGTCATAAGTGGTGGTTGGAATTAAGATCTATCATACAGTGGCATGACAAAACCGAAAGAACCTCATTTCGCTGACACCAAGGTAGCTCATTTCCTTCGGGGTACTTTTATGGGTTTAGCAGATGCCGTTCCAGGTGTGTCTGGAGGAACTATCGCTCTATTGTTGGGGGTCTACGACCGTCTGATTGAAAATATAGCGACGCTAGCAACCTGTCTCACTGATGTAGTGAAGGGAGAATTCCGACAGTTATGGGCAAAACTTCGAAGTATTGAATGGAGATTTCTCATTCCTCTTCTTCTCGGGGTCTTTCTTGCCTTTGGGATTCTGGCCCATTTCATAGAGAAGCTCTTAGATAATTACCCCAGGCCTATGGCAGGACTTTTTTTTGGACTGGTGGCAGTTTCAATACTGACCGGAGTAAGAATGGTTTCTACGTGGAGTTACCGTCGATTCGGCTACATGGTTGCAGTCACTGCTATAACGTTTTTTATTTTGGCATTTAGTTCTGGCCAGATACAGGACCCATCTCTACTTAACTTCTTTATAGGTGGCTTGATCGCTATTTGCGCGATGGTACTTCCAGGAATTTCAGGATCGTTTCTGTTATTGACAATAGGCATGTACGCCCCAGTAATTGAAGCAATCAATGATAGAAGCCCAAGCGAATTATTTGTCTTTGGGTTAGGTGCCATGATTTCTTTAGGGGTTTCAGTGAGGACGCTTAGATGGGTTCTTAGCCGCTATAGAGATTCTCTTCTGGTGTGCCTTATCGGACTGATGGTCGGTAGTCTCAGAGTTTTATGGCCATGGCCAAATGGTGTTGGGGTAGTTAGTGAAAGAGAAGACGAGATCATTAAGGGAACTACACTTGGATGGCCAGAAGACTTTAGCGACCTATTCTGGCCAACATTTCTCGCCATTATTGGATTTACTTTGGTCTTTTACATTTTACGCTATGAAAAAAAGAGCCAGAATGATCTAGCGGGTGAACCTACGGAGAGTTCCATTTAATGAGTATTTATCTACTAATTAATCCTGCTGCTGGACGCGGAAAAAGTTACCGACTCAATTCCTCTATTATTGACAACGTTCGGACTCACTACGCAGATGTAAAAGTTCTTACTGCATCGTCAATCGAAGAAACTAGATCTCTTATACAAAACGTGGTCGAACGTGGTGCCGAGAAATTAATAGTTGCTGGAGGGGATGGTATTGTTCATCTTGCGATTCAAGCTGTTGCTAGATCGTCTACAGCTCTAGGAATTATTCCTTCAGGTTCGGGGAATGACTTTGCTCGAGCTATCGGTATTCCAATGGGAATCAAAGAAGCTGTGGAAATTGCGCTTTCTAAACCTTCAAAAATTGACTTGTTGAAAGTGGGAAACCGGTGGGTCGCTTCGGTTTTGACATTTGGATTTTCATCTGATGTTAATACTCGCGCAAATAGGATGCAGCGGCCGAAAGGTCCGAGTCGTTACACCTTTGCAACATTATTATGTCTTCCAAAATTACAAAGCAGGAAATTAGAACTTCAAGTAGATGAAAAGAAATATAGGTTCGATCTAGTTCTTGGCACTGTGGCAAATACCAGCGATTTTGGAGGGGGAATGAAAATCGCTCCAAACGCTGACCCAACTGACGGAAATTCAAATCTTACATTAGTAACCAGAATTGGAAGAATAGAACTACTCAGGTTCTTTCGACGCGTTTTTGATGGTTCACATTTACTTCACCCTAAAGTTCATACGCTGGAGGGAAATGTAATTGAAATTAGTACTGAAGGTTTTGATATATGGGGTGATGGTGAATTAATTGGTGTTTCCCCAATAAAAATTCAATTGATGCCACACGCTCTCCTACTTGCAAACGGTTAGGTGTACGCTTCGAATATGGAAACACCGCAAGAGGAATGGGTGGCCTCGCTCAACGCGAAGCTTTCGGTATTGTTTTCTGAGATATCCGCCGACCCATTAGTAATCCAATATGTCATCTTAAGTGAAAGGAGCGAAGAGTATCGTTACCATATAACGATTCAAGATGGTGTCGCTCCAGTTCAAATGGGGATGTCAGACCATGTTGATATTCTTTTCTCCCTAGAGGAGCGGATAGCTGCGCAAATTCAAGACGGATCTCTCAGCACGGAAGAAGCATTTCTCAAAGGCCTGATGAAAATTGATGGGGATGTCAAACTTCTGGTCAAAGCTTACGAACAAATTGAAAGCTCGAACCTCTGATTTGCTTTTTCTATTTACTGTTAAATCAGGCCAAGAGAACTTACTGTGTCACGCTCTGCAACTAGCTCTACTGCAGAGGCATCTATCTTTTGACGGCTAAATTGGTCGATGTCTAGACCTTGCACAATTTCATAAACGCCGCCGCTGCAGGTCACAGGGAATGAAGAGATTACCCCTTCGGGAACGCCGTAACTTCCATCAGAAGGGATGGCCATGGAAACCCAATCTCCGTCTGGAGTTCCAAGTTCCCAATCGCGCATATGATCAATTGCCGCATTTGCCGCAGAAGCTGCAGACGATGCCCCTCGGGCCTTAATAATGGCTGCTCCCCGCTGCTGAACAGTTGGAATAAATTGGTTCTCAAGCCATTCTTGGTCGTTTACCGTTTCAGCGACTGATATCCCTCCTACCTCGCAATGGAAAAGGTCAGGGTATTGAGTCGCAGANTGGTTTCCCCATATAGTCATTTTTTTGACGTCATCAACGGGTACTCCTAATTTCTCTGCAACTTGGCTTTTTGCTCTGTTGTGGTCGAGCCGGGTCATCGCCGTGAATTGGCTTGGATCTATTCCAGCAGCTGCAGACTGAGCGATTAAAGCATTAGTGTTTGCTGGATTCCCTACCACAAGAACTTTTATACCGGTATTTGCATTTTCGGACATAGCCTTTCCTTGAGGTCCAAAAATACTTCCATTCGCTTCTAGGAGGTCCGCTCGTTCCATTCCATCTTTTCTAGGCATGGCTCCGACAAGAAGAGCGTAATCACTTCCAGCAAAAGCTACGTTGGGGTCATCTGTTTTCGTAACGGACCCGAGTAGAGGGAACGCACAGTCATCGAGTTCCATATGTACACCATCTAACGCCCCTAGAGCTGGGGTGATTTCAAGCAGTCTCAAATTCACTGGCTGATCTGGACCAAGCATCTGACCACTTGCAATCCTGAATAGCAACGCGTACCCAATCTGTCCTGCTGCCCCCGTTACTGTTACATTTACCGCTTTGCCGTTCACACGATCCTCCTAGCTCCCCCCTTGTGAGATTAGCCAAGACCGTATGTACCTTGACTAATTATGGGAAAAGTTGCTTATTCTCTTATCTGAGTATTTCCTACCCAACTATCAAAGAGAGACGCATAAACTCCGCCATTGTCTACAAGTTGGGAGTGGTGACCAGATTCCACAATTTCTCCTTTGTCAAAAACCAGAACAAGGTCCGCTCGTTCGGCAGTACTTAATCGGTGTGCTACCGAAATAGTCGTTCGCCCCTTTGAAAGTCGGTCCAAAGCTTGAACGAGCGCTACTTCAGTTTCAGGATCAACTGCACTTGTCGCTTCATCAAGGATTAGCAAACCCGGGTCAGCTAATTGCGCTCTAGCTAATGCAACTAATTGGCGTTCTCCAACGGATAACCGTTCCCCTCTTGGCCCCACATGTGTCTTTATACCTTCGGGGAGTGTCTCAATCCACCATCTCAAATNTAAAGCATCAAACGCTTCTGAGATATCGCTGAGACTTGATCCAGGTTTAGCGAATGAAACGTTCGTCTCAATTGTTTCATTAAAAAGGAAACCATCCTGTGGAACCATTTGAATAGATCGATGCCTTGAATCAGTTTCAACTTCAGAAAGGCGCCTTCCACCAATAGTGATAGTTCCATCGATTGGATCAGCTAGACGAGTTAGTAACTTTACGAAGGTAGTTTTTCCTGATCCGGTCGCTCCCACTACTGCAACATTTGTTCCGGCAGAAATTTCACAGTTCACATTTCGAAGGACCTTACCACCCGTCCTGTAACGGAATTGGAGATCTTCGACTGTGATCTTGAGTGCCCCGCTCGGAAGTATTAGACCAACGGAAGGTTCTTCAATCTCGATTGGAATATCAAGAACGGTGAGTACTTTCCACCATCCTGCTAGAGCTGTCTGAGTCTGATCCAACACTTCCCCTAATTCCCATATTGGCGCTATGAGTACGGTTGTTAGGAATACGAAAGCAATCAATTCTCCTGAAGATAGTCCCATTTCAGGGCCGAATAATGACCCTATAACAAGGACACCACCTATCGCCATGGCACTAAATGAGTCCATTACTGGAGCAAGAAGAGCAAAAAACTTATGCGCTTTAATTTGTCTCTTAAATTGCATTTGATTCGCTTTTTCAAGCTTCGCATGAATTGTTTCTTGATACCCATATGACCTAATTACGGGAGCTGCCGTAACAGCCTCAGACACCTGACCCATAGTCTCCGATACTGCATCTCTAACTTCTTTGTATTTTAAAAACTGTTGACGTTGTATTGCTTTTAGTATTGGAATAATCGGAAGATAAATGGCGACAACTACGATGGTTAATTGCCANCTATAGATAGCCATCACAGTCAGTGTTCCGATGATGATCACGGAATCGACAATCCATGCGATAGCTCCCCATTGCGCAAATTGAGAAAGAGTTTCTATGTCACTGGTTACCCGAGCTGTCAGAATTCCTTTGCGAGCTTCAAGATGATCGGCGAGGCTTAGTCTTTGCAGGTGCGAAAAAACTCTAATCCTAAGTTCAAGAATCGTAGTTTCAGCTACCTTTACAAGCCTGTTATATGTAGCGCGTTGAGCAGCAATTACGAAAGAGACGATGAGAAGAGCAATAATGCATGATGAATAGATGAATTCTGAATTAAGCCCTTCGCTTCTATTGAGTCCTTTATCTAAAATCTGCTGGATGAGAATAGGTATCGCTAAAGATCCTGAAGCAACTATTAACGCCATCAATACTGTTAGTACTGCACCAGCACGCAGTTCGGGGCTAACTTCAAGACCTCTCCGTAAGACTTTGAGAGCGCCAGTTTTTTGATGAAGCTCATCATCAAGCGTTTCCATCGAAGACAATTCATGGCCTATCTCACCTCGCGTAGATTGATGTGCTTGCCGTTCTTCTTTCATGAGGAGATTCCACTATTGTCATATGCCTTTACAAGAGATGCATATGGTGCGAGTCTCATCATTTCCTCGTGTGTACCTACGCCTTCAACATTTTTTTCATTAAGAAAGACGATACGGTCAGCAAGTTTTATGGTCGAAAGTCGATGAGCAACAATTAATAACGTGACATCAGCTGTTTGTCGCAGATTCTCTAAGATCTTTTTTTCGATTAGAGGGTCTACAGACGAGGTCGAATCATCTAGGAACAGTATTTTTGGTGACCCAACGAGGGCTCTAGCAAGAGTGATCCGCTGGCGCTGTCCCCCAGATAGGGTCACTCCTCGCTCACCTAAAGTCGCATTAATCCCATCAGGTAAATCTTGAACAAACTCGAGAGCTTGAGCAACCTTCAAAGCTTCTACAATCTCAGCATCGTGGAAGGATCTACCAAGGGCGATATTTTCTCGGATGGTATCTGCAAATAAGAACGACTCTTGGAAGGCAACTGCTATGGATTCGTTTTTTGTTTTAGAGCTTAGTTCCTCCATTGGAATACCATCGATAAGAATTTGGCCATTCGTTGGTTCTTGTAACCCAGCTATCAGGTCAGCAATCGTTGATTTTCCAACACCGGTAGCTCCAACTAACGCGACAATTTCACCCGGAAGGACCTCGAAATTGACNCTCTCTAGTATCAGGTGATCATCGTGGTGCACTTGCAGGTCTTGAATGGAAAGACCAACTGATGTTTTGTCAATTGTTCTTTCACCCAGTGATTGAGAGGAGGATGACCGCAACTTAAGAATCCTGTCAATTCGATCAAGAGCTACTACTGATCTCGGAAGTTCCTCAAAGAATATCCCGGCAATTCTCATTGGAAAGGCAAGAATGCCGAACAAAGCGATTGCGCTAACGAGTTCGCCGACAGATAACGAACCTTTGTCGATCAACCATGTTCCAAGCATGAGTAGAAAGATGACGCCAATATTTGGCAACGCAAAGATAGCTGGTTCGAAGATTGCTCGGAGTCTCCCTACGCTAATTCTGTGATTTCTGATCTGATCTGCAGAGTTTCTTATACGTTGTATTTCTTGTTCACTTCTACCTAAGGATTTCACGACCAAAATACCGTCAAAACTTTCGTGAACTAACGCAGAAGTATTTCCAACAGCTTCCTGAACAGCAGCCGCTGGAGAGACAACTTTCCGTGAATATATCTGGTTCATACCAGCAAGCAGTGGAAAGAGAACTAAAGCCATTAATGCAATAAGAGGATGAACCAGAAAAAGATTAATCAGCGCAATAATTGCCAGAAAGAATGTCCCTACTGTGAAAGCGAAGGGCATGAGAGCTAAGGAAGCGATCATCATGTCATTGTCAGCGTGCGCTAAGAGCTCTCCTGCAGACCGGCTTCTATGGAAAGTCATCGGAAGGGTGAGGTACTGATTAAACAGTTGCCGGCGCCAAACAAGTTCTGTGCCGTAACGAGCTCCAGCGAGAAAATACCTTCTGAGAAAGGCACCTGCCCCTCTTATCAAACCAACCGCAATTATCAGAAGAAGTGCGGTCCATAATGACCTATTGTTCAATGCATCNCTATCTAATGCGGGGATTATAACTTCGTCGGTTGCGTAACCAAGTATGCGAGTTAATGCCACAGCGGCAAGGGAGAAAAGACATGCCCCTGTTATCGCAATGGCGTGAGATCCTGGACGTATACGAATCGAACGCCGTATCAAACTGAAACCTTTGCGAAGATGTGTTGTTTTTNGTTTATCTTTTTGCACTATGTGTCCCCGTTAGGTTTCGGATGAGAACTGGAACGTTTCAATTAAATAGCTTTTTTTGCAACTTTATACATGGGTGGTTACCCATTAGGACTTATCGTNGGATTAATAAATCTCTAGAGCCTATCAACTATCGCTGAAGCAAATTCAGAGCATTTAACTTGTGTAGCCCCATCCATGAGGCGGGCAAAGTCGTAAGTCACGATCTTGTCACCAATCGTTTTTTCTACTGCTTTTATGATGTCATCTGCTGCTTCTCTCCACCCGAGATGTTCAAACATAAGCACGCCGGAAAGCAAAACAGACGATGGGTTTACTTTATCTTGCCCTGCGTACTTGGGAGCTGTCCCATGTGTTGCCTCGAAGATACCGTGCCCAGTTACGTAGTTGATATTTGCTCCTGGGGCGATACCGATTCCACCTACTTGGGCGGCAAGGGCATCAGAAAGATAGTCACCATTTAGGTTCATTGTTGCAATGACATCAAACTCTGCTGGTCTTGTGAGAACCTGTTGAAGAGCAATGTCGGCTATGGCGTCTTGGACAAGAATTTTTTCTCCTGGGTCACCGCCACAATCGTCCCAACCAACTGCAACATCGGAAAATTCTTCACGGACTAGTTCGTATCCCCATTTTTGGAAAGCGCCTTCCGTGTATTTCATTATGTTTCCTTTATGCACCCAGTGCACTGTCTTACGGTTACGTTCGACGGCATACTTCATTGCCGCTCTTTGAAGGCGCTGTGAACCAGTTCGGGAAACTGGCTTTATGCCTATCCCAGAATCTTCGGAAATCTCTCGGCCAAATACTTCACGGATCATCTCGCGAATGGTTTCTGCTTCAGGTGAACCAGCTTCAGCTTCTATACCTGCATATATATCTTCGGTATTTTCTCTAAAAATGACCATATCGACAAGTTCAGGTTGCTTTACTGGTGATGGTACGCCTTCAAACCAACGAACTGGACGAAGACAAACGTATAGATCAAGTAGTTGCCGGAGAGCAACGTTCAAGCTTCGAAATCCACCACCAATAGGAGTGGTTAAGGGGCCTTTAATCCCGATTAGGTACTCTTGAAAAGTGTCAACGGTTTCTTGTGGAAGCCAGTCTCCTGTTTCGTTAAAAGCCTTTTCCCCTGCCAAGACTTCGATCCATTCAATTGTTCTCCCATATTTTTTAGCTGCTGCATCAAGTACCAGTTTTGCAGCAGGCCAGATATCCACTCCCGTTCCGTCACCTTCGATAAAAGGGATAATGGGATTGTCCGAAACGTTTAGGGAGTGATCTTCGTTAATTGTTATTCTGTCAGCCATATATTCCGATCATAGGCGAAATGCATGAAATCGAGAAAGAAAGACAGCGAAAATATTGAAAGATTTCAGCTACGAAACAGTTAATTCGGCTGCAGCGACAGTGTTTTGCATTAATAACGCTCGTGTCATTGGACCAACACCACCAATCCGTGGTGAAAGCCAACCGGCAATCTCTTCAACTTCATCTGATACATCTGAGAGTAGTTTTTTACCATCGAAACTTACTCCTGCTGCGACAACAGCAGCACCAGGTTTGACCATGTCGGCGGTGATCATATCTGGAGAACCTGCTGCAGCGACGATAATATCCGCTTGACGGGTGTAGTCTGCAAGATTCTTCACTCCAGTGTGGATGACCGTAACGGCTGCATTGGCATTAGACCTCTTTAATGAGAGTAAATTTGCTAATGGTCTTCCGATGGTAAGGCCGCGGCCAATGATAACTACATGTTGTCCGGCAATTGGTACATCAAAGCGTTCGAGGAGTAGCTGTATACCTGCTGGAGTGCATGCCAAGGGGGCATCTATTCCTTGGACCAAACGACCAAGATTAACTGGGTGAAGTCCATCAGCGTCCTTGTACGGGAGTACTTCTAACAGGGCTGATTCGTAGTCAAGTCCATCCGGAAATGGATACTGAATAATGAATGCATGTATCTGAGGGTCGCTATTCATCGAATCCACAGCTGAAAGAACGTCCTCTTGAGCTGCTGTTTCGGTAAGCTTTATTTCTCTGGAGTGCATACCGAGTTCTTCGCAGTCTCTGTGTTTCATGGCGACATAATTCTCTGATGGGCCATCATTTCCAACAAGTATGGTTCCGAGCCCAGGTTTTATCCCGTGCTGATCGAGAGTTGATATGCGCTGTTTCAGAGCTTCACGGATTTCCGCTGCTAATAGTTCCCCATCAAGTTTTATTGCAGGCATAGTCTGATCATGGCATGTTTCTCTGACTTAGTCTCGACAATAGTTGAGAGATTGAAGTTTCTGTAAGGTCTTTTTCTAATTTGCTTTAGAGTGGCGGCTTAAATTCTGGAAACTTTGTTGATGGAATGTTTTGTAGCGTCCCGTTCTGTAATTCTTTAATAGCAGGAACAGGTTCGGGGTCGGCGAAAAGGATTTCGTCGTCAGGTTTAAAGCCGAGATCGTCGATGTCAACTGTCCAACAGGAAGCTTCTAATGCAATCCCGTTGTTGTCGTGAAAGTAGATTGATCGGATAATCCCATGGTCTACTAAAGCCGTTACTTCACAGTTCTCTTCTTTGAGACGATCAGCAAGCAATAGAAGTTCTTGTTCAGTCGATAGAAAAAATGATAAGTGATCGAATTGGATATTTTTCTCCGTCATCAGGCCTGCTAGCTTGGAAACTTTTTCAGCTTCTGCGACTTCGAAGAACGCTATGGTGTTTCCAGGAGCGAGTTGAAAGAAGTAGTGCCTCATTGATTCTGCTCTTAATGTTGCTACTAATGGCATTTGAAGCACTCCGCTATAAAAACGCACTGTTTCATCCATATCTGGTGTGATCATTGCTAGATGATGTATACCTCCCCATTGAGGAATGTATTTTTGTTCAGACGTTTCTTCCATGTGTTGTCCTAGTGTTTGAAGTGTCGTTCTCCCGTGAAAACCATAGCAATACCTGACTCATCCGCAGCAGCGATTACTTCCTCATCTCGTATTGAACCTCCCGGTTGAATAACCGCATTGCATCCAGCTTCTATAGCTGCATCTAATCCGTCTCTAAATGGAAAGAAAGCATCACTAGCGCATACTCCTCCAGAAGCTCTTCCATCAGCTTTGTTCGCCGCTATTTGTCCTGCATCTCGCCGATTCTGCTGACCAGCTCCTATACCAACAGCCTGTTGATCTTTCGCTAGAACAATACAGTTAGAATTCACTCGAGCAGCAACTTGCCATGCAAACTCTAGGTCAAGCCATTCTGATTCCGTTGGCTCTCGTTGTGTAGCAACAGTCCATGTACTCCGATCAAGATTGATTCTGTCAGTAGTCTGGACAAGAAGTCCTCCATCAACTGTTCGAAAATCGAGAAGTGGAAATCCCGGAACTGGAGCTTCGATAATTCTGAGATTTTTTTTCTCCATGAGTTTTTCCATAGCTTCATTTTCGTAACTGGGAGCAATAATCACTTCTGTGAAAATACCTGCGAGTTCTTCTGCCAGAGAAAGGGGAACGCTTCGATTGACCGCAACAATTCCACCAAATGCTGAAATTGGGTCACATGCATGCGCTCGCTTGTAAGCTTCGGTGATGTCATCGTGGCATGCTAATCCACACGGGTTAGCATGCTTAATTACTGCCACTGTTGGGGTTTCTCCAATAGAGTGAGCTAACCGCCACGCTGCTTCAGTATCAAAAACGTTTAGATAACTTAACTCCTTACCATGATGTTGGATTGCTTCATCCCACCATCCTGAGCCGGAAGCAAATCGATATCTAGCTCCAAGCTGGTGGGGGTTTTCGCCGTACCGTAAATCGTGAACTCGCTCAAGAGCCAAATGTATTGAATCTGGAAGCGGATCTGAAGAGTCACTACCTTGATCAGTTTCATCAAACCTGCTAACAATCGCTGCGTCATATGCGGCTGTGTGCGCAAAAGCCTTTCGGGCAAGGGATTTTTTCGTTCCGACAGAAAGAGATCCTGCATTCTGAAGTTCTGCAAGCACAATATCGTAATCGGATGGATCTACTACGACGCCGACATATTGATGATTTTTGGCAGCCGCCCTCACCATTGTTGGGCCACCTATATCAATGTTCTCGATATTTGGATCCGCTTGAAATGGATACAGGTTTCCCACGACGAGATCGATTGTTTCTATGCCATGGGTTCTCAGATCATTTTGATGCTCAGGATTTTCCCTATCAGCAAGTATCCCCCCGTGAATCCTAGGGTGAAGAGTCACAACTCGGTGGCCTAGCATTATTGGAGACCCTGTGTAATCGGCGACATCTACGACCGGTATCCCTGCTTCAGCTATAACCTTTGCAGTGCCGCCGCTAGAAATTAGTTCACATCCTAAAGCATGAAGCCCCTCAGCGAATTCAACAATTCCTGATTTGTTAAAAACTGACAGTAACGCTTTCATTTTTCTCGTTTCATGTAGGGTTAGTTTTTTCTTTTGGTATCACCACTTGTCCTTCTTCCATGATGTCACGAATTGTCTCTAAATATAGTCGCCGTTCTATAGTCTTTATCCGCTCATGTAACGTAGCCACTGAATCACCGGAAGATACCTCAACTGCTTCTTGGGCTAAAATTGGACCAGCGTCTACATCTTTTGTGGCTACATGTACTGTGCAGCCGGTAACCTTTACTCCATATCGAATCGCATCTTCAACCGCATTCCAACCTGGAAAGCTTGGAAGGAGTGAAGGGTGGGTGTTCAACACATTGTTACCGTATTCCTCATAGATGGGCTGTTCTAAAATTGTTCCAAACCCAGCCATCGCTACAAGATCAATTTCCCTTTCGATCAAAGCATCTCTAATTTGGATTGTGTAGTCTTTCCGGTCAAAATCCTTACCGAAGCTTTCACGTTCAACTAGTGCATGATCAATTCCGTGCTGCAAAGCAATTTCGGAAGCAAGGCATTTCCTATCAGTGAGAACATAAACGACTGGGATCCCACCATTGATCATTGCCTCAAGAATCGTTCCACTACCGGATGCTAAAACAGCTAGGCGCACGCGGTGAAACTACCACCTAAATAGACCTTGTTCCGTTAACAAGTAAAGAAATTATGCGGATTATCTCTTCAGAGTTGTCAAGTGCAGGATTTCTCTTAGTACTTCGTAATGAAGTTAACTTGGGATCTTTTCTAGTTTCAATAGAAGTTCATGGACTGGTATTTGATCTAGTACATTTGCATCGGAGGACTTAAATGACAACAAAGTTTAAAAAACTTTCCGAAGAACACGACGCAGCGATTGCTGCATCTCTTGCATCACCGGTTGTTATAGCCCCTGACCCTGTGCCAGCTAATGTAATTATCAAACCTCGTGCCCCGCATGAACCTCTTCCTGTTGGTGCCGTAACGCGTATTGAGCATTTCAACGAACCCGACGAGGACTCAACGCACCCTCTCATAGTAGATACTGGTGTTGATGATCACGAAAGTAACCCTGATACTGAAATACTTCCACAGAATCTTTCTCTAATTAAAGGGTTGGATCCGATCAGTATTATGCGACTCAATGATCAGGGTATTGTCGCCTATATCCAGATAGCAAAACTGACTGATTCTGAAGTAGCAAAAATTGAAAATGAATTAGATCTTCCTGGCTGCTTCAATCGCTTTAGCTGGCGATATCAGGCGCAACAGCTACATTTAGAAAAAAACAACTAAGGCCTCGTTAGTAAATCCGAGTCAGAGTGAAGCAATAATTTCAGCCATAAGCTCCCCAGCTTCAGTAGGGTTTTGACCGACTTTTACTCCAGCGGACTCTAACGCTTCCATCTTTGCCTGAGCTGTTCCTTTTCCACCGGAGACGATTGCACCGGCATGCCCCATTTTCTTCCCCGGGGGCGCAGTAACACCAGCTATATAGCTGCTAACAGGTTTTGTCATATGTTGTTTAATGAATTCTGCAGCTTCCTCTTCTGCTGAACCACCAATTTCTCCAATCATCATGACTGCTTTTGTTTCAGGGTCAGCTTCGAAAGCACTTAGGCAGTCAATAAAGCTAGTGCCAGGTACAGGGTCTCCTCCGATACCTACGCATGTCGTAACCCCGATATTTTTTTGTTTCAATTCATATAGAGCTTGATATGTCAATGTTCCCGATCTGCTGACAATACCGACAGGGCCTCCCGGAAGAGCTATATGGCCTGCAGTAATACCTATGTTACATTTTCCTGGGCTGATGATACCTGGGCAGTTTGGTCCTAGTAATTGCACGTCAGGAAATTCACGTTTCAAGTGATTGAAGAAATAAGCTTCATCGTGAGCCGGCACTCCCTCAGTGATAGCAACAATAAAGTCCACCCCACCTTCTGCAGCTTCTAAGATGGCACCTTTGACACCAGCAGCAGGGATAAATATGCAACTTGCTGTCGCTCCGGTTTCTTGCACCGCCTCAGCGACATTAGTGAAGATAGGAACACCGTCGAATTCTGTGCCACCTTTTTTAGGATGTGTACCTGCGACGACTTGGGTTCCATATTCTCGGTTCAGTCTTCCGTAGTAGCTACCTTGAGACCCCGTAAGGCCCTGATAAATGACTTTCGTGTTCTCATCGACGAAAATACTCACAGGTTTTTCTCCTTCAGATTTTTTTGTTCAACTAACAAGTTCAACCGCCTTACGGGCGGCATCGAGCATTGTGGATTCCATAAGTAGCTTGTCTGACAAGTTAGGTTCGAGAATAGCTCTCCCCTCATCGGCGTTCGTCCCATCTAATCGGATGACGATAGGTGAAGAGATATCCACCCGCTTCATTGCTTCTAAGATTCCATTCGCTACTTCTTCCCCGCGGGTAATTCCACCAAAGATATTGATAAAGATTGCCTTTACATTTGGGTCATTGTTGATGACTTCAAGCGCGCCTGCCATGACATCAGCATTATCGCCGCCGCCTAAATCAAGAAAGTTCGCACGTTGCCCCCCGACTTGATTT
>PAZD01000040.1 GCA_002715405.1 Acidimicrobiaceae bacterium
GTTATCATAGATTCATCCCATACATCATTTACAAAAGATGTTTTAAATCCATTATTTTTAAACCCTAGATGTGCACCACCGCATCCAACAAATGTTTCAGCTATTTTATATTGTTTTTTATTTTCCATTTCACTATTTCCTTTATTACTATTTTGATTATTTGAAATCAAATTTTTATTTTTAATTTCAACATCNCCTTTTTCTACTAAATCTTGNAGTTTTTCTTTCACTAGTTCATCAACTTTTTTTTCNACAATATTTTCTATTTTATCTTTNATATTATCACANGGNGTTTTCCTTTGTANGTGTTTCATATAATGACCNTTTTGTTTNAATGTTTTTCCACATTTNTCGCAACTATAATTAACCATTTTAGTTATACTTTATATTAGATTTTATNTTTTAAGTATTTTCAAANTTTAACTATTTTAGTTATTTAATGAAATTACTTAAATATTCGGCGTTTTAAATGTTCAAAGGTGTAAAACTCTCGGTTATAATGATAATTATCATCAACAAAATACAATGAAGGTGTCAAATCAGAAAAAAAAATCCCTCGAAAATTATCTTAAATCAATACTTAAAGAATAATTGAAAATCCTCAAAATGTTGTATTACATATTTACACTCGTTCTTATCTAATCCCCATGTCCAATCCGTTGAATCAATTAATGCGCGATTACGGAAAAAGTTTACAATTGAAATATATTCTAGATTATCATAATTATCATTACTCATATCTCCATCTTTAAAGTGTAAAAAGTGTCCATGTTTTGATTCATATCTCATCTTATGTAAAATATTTTTTATCATATATATATTTAACAATAAAATTTGATTCAATTAATTATCTATTATCAATTATCTATTATCAATTATCAATTATCTATTATTAGACGATGATTGATTTTTATGAAATCTGTGGATATGGTGCAGGTATTCTTTTCGCAAGCGGGTTTNTACCACAANTCTATAAATCTTATACAACAAAGAATATGGACGATATCTCTTATGGTTGGCAATTTATATTCTTAATTGGTATCGTTCTTGGTATAATCTATAGTATCCATCATGAATTACCACCTATTTATATATGCTCATCGATTGAACTTCTATTTATGATTACTCTCATTCTTATGAAGTTTATATTTAGTAAAAAAAAGAATGAAAATAAACAGGATAACAATTTAAATATAATCTAATCTAGAATCTCATTAAATAATTGAATCCATTGCTTCTTAATATTCTCAGGTCGAAGCTTGTCTAATGCCTTTCGAGCTTTTTCAGCATTCTTCTTTCGTTCGTCAGGAGGTATGTTTAATACATGGTTCATCGTTTTTGTGAAATTATCAATATCATTCTCATAATTGTTTATATCGACCTCATATGGATACACATATTCCTTGATTTCCTCAATTATCTCTTTAGGTCCATCTATATTTGAAACAATCACAGGGACACGTCGATCAAGACATTCACAAATAGTATATCCAAATGGTTCATAAATACCAGTAATACAATTTATACCAATATCCTTCCAATATTGTTCCTTTATATCTCTATTACATGTAAATGGAATGATTGATAGTGTATTAGCATACTTTTTTTCCATCTTCTTCCAATACTCATTACCATATTTATCATAGTCCACGCCCATATTTATAACATCTACATTCTTAATATCATTCTTATTCACAGATTCAATCGGTATTTCCGGCCTCTTACGAGGAACATGTCGTCCAATATATCCCAATGTATTTGAATTGTAATTCACTTCCATCGGATTATCATCATACTTTGGCTGATAACTATTATAAATCACACATGTTTTTGTATCAAATAAATTATATCCAAATATATGATAATAATCCTCTTCAGAATTACTAATCAATACAACATAATCTGAATTCTGAAATGTTATCTCCTGTTGATTAAAATTATTCGTATAACATGATCCCATATTTGTAATATTCTCCATTCGTATCAATGAATGACATACCGATATAATATTCAATTCAGGATATAATTCCTTAATCTTAATAATCGTATCCAAAGCAATCCAAAGATTATTCACACAAATATCAATATCACTAAAACAATCACCTATTTCTTCGTCTTTCTCAATGATACGAATACCCTTGTACAATGATCGACTCTCATTTGGCAATCTATCATTATACGCAAGGAATATCGGTACTACTTCAATATTTTCATCACTCTCAAACATCTTCATATAATTAATAATCCATGTAGCCACACCACCATACACTATTGGAGGAATCTCATTTGTTAATAGCCCAACCCTAAGTTTCCTCTTTATTATCGTATCCGTTTTCTCACCTTTGATTGGACGAGACCATACTCTCTTCATAATATTTTTAATAAATATATCATATACATTACCTGGATATAAATATCCTATCATTTTTTTATAAATCAATGTAAATATATCATAAATCTTATCCATAAAAGAAAACATTTGGAATGTAAAGGNAATCATCTTTTAAGTACTTTATTTGTCATAATAAAATAATATTCAAATTTAAATCAATTTAAATCAATTTAAATCAATTTAATAATTTATATAATTTATACAATTCTGAATAATTCCATGTTAATTTATTTGCTGATATCATCTCATTCGTATTTGGATTAAATTGCTCAGGTAATATTAAATTCGGTTCGAGTGTTAATACTCTCTCTAATATCTGATTCGCAATCTCAATATAATTATTATTTGGATTTGACCTCGACCTATGCATTGGTGAATCATATTTCACTATATTACGACTCCTATATAACTCTATATATATCTGTCCTAACGCCAATGAACATAATATCCATATTTGTCCATCGTAATATTTATCATTATTATATCGTCCTATCAAATTTAATTCAGGATCATTATACTTTTCTCGAAATCCTAAAATTAATTTATCACATGTATGATTAATATACTCTAATGGTATATGTTCTAATATTTTTTTATCATAATCAATATGACAATATGCCAATATATTCGCAGCATCTTCATACTTTATTATTGTTCCATCATTATTAAATGATGAAATAATATGATTATCGCAAATATGATCCTTTAAACTTGATATTAATGATCGAAATACATCATTTAATTTATCATATTCAATATCTAATAACTTATGATATGTTATTGAATCCCTAATAAATTTTGCTTGAACCATTCTTGTATAAAAATGCCACCCTTCTTTTTCTTCCCATATATCAAATGATACCTTATCATAATTTGCTAAAATATAATATAAATCCCTCTTAATCACAGGAATAATCAACTTATTTACTAAATTCTCATATTTATATTGCAATAAACGTATTAATTTAAATAATATAATCCCTCGTAATGCTGGTCCATCATTCTGTGGTCTACCCCATTCACCATTAAATGCCGAACAATCAATATTGTATTTCGGCTCTCCTAATCCAGACTTTGTTGTTAATTCTTGTAGTTTACTTTCATTTTCAATATAATTTATAATATACTGAAAATAAACTGGATCTTTTGTTATCTCATACATATCCATAATCGTTCTCATCACTAATGCTGAATCACGTATCCAATGATACTTATATGGTGGCTTATCCGATGGTGATGCGATAATTATACCAGGATTTGTTGTTGTATTCGTATTTTCCATGATTCTTTGAATAATTTTATCAATATATTGATTGGCCATATATTTTATCTAATATTAATTTTTCATTCTTTAACCAAAAGAAATAATACATTGTTAAAAACACAAAATTTGATTGGATCTATATCTAAAATAATAAAATAATATGTGGGAACGCTGTTCAACAGATGAAATTGGTCTTGCGAAAGCACTCAAAGAAGATAAAAAATTAACAAATACAACATCCCTCTTTGAAATTATGGATAATTCAAATAAAGCATTAAAAGGAAAAACAAATAAATCAATACAAATTATCGATACTAAGGAAATATTCGCCGTTCATGATAATGGCAATGGCTTCGAACTAGAAGATGCCAGAAATATTATGACACAATACAAAAGAAGTTCAGATAATTGTAATAGTTTATCACATTATGGTATCGGTCTTAAATCAACCATCCATTACAAACTAACCAATGAATTTAACTATGGTTTTATGATTAGTTCATGTAATTCTAATTATGGTGATACATATTGTGTATTTTCTATCACACTTGATCAAGAAGGCTGTATACAAATATCGAATCCTCAAAATCCACCATCCAAATGGACGAATGATGTAATATATCAAATTATTCCAGAAGGGAATACAGGTACTCTTCTACTTCTATCCAAAAATAATAAATCAATTACTAAGCATAATGAATTATCAATCATAGAAGAATTCTCTTCAATATTTCGATCATGGAAAAATGAAAATTACCAAATTATTGAAAAAATTGATATTAAAAAAATGAATCNTTATGAAACAACATTCAGTGAAATATGTAAATTATGGACTCCTCTCATCAAAAATGGACTTACGATCAATTACAATGGATATAATTGTGAACCAGATCCATTTATTAAAGAAAATGATACATTAATCATAAATACAGAAATTCTCATCAATGATAATAATAAATTTCATACATTGATATTCCCAGAATTTAATATACAATATAATGAAACAAATGTTCAAACAGGTGATGAACAAGAAAAAACAAAAGAAGGTAAGAAATTAGGTAGAATTAAATTTTATATTGCCGAAAATGGTATTGAAGAACTTAAAAGAATTCAATACTCCTATGAAGGTGACAGAATCCTACAAAGAAATAAATTTAATAAATCTCATGGTCACCAAAATTACACTCATCTATCAATGAGAGTTGAATGTATCTTTAATGATATTGATTACGTTAAAAAAGAACTTCTTGAAGCAAAAAAAACACCAGATCATATGCTACATGTAGACCNTAGTTCAGGAAGAATCAAATTTANCAATAGTTCTATCACTCGATTTTGCCTCAATGATGATATACTCAAAACAATCAATCCTAGCCCTGAAGGAAAAATATGGCATGCTCGGGGCCCTGGTATAAATCAACATAAATATGACTTTCCGCCAGTAAATCGAGATAGAACTTTTAATCAAACTCAAAAAAGAATAATAAGGGATAACTATAATAGTTGTTGTGGTATCTGTAAAATAATACTTGATGATGATAAACTTAGAATTCATTATGATCATATCATACCATTCGCAGAAGGGGGGCCCACGACTCCAGATAATGGTAGACCACTATGTGTCAATTGCCATGAAAGGAGGACCCATGGTAATATCGATAATCTATCAGAAGAAGATAGAATCAATTATCTTAATCATATCATTAAACAAGCAACGGATGCTCTTAATATATAATCATCCTAATCATCCAAATAATAACCCATACCATGATCACCTTTCTTAAAAACATATCCCTCTCTCTTTCCAAGAAATCCATCCGATGGAATAAAGCTTTCACGATTCTCATTCCCTTCCATAACCTCTATTGTACTATCCATTTTTATTATATTCTTCGTATTTGCCTTATTCTCTACATTGATTCTATCATCGACCTTGATACTAAACCCATCCATAGATTGTTTACATATCCCAAGGAAACAATACCAATCTCCATATCCCATATACTCTAGGATACTCTGAAATAAATATCCGAATATAAATAATCCATACATATATCGATTATCATATGATAATTTATCAGAACATTGAAAAAAAATTATCCCTCCTATCAAGAAAATAACACCAACAATCAAGGCACTCAAATGATTCATTATATAATTATTATATTTTTTTATCATAATTCATCCATTAATGAAGCCTCCATACAAATTAAATCACGATAATAATACCCCAAATAAAATGTCACCATCGCAGTTGTTCCCCACATTATAATAACTCCACAATAAAACCACTTTTTCCGATTCTTATCCTCTCGTCGAGTACTACCATATAAAGGTAATTCATCCTTATAAAATTTATACATCATTACTATGTATTATATTATTTTATCCTATATTATTCTATCCTATCCTATACCATCTATCTTCGGAATAATACTTAAAAATACATTCAGTTTATCTATCTAAATATGATCCGTGCTTGTATCTTTGATCTTGGTGGAACCATCGTTGATAAATTCTCATATACACCATTCCTATCCCTAAAAAAGACTTTTGAACAAAAAAAAATTTCAATCCATAATAACCTCATCTATAAAGATATGGGTATGGATAAAAAGAAACATATACGATCAATCATAAATAACCCCTACGTTGCCAAACTATGGTTTAATGAATATGGGAAATACCCAGACTCAAATGATATTAATGAACTTTACCTACGTTTCAATACCATACAAAAATATAATTGCCAATCCATCGAAATTCTACCAGAAACAAAAGAATGCTTCCAATTTCTTAAAAATAATAATATCAAAATTGGATGTACCACCGGCTTCAATCAAGAAAATATGTACCAAATTAAAAATATACTAGAATCTAATCATCTAGGTCTTGATAGCTATGTATCATCCACTTGTATACCAAATAAACATNCCTTCTTTACTAGACCAGGTCCTGCNATGNTTTACAAGAATTTTGAAAATCTTAACATTACCTCCCCAAGAGGTGTTATCAAAATTGATGATACAAATATAGGTATTGAAGAAGGAAGAAATGCGGATTGTATCACTATCGGTGTAGCAAGATGGTCTACCTATATGAAAGTTTCACCCTCTGAAATTCATTCCTTAAATGAATCAATCATACAAGAAAAATTACATGAAAGTAGAAAAATCCTTAAAGAATCAAACCCAAATTACATTATTGATTCATTAAATGATCTACCTAATATTATAAAAAAAATAAATTCATATAATACAACATACTAATATATGGGTTGTATATTCTCTCTCTGTAAACTTAATCATGAAAATTATAATGAACCTGAATCATCATTTCTAGTCACTCATAAACATTGTCTTATCTGTAATAAAACCTTCACATTCAATAAATATAATAAACATATCGTTACATGTGGTAAAATATCAGTAACTAAATAACCTCAGTATACGTCAATATCATTAATATAAGTCCAAGTAAACATGTATGGATCAAAAATAATGACCAATCTCGTTCCATCAACTCCACCGCCGTAAAATTAAGATTTGTCATCTTCGAAAGTATCTTACCCATCAAAATATACGTTACCGGATTATGAATAATAAATACAATCGCAGAAATAATCTTTACCGACTTATATTTATCATCATCGATAAGTTCATTACTACCTCCGGATGCCATCGCAATTATATCATCATCAAACTCTCCTTCATCATCAGAAGATGATGCCATAGCAATTACATCATCACCAACCTCACCTTCATCCTCATCATCCGAAAATAATCCCATCATTTTTTCCTTTAAATCATCCATTTATATATATATATATATATATATATTAATCCATATATTAATTCATATTTAATATATATTATATTTATCGTTATCACTTTTCTTAATATTAAATACTAAATTTGATTATCTGTTTTATACCTATTTCATATAGTAACATCGTAAAAAGGATATGTCAAAATATCAGGTCTCAGAATGTCCGATATCAAATATATTTCATCAATTATCAAACCTTAGTAGGACTTCGAGGTTTATATTAGTAATTGTTCTATGTATAACCTACTATTGCGTTATGACTTATATTATCACTGAAGATGATGATCCTCAAAATATACTCGCCGCAAGTACACTTCATAACAGATATACAATAAATACATGTAATGACTTCACATATGGTTGCTGCTATATCTATGAGATGTGTCAAATTAATGATTCACCTTATCCTCATCTCAGTTATCACAAGGATAAATTGGATGTTTATGTAATTTACTCCCATGATATACTTAGGTCAAATTGTCCTAGTCTAAGATCGATTATTAATCAATATAATCAAAAATATGGTTCAGATGAATGCGGTGAGTTCGGTTGTTGTCCAGACTTTATGAATATCCAATGCGATGATACGATTCATAATCATATCAATGAAGGTAATGATCAAACTTTAATTGATCATTTTAAAAATAACTCAAAAAAAATACCAATTAAGGTCTCCAAAATTGATGAAAGTGGTTCCAATTGTTGGAATAATGATGGCTTCCTATCAGGTATCCCTCATTTCATCTATAAATATAATCACAATTTCCCAGATCCCCCAGAACCACTATCATGGTTTGAAATTATCGTCAGAGGTATACTCGCAGTATTCGCAATCATATTTATCGCTAAAGGGAAATGTTAATATTAGAGTCGACTTTTCCGTAAATGGATACTTACATACATTCCCAATAATCCTCCATATACATCTGCGGGTCCCATCGTAAATGTATTAATCCCCATATATTTTTTATCTTGTATTGTTTCTTCTTGTCGTTTATCCAATGTATAATCATGATTCTTAAATAAATGTAATAATATTAATCTCATCTCCATCTGTGAAAAGTTCTTTCCTAAACAATTACGNGGCCCATACGTAAATGGACTAAACCTTTCAGAAGATACATTATATCCACCAAAACCCTCATGATGCCATATCTCTGATTCCTTAAAGTCTCTCTCAGGATTAAAATCATCCACATCATCACCCCATAATTCACTATTACGATGTCTTGTCCAATTCATTATTTGACAATATGTCCCCTTCTTTAATTTCACCCTATCACCATTATGACCAATCACATAATCATCTTTCTCTAATTCGCGATATGTCCCATTTGCCAATGCGGGCCATAATCGTAGAGTTTCCGTAATACATTTTGTCATATAAGGTAATTGAAAAAATGTATGGTAATTCTCATTCTCATTATTTATCCAATACATATCTATCTCTTGTATTAATTTATTCTTACATTCAGGATTTTTACATAATTCATACAATAACCAGGTTAAAGTATGTCCAGTTGTATCATGTCCGGCAAAAGCAAATAATAACATATTTCCAATATTCTTCTGTAGATCCTTTGATTGATGAAATATCTGAGATATTGGACCATCAGAATTCATCGCCTCAGCTAAAGCATCGACAGAAAATTCCTCTAAATATTCAACACCTATACCAGAAAATGCTCGTCGTACTCTCTCATTTGTTTTTCTCTCGAAATCATCAGAAAATCCAAACATAGCCTTCTGTAATTGAGCCTGTGTCTCATTTAAAAAGAATTCACTCATATTTACAGGCTCACTATAATCAGATGACATCTTTATTAATAATTCACTACATCCTCGAGCTCTTTTAACACTCGCAGGAAACACCTTCTGTAATGAATGTTTCGGTAAAAATGAATTTGTCATTCCATTTCTCTGATGTCTCCAATCTTCATTGTCAGTCGTTGATATAATACTCGTATTTAATAATGATCTAANTATTGGTGTCTTCTTTATATGTCCCTTACATATTCGTTCAGCATCATCCGGATGAGATATTATCACTATATTATCTATCTCATAATCTCCGTTCCATTTATGTAATAATGGTAAACTTACATTCGCNCTAGGATCTTTCATCTCTCCTAATATCGATGATATAAATACATGATTATATCCCATTATTATACTCTTGAAATATCGAGGGAATATATCCTCATCATCGATGGATAAATTTGGTATCAAATAAGTATGATCATTCTTCGTTCCTCGTAATTCAATTAGCTTCGAATAATCATACTCTAAAATACTCTTTCTTTCTGTAAAAAATGTAGGTATTTCCATTATATTCAATGATCTTATTTTTATTCTTAGATATCAATACTAATCCTCAGAACACTTCATCATCTGACAAGCCTGATTTATTAAATACTTAATCTTATCAATATATTCTATATTCTCCGGTGTATCCACCAAATTATATAAATCATTCATAGTATTAAGTATCAGGATATTACTTATCATTAAAGGAAGATATAATATGATCCCTCCAATTAAATATTTACAATATTCATATCGAACTCCCTCATTCGGTTGAATAGAATACATCCTATTATTATTATTATTATTATTATTCTACCAATTTAATTCTCCATCAAAATATTCATTCAATAATCTATCATAATATTGTTTGATTTCCGGTGTAATTACCTCAATATCATCTTCTTTTGAATATAAATCAAAATTATTAAATTCTAATACATCTCTTAATATCTCTTCATCTTTTTCATTCATAAATTGCTTGTATTCTCCCTCCGTGTGCCAAGGATAAAATGAATGGTATCGTATCACATCCAAATATCGATCCGAAATCCTATGGTTCTTATTCCCCTTTAATACATTATATAAATACTCATCATGTCCATAAGATAATACCAACTTATCTAATCCACATCCCTCTTCATAAATACCATTCTTATCATATTTCAGATAATCAAAATGTTTCTTTAATGTATCATAATATACTATACTCTCAGGAAATTTACATCCTAAAACATATGTATCACCAACTACCAACCAGCTAGGTTCGCCAAATGAAAATAATACTTTGCCCACATCATGTATTAATCCTATGATTTGAAATTCTTTATTTTCTGGATACTTCTTACGTACTCTTTCGGCAGTTTGATACGCATGAACAGAATTTTCAACGTCCAAATCAGGATCACTTGGATCAATAAATTCATCCATTAAGGATAAGGCTTTTTGTATCGTCATTCTTCTCTGATCTAATTGACCATATTTTCTTTTTTTCTCTTTCACTAATTCAATTGTCTGATTCTCATGCATCTCTTTATACAAAAAATATTGTGATGTACCCTCCTCATAATTTCGTAATTTATCAGATTTCATCCTATTTATTATCTACTATTATTTTATTATTTTATAGCCACTATCTGATTCTTTTTTAAATCACGGATAAAACTATCTTCCGTCAATTGAACCATTCCTTGCTCATATCCAGGGAATCTCTTCAAATCATTTATTACATTATCTGTTCCGAAATAATCATGCTCCACTACTCCGTCTCTTAAATAATGACCATAAGTACTAAATATACTTCCCTCAATCAATAATGATTCACGATTTTCTATCACAAATGTATACATATAATTACATTCAATCACTTCGAAACCTCTAATATCGATCGGAAACCTCCATTTCTTATTTATTTTTAACTCGTTAAATAAAAGAATAGGATGATAGGGTGTTATCTTTAAATTATCAATCATCACCATATTTGCTTTACCATCCGTACATTTCGTCCTAATAACACATTCAACCTTTGATTCTGAATAAATCTCAACTCCGTCTGAAAGACTAAAAGTTATCACTCGATCCCCCTTCCGAATTTCTTCCACCTTCTTATAACCTTGATCATTCATCAATACACGACATCCCTCAGAACAACAACCGCCACCAGCATTATTATATACTCTCATACTTGTAGGGGCAGCATGATGGACCACATAATTTCTACCCGACTCGGTATTGCGGGCTCCTCTACCAATTTTAGGGGATGGTTGCCTAATATCTCTCTTTGGTGGTGGTTGATCATCAAAAATATCAGATACTTCATCAATTAATCTCCGAAACAATTCTCCACCAAATTGAGACACTCCGCGATCCTTAAAATTATTACAAATCTCATTCTCATATGCTCCCCGTAAAGAAAGTAAATAATGTTTTCCCCAGCGACTAAACCAATCTTCCCTTTGACCCTCAGTTGTCATATTCAATGCCTCTTTCACCTGACCATCTAAATCAAAAGCAATATTCTGAATATACTCATTTGTAGATTCTTTCTTAAGTTGTTCAATTGAATGATTTAATTCGTCCACAAATGTAAGATCATTGTATTTCTTCTTTTCTATACAACGATCAATCAATTGAATCACCTCAGTTCTATATCGTTGATTTATATAATACTCGCTTGAAGGTTCTATATTATCATTAGTAACTAACGTTGTACTCCCAAATTTAAGCTCAACCCTCGCAAAATTATTTAAACCATCAGAAGAATTACTCGCCCCACGGGTATCTAAATTAAAGACTATATTCTTATCTTGCCCATACTTTAAAGAATCTAAACCTATATTACGAATAAAACACGTCGGCTTAAGGCCTTCAAAAGTAACCCCTTTACTAAGTGTAATCTTTAATTGAGGATGCTGGACTGCCGTTGTAAATAAATTACTTATGCCATTTATAAATACAGAACCCAATATTGATGCGTCCGGTATAAAAGAATATCCATCGCCACCAGAAACAACAGAAAGTTCTGATAATAATACAGAATCAAGTTTGTATCCAAACCCATAACATGACACCATACATCGAAAATTATGATCCCTAAAATACTTCTCAAGCATATATCTATGTCCGCGGGGTGGATCGACATTGGGTATTCCATCCGTTAAAAGCATCACCCCTTTAACACGATTTAAAGGTGATGTTGTTCTCAAAATATCTAATGATCGTATTATCCCTGACCACATATTCGTATTACTTATCGGCTTTAAAGAATCTAACCCCTCCTCAATCATCCTCTTATTCTCAGGGGTACAAGATATATTCTCAAAAATCGTTTTCGCTTCACTACTATAAGTTACCACTGAAATATTATCATTCTCATTCAAACTATGAAGTATTGTTTTCGCAGCAACAATTGTTAAAGATAATACAGAAAACCCATGGGTAATCGTCTCATTACTTTCACCCTTCAAAGTAGCAGGGTCATACATTGAATAAGATACATCAATACATAATACTATATCAACAGGTGGTCTTACATCAATATCAGGAATTTGAATATTTACAAATAACTTATCATCCATATAATATGTCTTTAATTCAATACCACCGAGTGAATCACGGAATGGCTTTAATTTAACATCCGATATCCGACTATCGATCTTTAATTTATCCTTACTAACCATTACGCGGATCTCATCAATACTCCTCTTTAAAGCTATATTATCTATCAATTGACTCTCATTCAATGGCTCCCTTGTAATTGGTGATGTCTTCTCAATCATTAACCAGTCATGAATTGACTTCTTCTCATAAGAATGACCATTTGGATCAGATACAGGTTCGTTCATCAGATCTCCTGTAATTGGACAATAAAATTCTTGTGGAATAAATGTTTGCTTCTCCATATCTATTTACATAGATATATACTTTTGTTTTTAAGTATATCGAATCATATAATTTTTTACTACTTAAAATCAAATTAATATCAAACTAATATCAAACTAATATGAAATCACTATTTCTAATTCGCCATGGTATCGCTCAACATAATATCCTCTTCCAAAATATAGGAAAAAAAATATTCTATGATCCACGCTATTATGACACTCGTCTAACACCACAAGGTCATGAACAATCACTACTACTAGGTAGTACATGGGATAAACTACATACGATTGATCTTGTATTATGTTCATCTCTTTATCGATCATTAGAAACAGCTGAAAATATATTTCTTAATACAAATACAAATATCCTCGCTCTAGATTGTCTCAAAGAATTCCCACAAGGTCTTCAAACATGTAATAAAAGATCACCCAAAAGTGAATTAATACAAAGATTTCATAGAATCAATTTCTCTCATATTAACACAGAAAATGATGAACTATGGAATGATCATAAAGAAGAATCCATCGATAGCCTCAATCAACGCATTCAAGAACTAAATGATTTTATCAAAGGTAGAAAAGAAAATAATATAGCAATTATTAGTCATAATTCATTCATCGGTCAATACAAAAATAATAAAATTAATCTTATCGAAAACGGAGATAAAGAACTACTCCATTGCTCCCCATACGAAGTTCAATTTAAATTATAAAGCAAAGGATTCTTCATTCCGTTGAACATCAGGGTCTGAGAAAAATCTCTCGGAAATATTATTCATCAATATAAAACAAGTTAAAAGGATCTCAACCTTCTTTAACTCATCACCACTTATCGTTATATAATCCTCAAGTAAATACATCATCACAAATATCATTATCAAAAATTTATAGTTCTCAATAAATAATTGTAATGAATAATATATACGTACTATATCATATGATAATGATATGATATATAAAGACATTAAATAAAACTCCTCGTCCTTTGGAAATAAATTAGCCCCCTCAAATTCTTCATCAATACCCATTCCTTAATTACGATTCATTATCATATATTTCAAATTTAAAACACACTATTCAATCATTTAACCTAAATTTGATTTATACTTAAACAATTAATATATATATAATTAAAATGAACAATTTTACAGACTATTCTTCTTCATGGGTTGATTCAAACAATTCAATTGATTGTAATGATTTAACAAATAATGGATTATATCTTATATTTGTAGGTTATGTATTACCTCTTCTCTCACCGAAGGTAAGGAGTTATGGAAGAGAAATCCTCTCAACAATTAAAAATCTTGGAAATGTCGCAGGCAGCATTGTCAGTTTAACAGAATTTGGATTTGAAAAAGTTCAAGAACTATCCAATAATGGAGAAATGATCAATTTTATACAAAGGGTATGTATGGTAAATGATCTAAATGTTCTACCCAATGAAATCATTGAACTATCATGGAAATTTAGTGGTGATACGAATAACGGAAAAAAAGAAAATATACAACAAACATGGAAAAAATTACTATCTGAACTAAATCATCTAAGTACACTTAATACAATGGATCGTACTACTAAACCTTAATCATAAATTATGTTCGATCTCATTAGGATTATTTATATAATACTCACTTTCTTCCTTTCTTTGTTCTTTTGAATATTCTCTACAAAGCTCAATATATATTCTTTCTAATGTATTAACATCTGATAAAGCACGATGTTCATTCTCATTTTCAATCGAATACCTTTTACATAAATCCTTTTGTCGAAACCTTCCCTCCTTGATAAATAACTTTGAAAGAAGGATTGTATCAATATATCGTAACCTATTCATCAATCGTTTAGAAACACCATATTTTTTCATCAATCTTCGTAGAATTATAAAATCAAAGGTTGTTCCATTATGTGAAATTATATATATTGGACCTCTCTTTGTTCTTTTTTGAATATATTCCATCATATTATTTATCGCATCTTCAGGTTCGATTGATTCGTTCTCAATCATTGTATCCGTTATATTAGTAATGTTTGTAATGTGTGGAGGAATATATCTCACGATTCCAGGTTCTAATTTACTCGGTCGTACCAACGTTTGATAATAATCATTTGTTGTAAGCTTTTTTATCGCTACCTCAATTATATCATGTAAATATGGATTCAAACCGGTCGTTTCAAAATCTAATACAAATAAATTACACTCTTCCACCATTCTTTATTCCACATTTCTATTCAAAATCAAATTTTTATATTATATATATTATATAATGGATCTACCTCACAATTTCTTCTATATGTTAACTCCTATACTAGTTATTATCACATATCTATCCGCTTATAAAAATGGAAAAGCAGTTTGTAATCGTTATCTAGTGAATTGCTTACTCTATCTAATTACTAGTTTCTCAATCTATCTATCTTCTAGACAATTCACGAAAGATAATATAGTTATTAATACAAGTCATGTTGCTCTTCTCTCAATATCAACTTTATTTATGATTATTGCCCTTGTATATAGTAAAAATATTATCACCAAACATATTCTTTGGTTACTGATTATTATCATACTAGGTATTGTTGGAAGATACTCGAAAAAATTAAATCAATTAAATGAAGAAACCATTCAGGATATTCTTAAAAAAATGATGGTTATCTTAATCATTTGTGTATCATTTGCTGTTCTGTTCCCACAATATATTAAACCATCCATGGGTTTCGCACTCTTTATCGGTCTACTATTTGTTATCCTCTTCAGAATTATTGATACCATATTCCTTAAGAAAAAATATGATAACTATATTAGCTATATCGCAATATTCATTTTCTCCGGTTTTGTAGTTTACGATACAGATAGAGTACTTAAAAACGCAAAATCATGCGCAAAAACAGGTAAAGCAGATTACCTCGATAATATGATTGATATGTTCTTCAATATTCTCAATCTATTCACAAATTTAGCCAACATTGAAGAATAATTAATACTTAAATCTATCTTCTTATTAATATAATCATGGATTCCTTAGGATGTAAACACTACAAAAGGGGATGTAAACTAATATGTCCTACCTGTAATACAGACTATTGGTGCCGTCATTGTCATAATGAAATTAATTATGACAATATTACCGATCCAAAAAAAGCTCACAAATTAGAAAGAAAAAATATAAAAGAAATCATCTGCGGTAAATGTAAAGAAAAACAACCCGTCACAAATCATTGTAGAAAATGCTCACTTCAATTCGGTAACTACTTCTGTAATATATGTAANTTTTTTGATTATGATGATAAAGGTCAATTTCATTGCGATAAATGTGGTATCTGTCGCATCGGTGGAAAAGATAACTTCTTTCATTGTGATAAATGTATCGCTTGCCTTCCACTATCCATTCAAAATAATCATAAATGCCTCGATGGATCTCTTAAAGTTAATTGTCCGCTCTGTCTAGAATATCTTATGGATAGTACCAAGCCATCCACAATACTCGATTGTGGTCACTCCATTCACACACATTGTAAACAAGATCTAATCAATTCAGGTATCTCAAAATGTCCTATATGTAATACAAGTATGATTGATATGCAGGCAGAATGGACTCATCTTAATAATCTTATCAAAGAAACTCCCATGCCAGAAATATACCTAAATTGGTACGTTAAAATATTATGCTCCGATTGTCACCAAGAAACAAACACACTATTCCATGTATTAGGTCTTAAATGTCTATCGTGTAATGGTTTCAATACAAGAAGGATTGGTAATGAAATGCCACCAAATGAAACTACTTCTCCTCCTCAATTATCGGAATAATATCCTCCTCCTTTACACTTGATTCCGTTTCATTTACATCATGAAATTCATTCTCCTCAATATCATTAATATCCTCCAACCTATTATTCTTCGTACCAGAATACTTCTCCATTACATAATCTTCATCCAAAACATTGTATGATACAAATTCACTCATATAAGCACTCATCATCTTATCGTTCTTCACAGACTGATANGCCACTACAAAAGAATTATATAACTTCATCATCACCAATAATACAAAACTCATAAAACATGATATCGTTGAATTATTATAATAACTATCTTGTATCATCTTTATCGTCAATAATATATTCACAAAATAAACAAAACAATTCACACATAATGTATTATAATAATACTTGTTCAATTTATCCATCTTCAGATCTAATACCTTCTCCTTCACTATAATATCCTTTAAAGAATTATCAGGTATATCATTATCTATGTCCAAATACTTAACACACCACTCCTCACGACGTAACTCGATCATATAATAACAAAAAAATGTAAATGCCGATAAACAATTCCAATAATATACACTACGATGATATACCTCAGAATTATCATAATTCTCACTTAATGTACACATTCTTTCACCACAACTCTGTGGTAAAAATAATGATAACATTGTTCCAGTCATCACCTTATACACCTGTAATAAAAATATACCACACACCTTCACTCGTTGACGAAAATCAGGATTAATCATTTACTATTGCCCACATTTTTATCCTCGTTTTTTCCCTCATTTTTATCCTCACCTCCACTTGAATAATACCCCAAAAAACCAAAATCCTTCGTTTCAAATCGACCCAGTATATTTCGTAAATCCTTTGATATCTCGTCAGTTTTTGTTTCGCTATCTAGTCCTTTCTTCCTTCTTAAAAAATCACGCGGTTCATATTGTTCGTCATATGGAACCTCAAAAAATTTCCTTCGACCATAACTAGAATATCCCCTAGTTAATATTAAATTATGCCCTATACTACGTATACGATTCATACTATATTATACTTATAGATAAATGTTTAAATTATTTACGCTTTAAAATCTTATTCTGATCTCTTAAATCATCATTCGTAACCCTTAATTTCTCATTCTCATCCCTATATTTCTCATTCTGATCCTTTAAATCACGTAATTCTTTTGTTACTTTTCTTAACTTTCGCAATATAATACGATACTTATCTTTATCATCACTTGTCATATCAATCTGTTTGTTTTTTAATATCATATCCTCAACTGTTAAAAGATCATTGTAATCTTCGCCACCAGAAAGATTATAAACACTTAATTCTTTACGATTCATTTATTACTTAAATATATATTTTTTAATATTGAATAAACATGGAACAATCACATAGGACCTTTGTATTCTCATCTGATCTATTCTCCAACTTCTCTCTTGATATATCACTCTATTATATATCAACAATCGATGATATCACTAATTACTTTAAAGAAGAATTATTGTCGATTCTTGAAAAAAATAATCTAGTCAATCTAACCAAAATTCTTAAGGAAAAAAATCTACATATCCATGGATACAATATTGAAGATATTCTTACGTCGAATAATGATCATATCTTCTATATTTGTGACCATACATCAATAGAATGATATCCTATAAAATCTATCTAATACCTCCTTCGCAGTAGGTCTCTCACTAGATTCTAAAGACAAACACTCCGTCAATAATCTAACAAATTCACTTTTCTTTTTGCCTATCTTCGCCAATCCATCAAAAACCTCTTTTCGACATTCACTAAAACTTTCGCCATCATACCATATCTCACCCACCCACACCTCAATTATTACCACCGCTAAAGAATAAATATCAGATTTAATACTCACCTCATAATTATGCTGTTCCGGTGAACAATATCCCATCGTAGCTGGACNTCCAGTTCCATCATAATCATCGATGATACGAGAATTATCAAAATCAATCAATCGTATCATCTGTCGCTTGACCCCATATTCTAATACTATATTAGCAGTCTTCAAATCTCCATGTATTACCCCAATACAATGTAACTCCTTTATCGATTTTATTAAACTAGTAACAATACGTATCTTTTGATTAATAGGCATCCTATAACACCAATGGATATCATCATCCTCATTATAATAAATATAAGGTGTCAACGCCTTCGGAATTAACTTATTGTTCTTCATATAACATGCCGTCCACCACCTATTACTATCGGCAATATAATTACTTAAATCACCATCGCATACAAGCAATTCCATAAGAATCATAAATATTATATTATCCTCACCCTCATAATAACTATAACCATACGTCTTCATACTCATCTTCGATTTCTCCAACTTCTTCCCGACCTGTAAACCCTCCGCCATCATATCGAAGAAATGATCGATTGTATCATTCGTTTTACACCACTCATTCGTATCATACACTTTAGACGCATACTCCCGATCACCTATCTTACATCTGTATACTGGCGCCTGCCCTCCCTCTCCCAATTTATCTCCCAAAAGGATCTCTTCATACTTATATTCGTTTAAAGGACAACTATCTATAAACTCCTTTAAACCCATTTTTCTAATATAAAAAAAATAATATATCAAATTTACAACTAGACTAGACTAACACCTACTTATCCTCATGCGCCTCCTTTGCCTTCACACCCCACTCAGCACGCTCCTCGTCACTTAGAGCCTTCCAAAGCTTACTCTGCGTCTCGACATACTTAGGGGCATCTCCCCCATCAGGTGTCCCAGCAAGGATCGCTGCGTTGATCTCTTCCTTCTGGGTCTTGCCAAAGTAAGTGTAACCAGAAAGTCGCCTCTTAGGCTTGTTTGGATCCACAATCTTCTTCGCCTTTTTCACCTTATCGCCCGGCTTGTAGTCCGGGAAGTGAAATTCCATTAGAGTTTCTAGGTTACACTCGTCAGATCCAACCTCCTGTCCTTCAAACTCATTCAGCATCTCCGTGAAAAGTCGCTCCGTAAACGCATGGACATTAGAAGCAAATTCAGTATTCATACTCATATTCTATTTGTTCCTTTTTTCTATTTGTAATGTTAAGAATTAAATTTTTTCAAATTTTGATTTAAGATATCTTAAGTATACCTCTTACACTTCTTTGTCACTCCTGAAGGAGGTTTTATACCTCGCTGTTTATATATACTATTCATACATATTGGATACTCAGCTCCCTTACCATACTTCTTTGAATATTTAAGCTTCTTTACACACTTACAATAATTTACAAACAAAGCACGATCTAAATCTTTATTCTCCTTTCGGGTCCTCCTCTTCTTCTTTAAAAGGACATTATACCTCTTCCTTGAAACCATACGAGCATTCTTTATACTATACCTCTTTTTTTTAGTCTTTTTCTTCGTCCTTCGCTTCGTTCTTCGTTTCATTAATATCTACAATATAAAAAATACATTCACAGAAAATATATTCATTACCCCTCCTCCTGCTTCTTCTGAATTAATGCCTCCAATTCAGCCATACTTATCTCTTGTTTCTCCTTCTTATTGTTTGGCTTCTTCTTCTTATTCTTTGACCCCTTTGGTCTTCCTCTTCGTTTAGGGGCATCAGTCGATTCTTTCTCCTTCTTAGTTTCGTCCTTCTCATCCATCATCTTCGTATCTCGCCAATTGTGCTCAAGGCCATCAGGATAAGCTTCAGAATAAAGGACCGGTTTCTCAGGCCTTTTCTCATTTATGTTCCCAAGCCACCACTCACCTTTCGCACACAACTGATGTCGTTTACAAAAACACCCGTTCACCTGAGAAAATCCACATTGAATACTGTCATAACCCTCCGCCCAAATACGAGCATGACACTTATCCTCCTCATAGACCCCCTGTCTCTCATTCGCTGGAGGAGACTTTCTTCGTGGCTTCCGGAATTTCGGTATATCGAATATCCTCATAATGTCATCGTCGCCTAAGAAACAATCAAGCTTAACATCATCCTTTAACCAACCCTTACCCTTAAAGGTCTCATAAATATCCTGAATTTCCATCACTAATCTTTTGGTCTACTATATCTGTAGTATCTTTCAAATTTGCTTCAACGATAGAAGATAAAAAAAATCTCTTTTTTTTTGTCTTTCTACATCTTTTTCTGTTTTTTTTTTGTTTTTCGTGATTATTCAGCCTTCTCGGCATGCTCCTCAGCAGCTTCCTCATTGATCCAATCAATGTCTTCATCTTCGGCGTTCCATTCGCCCACCTTCTCCATGTCGCCTGGGTTAAAGACGTTCTTCTCCGTATCCATCAGATATTCAACTCCCTCAAAGTTGATCTCCTCCATTTCCCCATCTTCGTTGTCAGATTGAAGTTCATCTGTCTCTTCTCCATCACTGACAGCATCATCCTCATCCTCATCCTCCTTCTCCTTCACAACCTCCATCATCTTCTTCGCAGCCATTAGAGCTTGAAGCTCGGCCATCGACATTTCAGATGGATTCATCTCGCCGAGCTCCTTCTCGACTTCCTTCTTCTTAGAAGCCTTCTTCTTAGAAGCCTTCTTCTCCGGCTTCTTCTTCTCCGGCTTCTTCTTCTCCGGCTTCTTCTTCTCCGGCTTCTTCTTCGCAGGAGAACCCTTCTTCGCAGGAGAACCCTTCTTCTCAGGGGTCTTCTTCTTCTTCTTCGCCTCCTTCACATCATGAGGTAGATTCGGTCTCTTAGGAGGGGGACTTTCATCACCATCCTCATGATACCAAATCATCTCCTTCTCATTTCCATTCCCCTCCACCTTGATAGGGTTCTCTGGAGGATCCTCCGTAATAATGCCACACCACAGCAGACCAGCTTCCTGCTGCTTCGCATGCTTCTTACAGAGACAACCATCGACCTTCTTTGCAGAACACTGGATGTCGCTGTATCCAGTGTTCTTCTGACCAGGTACGGCCAGCCAAATTCGGGCATCACACTTCTCTTCATCGTACTCTCCGCGGCGGTCCGCAGCAGCAGGGGTCTTCTTCCGCTCGCCACGCCGACGGCGAGCCTTCCCCTTGAAACACTTCTTCACATCGGCGTGTTCCGCCAGATCTTCCGACGTTAGGTCAGGATCCTCGGCCATCGCCAAACGCACTGCTCGGATGAGCTCAAGTGCGTCCGGTGATGCCCCAGAACCCAGCGTGCTCTGTGCGATAGAGAGGGCAGACATAGCGATCGGTTGATAAGGAGATGTAAAGATTACAACACCCTATGATTGTTTTATTGACTTCGTTAAAGACTTATGAATTTCAAATTTTAGGAACAGACCAAAATTTGAATTCTCCTTGTCTTATTCTTTCAAATTACATTACATAGACTCAGGTATCTCATACTCGTCTGTGTAACCCGCACTTGTCCATCATGTCCTGTGACCTCGAAATCCGGGCCGCCATGGAACAGTTCGGGATCCAACAGGCGATCGCAAGAAGAGAAAGGCGTCGAGAAGCGTCCTGGAGAAAAAGTGAAGGAGTACCCGACCTCCCGATCCAATCCAACCAACTTTTCCAAGACCAAGAAGGGATCGTTCGTGAGGAAGCTCTGAAATACTGGATGATCGCGAGTGACATTGACTTTGCTCGAAAACTCATGGATCGCGGTGACGACATCGACACGATCCATCAAACGATTTCGAAAATCTGTGAGGCACGAATGGATCAAGAAATCAAACAAGCTGAGGAATGTCATCTACAAAGGAACCCAGGAGTACTGATCCCTGAAGAAAATGCCTTCGAAGCCTGGCAAGATTTTCTCAGGGAAAAAGTGTTCTGGGGTGTGGACGATGTAGTCGCGCAGAATCGCATGGCATGGGCGCTGGAAGGCTGCAAAGTTGAAGGGACATCGCTCAATGGTGTCCCGACTGGAATGTATCATCAAATGAGGGCAGGTGAATGGTGCGACGATCAAGACAACCCTGTTCCCATGGAAGTTGAGGAAAATCTATCGCTCTGTGAGATGTCAGAGGATATGGATGTCTTCGATCTGGAAACTGACCTTGAACACCTGATGCGCCATAGCTGTGGCGATGGTGGTGTTCTCAAGGGTCGTCCGATCGAACCATCCAAAGATGGACCTCTCGAAGAAATGGGTGTGAAGGTGGATATAGGTGTCGTGGACACAAAGAGGGATCCGTGCGAATCCATCTACTACGATATCTACACGGCACCGCAAGTTCTACAAATCACATACGTCGGTGACAACTATCACACCGCGACATGGAAGTATGGAAAATCTTTCGTGGAAAAATGGGACCTTGAAAAAGTGGACCAACACATGAAAGCAAAGAAAACTCTCCGACTCGCAGGTGGCGTCCTGAGATGGAGGGCAGAGTTTGGTGAACACGTGCCTATCATCCAAGCACTTTCAAGTGTTTGTCGCAAATAAAACAAAAAAAAATCAAGCTGAAAGACAAAAAAAAAAGCAAGCTGAAAGACAAAAAAAAATATAAAAACAATAAATTAGATACATCTGGTTAGATACTAGATGTATCTTTTTTCCTTCATAAATAATGTAATCATTACCAAGAAAGGAAACAAAAAATTTTTTTTGTCTTTCAACTTGCTTTGTTTTTTGTTTTATCTGTGCCACCAACACTCACCAGTTTATATCAGTTATTCCTTTTTGTTATTCTCTCCCTCGCCCTTGCTTCCCCACTTCACCTTTTTCTTGAGCGAGCCCTTGATCCCACAATCCTCAGGCAGCCAGCGAAAGAAAGGGATCAAGTCACGCCCAGCGGGCACGTACCACACCTTCCTCGACCAGTCGAAGGAAGCTCCAAGCCTCTTCGCCTGCTCCTTCTCAGCGAAAGGACATTGTAGATCCACCCGGCCGTCCAGCTCGGCACCCCGTACGGGCGCAATCGGTAGCGGAGGTGCCGAGCTTGTCTTCAACTCTTTTCTGAGGCGATCATTCGACCGCAACACAAGCTTCACATTCTCCTTCATCTGGTTCAACTCTTCAACCGTCTCATCCGCAAATGATAGAAGCTGCTCGTAAACATCGTCATTGGCCTCCACATGTTCTTCCAACCTCTCCGCCAATTCCCACCATGTCTTTGGTGGCTCGTCTTCGTCATCCAACATCTCCCTGCGAGAAGGAGTAACATCCTCACCCACCCAACCCTTCCACTCCTCTTCGCAGATGGGGGCGATGGCGTCCAGGTGCTCACGAAACCTCTCCAGATCAGCCTTCTCCTTCGCCAGATCCTCCTTCTCTTTCTCCAGCTTATTCTGGGCCCGGACCAGATGCGCGTCCTCTTCGAGCCAGTTGCCCATCTTCCTGGACAGCTCCGCATCGATCTTCGCCAGATTCTCCTTCTCTTTCTCCAGCTCAGCCTTCTCCTTCGCCAGATTCTCCTTCTCTTTCTCCAGCGTCTCCCACTCTTCCTTATCCACCCACCCCACTCCGGGCCGCCACTCCACCTTCTCCAGATCAGCCTTCGCTTCCCTCAGATCAGCCTTCGTCCGAGACAACTCTTCGTTCATCTCGTCGAAGAGTCGAGCCAACCCCATGTAGAAAGACCTGCTCCCCAGACGGAATACAGGTGTAGCCCACTCAGACCACCGCTTGTCCACCTGGCCCTCATCCCGTCCCTCATGGAAGAACCCCAGGCCATCCCGCTCATCCCACCCACTCTGCCCCATCCCCTGCCCCCATCGCTTCTCCATCCGACTGAAGGCCTGCCCAGCTCTGATAGAGAGGTCCTGCTTCCACCTCTTCATCTTGGATGGTTCCCACAAGGCAAGGCCACGAAACATCTCCCGGTTCGCAGGAGTAGGTATCGACGTCATTCGTAGTTAATCACCTCGTATGTTATTACTTTCCTTAAGTAAAAGGAAATTCAAATTTAAAGATCAGGTTAACTTTTCCTCAAATTTGAAATCTCCTTTCTCAATTCCTCAAAAAAAGGTACGTTGGTAATGAAGTTTCTTTCCTCTCTCCTGTTCCTGACATTTGTTGGTTCTGCTGAAGCATTTGCTGTTGTTCCTGTACTGGCTGGGCTCGCGACAAAGGCATGGGGAGGGGCTCTCGCGATCAAAGCATATGGCACGATCTGCTGGATGGTGGCAAAACCTTTCGTGATCGCTACACTTGTCAAGACGACATGGCTCACAGGTGTATCTGTCATGGAATGGGGCGCGGGTTACATGTACGCAACTAACTGCATCGGTTCAGGTTTCTCAGGTTGGTGGTCACACATCTGGTCAATCGGTTCACCAGCATGCGTCTCGCTACTAACGACACATGTCGCTCTTATGGGGGTCTTCCTCGCATCAATCCTCTGTACCATCGGAGGCTGGATCCTCTGGGCAAGCAACAAAATCAAAGAAGATCCCACCTCGAAAATCGCTCTCGAGGAATTCGAAAAATGGAAAAAAGAAAATGGTAGGGATGTCACATTCCATCATTAAAACAAAACAAAAAACAAAAACAAAAACAAAAACAAAAAAAGAAAAGAAAGGTAAGCTTTTTTTTTCCATACCCTCGTTCATCCAAATGTTAACATCCCTCATGACGCCACTCTTTTTCCGATTGTGATTTATCAGGGTAAAATAGACTATGGGCCAACTCGGGGTGTTTACTCTTTATCCAAACATCATAATTATTAAAGTTAAGACATCCCCAATATCCGTTGCGGTGTGCAATGATACAATCAGTCCAACCTTCGTTGTATGTCTTTTCAAAATAAGAAGTTTCGTTTCTCTTTTCAGCTCTTTCAAATCCAGATTTAATTCCCTCTTTATGAAATCTACTCATTCGATCCCGTATATCATCTGTAATCCAGGGGTTCGTTTCCTGTAACACCTGAGTATTAACAATGCTTTTAACAGGACTAGTATCCTCCATTATCTTAGTTACTTTATCTAATTTTTACTAGACACAATCAAATTTTTTTTTTTTTATAACTCGAATTGTAATATCTCATTTATAAATCAAAAATAATAGAATTTTCTATGATATGTGTAAATATTAGGATTTGTTATTATTATCTCTAAATTTGAATTACAAAATTCACTCAATTTTAAATTATTAAAATTATTAAATTATGAAGATGTGTCACTCAGGACAATGCGGTTTGTGTGAAGAATGCTGTCGCTCGACGATCGGAATTCAGTTTCCATTAGATTATAAGGTCGTAAGATCAAGTAAGCCTTTGTTCCGGGCTTCTCCAGGTAATTCAAGACTTGATCAAGAAATTAAATGGGTAAAACAAAAAATAAAAGAAGAAAACGAAGATCACCAAAGGAAAATGAATGAAATCAAAATGAACTCACTCCGTGCTTTCGTCAATTCAGGTAGAGGTAGGGCACCCTCCTCACCAGATAAAGTCTGGAGCCGAAAATCGGGGTTCGCTATCAGGGGGGACGGAAAAAGAAAAGAAGATATGGATCCAAGACAATACGATCGCTTGAGGAAAGATCTTGATAACTACTGGGTAAAGTTATCAATGAAAAAAATCATACCACCCAAAATCACTCTTAAAGAAAAAAAATACAATGCAATCACACTTCCATCCTATGCAAACGTAAATATAGGAGATGAATATACCCTTATCAAAGGAATCCATGGTTGTGTATGTGATAATAAACATTGCTTTGATATGTACTATATCGCAGAGGAAATAGAACATACCTTCAATTATACGAAAGTTCCAATGTACACAAAAAATAAAGACCATGAACTCTGTATCTTGTGTCTACTCTAAATAAAAAAACGATTTAAACATTTTTTTTTATAGCTATTCAAATCATGTTAAGTTTAACCAAAAGATGTGAAACTTTCACAAAAGAAAATACATTTCTATTCAATAAACATATTGATAATCAAAATGAAATCAATAATATTATCTTCCTAAAAGATAAAAATATAAATCGTGTTTTTCACTTCCCCATATGTGATCACTACGAAAATAATGTCACATTTGAATTAGAAAATAATACCATCACAATATGCGGATGTCTTGATTGTGTTTCGAAAAGAAATTTTACATGGGGTTCCTCATCAATACCAGATGGTACTTGTCTTGATTTTAAAGAACATGAAAATACAATTAATGGAAAATTCCCCTGTAATGGCGCGGTTGATGGTAGGGAACTAACTAATGAAGAATTAATCGTTCGTACCCTCAATCGCATTGAATGGCAATATATTCAAAAAAACAATTTTACCCCAAATACTTGGCTTCTTAAAGATATATCTTCTCTCAAAGAAAAACTACCAGAAAGATGTTATCCGATTCTTAAAAATATTATCGGTGAAAAAAACTTCAATTCTTCCAATCATAAAGATGATCATTATATTATCAATTATAATGATATTGACCTCTTTAACGAATTAGCTCAGGTTTCTGTTAATGGTATACTACCTCCTCATATTAATCAAGAATCATCGTGCCTTTTCACCAACTGGGAAAGAAATAAAATTAAAGGGGCTCAACTTAATTATCAAATCAAAAACAAAAACAAAAACAAAAACAAAAACAAAAACAAAAACAAAAAAGAATTAGCATGTTACAAAGCAATGAATATTATCGAAACAATTCAAAATGATATCAGTAAACATAATTATATACAACTATGTCAAATTATCCAAAGTATCAATGATCTATAATTCATGTTCAATCTATCGTTTTTTTTTATTCCATTCCTATAATGAATAATGATGATCAATTACTTAACTCTCTCATGATAGCATTTGTAGGTCAAATGGACTCCGCAATGAAAATTGCGAATAAAGTTTCAGAACATAGCAATGAAAATGAACTCTCGCCAGATTCACTTATCGCTGGTCTCGTCTATCGTTTAATGGTTCCCATGTCAAATGAAGAAATAAAACAATCATTAGAAATCGCCAATGATATCGTTAATAAAGAAACTTCAGAAGAAGAAAATTCAGAAGAAGAAAATTTAGAAGATGATGTTATCGATCATGATTTCAATCAAACGATCCATAATTCGTCATATCAAGACCATAGTACTCGTGTTTTAAAAAGAAATAATTGTACATGTCCATTATGTATAAAAGTTAGAGAATGTTTTGATAATTTTAAACAACATGAAACAAATGATAAATTAGCTCTAATGTTCAAAGATGCTATCCAAAACGCTTGCGATCGTCATAATATCACTTTCTAGGATATAACTCTTTCGCCTTTTTTATATATACATCAGACATTACATCCAATATAGGATACTTCACATTAGAATAATTCGTATACGTTCCAGCTATATCAGACTCTATCTCATTCACAAAATAATTAATCGGTGTATGCCGACGATTATCTTTACAACATGTAAAATCTATTCTCACCATCGCTGGTAATACCCTCTTACGATTAAATGATATCTTTGGTAATATCTTTATTACATTCTTACCAATCTCCTCACATTTTAATAATACTTTTTTATCGATCACTTCTTTTACCTCATATTCTTGATCAGGTGATGTTGCTCCGGGTGTATTCACAGCATAGGAAAATTTTCCATCGATCCAATACGTCTTTATCTCACCATATTTCATAAATCCATCAATCTTTTCCTGAACTATATATTCCTTAAACATCGCATTGTTCTCAACAAAATATCCCATCAATATATCTCTATCTTTTTTACATTCGCTCAATATAAACTTACCAACTCCGATCGCAATAGTCCCACCAATCGGCTTTATAATAAACTTACTCCATCCTCTATCTCCTACCTTTTTAATTAATGTCGTAATATTAATATCACCAGTAATAAATATACTTGGTGTTACCGGGATATCATTCTTACGGAAATGTTCCAAATATTTCCTCTTATCCCATATAAAACTTAAAAAATCATACGAAGGGAATATCCTATTTGCCTTTTTATAATATATATCATCTAATTTCTTATATCCATCCTCACCAGAGAACTTTTTTATATATGGATCGTTATTGACCGCATTGATTAAATCATATCCAACCGCATAATTAATATCATTTTTTTGTAATCGCTTATCAGATAATTCATTCGGCATTATCACATCAACATCCACATTCGGATATTTATCTCTCATCGTATATGCTAACGCAGCATCCGTATGGACTGATCCATAATAATAATGCTTCTTAGCGACTTTATCATTTATCTCTTTATCTAATGATATTTCATCAGTCTTACCTGTTATAATTCCTATTCTCATATACTATAACAAATATATTTATTTACGCTTTCGTCCTTTCTTCTTCTTTTCCTCTTTCTTGTTCTGCGAATAGCTATAAATTATCATAAATCATTCCCGATACGTCCAGTATATTTATTATAAAAAAAAATCTCGGTTCTCGTCGCAGCTTCACAACCCTCGACATTACCATTTAAAAGTTGTTTCGCTTTTCTCATAGATTCATTCGCCAACCAATACTGACCACTATTATTCCATATCCTAGCTTCCTTCAGTAATCTCTCGTAAATTAAATTGTATCCTGCCTCTATTTCTAATAAATGTTTCTCTCTTTTATATCCCATAATTATACATCCTCTTATTCTCTAATCTTTAAATTAAATTTTATTATCATAGTATTTTTCATTTAAATCTATATATGAAATGATTAGTTCTTCTATTCCATACTTATAACAAGAATGCCCTCCGTTCCCATTTATTAATAAAAAAATATCAACCAAATATCTTGTCAAATTTACTATTAAACAGAACCTCTCATTGTTGTATCCTCTATTGGGATAGGGGTCCATGTATCTAGTTCTTTATTGACAATTACAATGACTAAGATAACCATATTCACAATAAACCATATTAAAATTATATTTATGAGAATGGATAGAAATTCTTGATGATCATTGTATAGATAACTACTAATAAGAGTTAGAATATTAAAACCTCCACACCCTCCTCTGCTTGTA
>PAZD01000041.1 GCA_002715405.1 Acidimicrobiaceae bacterium
GTCGAATCAAAAGCGATACGATCATCGATCTACCTCGGCCAAGAATAATTGATTAGCTCCGCTTTGATGATAAATTCAAAGAAGCTGAGCATAGGATATGGAAGGAACTTCGTGATGAAATCATCTGATACATCCTCACCTGAACCAAGTAACGACGAAAAAGACAATTCTCAAGATTCAACTATCAAATCAGAACGTTTCGACATGTCAAAGGTCATCGAAACACCAAGATGGAAGCGAATTCTTAAAGCCGTTGACCTTCCAATTCAATTTGTCCGGATAGCTCTTTTCGTCCTAATTATTTGGGCGTGGGAATCACGCTGGATTTTTAAAGGAGGAAGCCCTTTCTCTTTCCTCGGTTGGGACTATCAAGTCTTTCCGGAAATTATTCCCTTATTTCAAGGGGTACCCAGCGAAGCCTGGAATTTTTTACTAGATATTTGGGATGATTCACTGTTCTGGGGTGATTTCTGGGTGACATTACAGGAAGCCATTTATGGTTTTGTTATTGGATCCACTTTGGGATTTACCGTCGGGCTTCTCCTAGGGAGTTTCAGAAGAGCAGCGAAAGTGATGTCTCCCTTTCTTATCTTCGCGAATGCTGTTCCAAAGATCGCACTCGCTCCGATCCTTATCCTTTGGTACGGGGTTGATATAGCATCAAAAGTTGCGTTGGCGACAATAATTGTTTTTTTCATTGTTCAAATACCTGTCCAAGCTGCGGTGGCCGGTGTAGATCCGGATCTTGATGTTGTGGCGACTTCCATGGGTGCAACGCAATTCCAAAAATTTAGATTTGTCGTCATCCCAGGTATTCTTGGCCCATTATTTGGAGCGCTTCGCCTTTCTTCGATCTATTCGATACTTGCAGTTGTGCTCGGAGAATTCATCGTATCTAAACGAGGTTTAGGCCAGCGGTTACTTTACGAGACAAATAACTTTGGTATGGGCAAAGCAATTGGATTAATTACTATTCTTGCCGGTCTCGCTCTTATCTTTAATTTCATCATTGGAATGATGGAGCGAAGGTTTCTCAGATGGCAGGACACTGAGGCTCGAGGAAAAGTTGTCTCTCTTTAGAAACTGAATTTAGTAGTAATGGTGAAGCGAGGAAGACCTCCAGGCGTCTCTAGTGTTGCAACACGGCGTCGGATCATATCGATCGCCCGCGAAGAATTCAGCGAAAAAGGATACGATGGAGCATCGATTGCTTCAATAGCAACGAAGGCCCAGCTTGCCCCCAGCGCTATCTATAACCACTATGAAACAAAAACTAGGCTTTATATAGAAGTTTTTGAAGACTCAGCAAACACAGTTTGGAATGATGTGAGTCAAGATCTCGAAACATCAACACTGGTTGATGCTGTTTATGCGCTCGTTGAAAAAAGCAGAACTTTGACTGAACGGATGCCGCACCATAGCAACTTTCTTGCTGCTGCCCCGATTCAAGCGCGCTTATATCCGGAATTCCTCCCGCTTCTTGACCGAAGAACAAACTTCCAAGACCAGACATTTACTGCACTGGCTACTCTCGGAATTCGAACCGGAGAACTTAAGGGATTCTCGATAGAAGAAGGGAGAGAATTTCTTCGGGCCCTGATCATGGGGTGGTTCTTTGAGCGTCATTTTCGTGAGAAAGAAATTGCTGGAAGCGGTGAGGTAATAATCAAAGTGCTCAAAGTTCTAGCTGATTCGTAATTTTAAGAAGCTAGAGAGGATCGGACACCTCGAAAAAGCTGAACTCTCTTAACGGATTTATGAATTCTAGATTTGGTTATGGTCGAGAAGGGCTTGAATCGACCGTGTCCCCATAGATATTCCCAGCTCACGAACCCTTGGAATCGCAGTATCGTTTATCAGCGGCACTGCGCAGGCAATAGCAAGACTATAAACCAGTGATGATCTGTAGACTTCGCGTAGATTATCGAGATCTATTTTGAGGCCGAAGCGATTCATCTCTTCCATGTAGAAACGAAGGAGATCTTCTTCATGCCGTTGTCGATCCTCTATCGTCATGGATTGAATCAGGAAATAGGTAAAATCAAAAGCAGGCGGGGCTATGCAACAACCTTGCCAGTCGATTACGGCAACGGATGAACCATCTGCTGAAAATAGTAGATTATCTGCCCGTAAATCGCTATGAACAAATGTCGAAGGGAATTCTGCCGTTCGGCACAGCATCCGATCGACTTCCTCGGCAAGATATTCCGCTTCGTAACTGATGGTTGATGGAATCTCTCCATGTAGTAGCTCTGATAACTTATTCCATCCATTTTTGGTAACTGTTGTTAGGTTGATTCGCCGCCGCTGATCATCTAATCGCGGCAACCAGGGCTTTGTATTCAGAATAGGGTCCCTCCACCAGAACGCATGTAACTTCGCCATTTCTGTAATAACGAGCTGAGCTTGCTTTTCTGAAAGGCCCGCAATCTGATCGACAGAGATATCCGCATCAATCATTTCCTGAAGTAAAAGAAACTCCGCAGTTTCTGGGTCATACCATGACCCAATCATTTCCGGAACATTTACTGGTGTAGGAGCAAGTAGCTCGTCATAACACCGGAGTTCTCGTTCATGCGTTCCACCGCGTTTCGCTAACGCTAAAGTCTCTTCGCGCATGGCCGCAAATTTAGCCACAATTGTTAGAGGATCTTTCGTGTCGTCTATGAAAAAGATCTCGAGTTTGAAGATTTCTCCGAGCATTCCCCGATCTTCCCCGATTCGTTCGGTTTGAAAGCCCGATACTTTTGATCCAATCGCACCGCCAAGAAACGCATCGGTCACTTGATCAATAGATGTTGGAAAAGGTGGAGGGTAGATCACGCTTGACCCTGAAGCGAGACAAATTCTGCCGCCTCAGCTTCACGAAGACGTTCGTACCATTCTCGTACTTCCGTTCTTCGGCTTCGGTCCATAGCGAGGTTCTCTAATTCATGGGGGTCCTCATGAAGGTCATAGAACTCATGCTCCTGATCATCAAAGTGTGCATCCTCTGTGAATATCTTCGGCCCTTCTATGGGGGTGCCTCGCGTAGTACTGGAGCCTCCCACACCATAGTATCGACAGTATTTGTAGCGTCCGTCAAAGATTCCTCTACTGGCATACCTTGTATTCAACAGGCCGTCATACCATGCCCAGTCTTGGGCAAATAGGACATAGTCCCTCCCGTTAAGCGATGGGTTCTGCCAAAGGGGTAGCATCGACCGGCCAGGTAAATCCGCTTCTTCTGGGTTAATTCCACCAAGTTCACATATAGTGGCTGCGAGATCGATAGGGTTCATCATTGCATTGGTTACAGTTCCTGGCGAAGTAACACCAGGCGCAACCACATACAAGGGTATTTTCATGGTTTCCTCATAGTTCCATGGGCCTTTTGAACGAAGGCCATGTGATCCGCATTGGTCACCATGGTCAGCCGTAAAAATAACTACGGTATTGTCCCAAGCGCCGGTTTTATCCAACGCATCAAGAATCAAAGATAAGCTCTCATCGCTCATCTGATGCAACTTCAGGTAATAATCGAGTAGCCGAAGCCATTTTGGCCTGTCAGCTGGGTCTAACCATCCATTTGATCTCGACATTTCATGCATGAATCTTCTATGGACATCAGGCTTAGAATGCAGGTCATCATCGAAATTCTCTGGAAGTTCTGTAGTCCACTCTTCGTATGGGAGGTTGAAAGCTGGAAGAGGGTCCTCTCGCCCCCAGTCATAGGTCGCATACCGTTCTTTTAATGCGTTGACCTTTTCAGGATTTTCTTCCTGATACCAAGGTTGGTCCATTGGAAACCACATTATGTCATGCGGATTGACGAGGCCTACTGACAAGAACCAAGGGTTTGACTCGTCCCTTCTGTCCTCTATCCACTGGGCAGCAGAACGAGCAATCGGTTCATCAAATTCAACGCCACTTCCAGCCTGGCCCCAAAATGCTTTATCGTTACCTTCCCAGTCGCTGAACCCATAAGCGTCCATATCGGGGAATGCAACTGGGGCAAGATGCCATTTACCCTTGTAGCCCGTGTAATAGCCCTTAGAACGGAAAAGTTTCCCGAGCGTTTGGGCGTCAGTGGACAGTTCCCCATTTGCGGGCATTATGCAGTTTTCTAGAACTCCATGGACGGGAAGGTATTGACCTGTAAATAATGTCCCGCGGCTTGGTGAGCATGGGGATGTATGCGTGTAATATCTTGTGAACTCTAGGCCTTGGTCCATGAGGCGTTGCCTGGCGGGTAGTGAGAAACCCTCAGGAATCCAGTCTCTTTGGCGTTCTTGATCTGCGACTATTAGAAGAATGTTTGGTGCGTTCATTTAACAAAATTAGCACGATAGGAAGTCTGATATGTAATCCATGAATTTCATAGAATATGTTTTTAACATGTCGCCGAGTTGTGCTTGACGATCTGACGAAATGAGATGTACCGTCTAAAATTTCAATACTGGATAATCCAAAAGGAGCACCGGAATGCTTGTTCCATTAACCGTCAAAGATCATATAGATCGGGCTCGTCTCGTCTACGGCAATCGTACCGGAATCATTGATGAGCCGAATCAGCCGGCGCAACCTCTTCCAGAACTCACTTATGGGGAATTTGCTAGTCGGGCAAAGGCAATGGCTAAGGGATTTGAACAGATGGGCGTTTCACTAGGTGGCCGCGTTGGCCTTGTATCGCAAAACGCGTCGCGAATGCTTTCCTTTCTTTTTGGGACAGCTGCTTGGGGGAGGGTCGGTGTACCTATTAATTTTCGCTTAAACCTTGAAGAAATACAGTACATAGTTGAACACTCAGGTGCAGAAGTGTTACTCGTTGATCCAGAATTAGCCAACACTTTGAAGGACATATCGGTAAAGAAGTTGATTGTTCTAGGTGCTGATACTGATAGTGAGATCTTTGTATCCGGAGAACCTGAACAGTGGGATGAGGATGAAAACGCCACCGCAACGATTAACTACACCAGTGGAACGACGGCGAGACCTAAAGGTGTCGAGATGACACATAGGATGCTGTGGACAAACGCTGCAATATTTGGGTGGCAGGCGGGAGTGAATGACCGTGATGTGTATCTGCATACATTGCCGATGTTCCATTGCAATGGGTGGGGGATGCCATTTGCACTAACTGCGATGGGAGTTCCGCAAGTTGTTTTACGTAAAGTCGACGGTGAGGAAATCCTTCAACGAGTTCAAAAGCACGGCGTGACGTTGATGTGTGGTGCCCCCGCTGTTGTTGCTGCGATCCTTGACGCTGCTGCAACATGGGAAGGGGAAATTCCTGGGGCTGGCCGAACAAGGATCGTTGTTGCTGGAGCTCCTCCGCCAACCTCAATAATTGAGCAGGTAGAAACAGTATTGGGTTGGGAATTTATTCAGATCTACGGCCTTACCGAGACAGCTCCTCTTTTAACGATGTCGCGTGGGAGAACAGAATGGGACCAGCTTTCCAGTGGAGAACGGGCACAGTTGCTTGGCCGTGCTGGAGCGCCAGCACTTGGTGTGAAGATAAAAGTTACTGATGACGGTGAGATTCTCGCCCGATCGAATCATGTCTTAAAGGGTTACTGGGATCAACCTGAAGCGACAGATGATGCTATTCGTTCCGGCTGGTTCCATACGGGTGATGGCGGATATGTAGATGATGGAAACTACGTATCTATCGCTGATAGGAAAAAGGATGTCATTATTTCAGGTGGGGAGAATGTTTCTTCTATTGAAGTTGAAGATGCCCTATTCTCCCATGAGGCCGTAACTGAAGCTGCTGTTATCGGCGTTCCTGATGAAAAGTGGGGAGAAACCGTGAAGGCCCTGGTCGTTGTTGAGAGTGAAGTAACTGAGCAGGAACTTATTGATTATTGCCGAGAGAAATTAGCCCATTATAAATGCCCTACGTCGATTGAATTCCGTGATGAACTTGCACGAACGGCGACCGGCAAGCTTCAAAAGTACAAGCTACGTGCCCCATATTGGGAGGGCCAAGAAAAACAAGTTAACTAGACATAAGGTTGCTTACACGTGTAGGCAAAATATCGAAGGAGGGGTTCTATGGGTGGTGAAGCATACGACGTGATAAAACAATTCTGGTCTAATCAGGATTCGGGGGATTACACCCTCACGGCTCACATGTTTTCAGAAGACGCCGTTTTTGACGATCCGATTTTCGGGACATTTAACGGAAGGTCTGAAATATCTCAATTTCTGGAGAAGATGAATAGGGTCGTGGCTTCGATCAATGGCAGATTTCGCCTCGAAGAACTTGCAGGAGATGACCACACTGCTTGGGCTCAGTGGTCGTTCACCTCGGACGACGGGCACCGAGAGGGTGATGGCGTCTACCGCGTCAAAGACGGATGCATCACCTATTATCGGGATTACATGAATGAGGCAGATAGTACCTAATTCTGCCCGTTAGAGAGGATGTCTTCTCCGATTATGGGGCCGGACTTTAATCTAAAGAGCCCACCGAGAAGAACGGCGATGATCGCACTTGAGTAAAGAATCGCTGATACCGATGTTACCTCTATCAGCGGACCTGCAATCAAATTCCCGAAAGGAACAGTTCCCCCGAAGGAAAGCACCCAGATAGCGGCAATTCTTCCACGTATGTTCTCATCTACGTGCTCCTGCCAGTACGTGCTTAGCGTTGTCGGCAGAATAAGGTAACACAAGCCAACCAAGAAAATAGCGAAGTAACCGGTGTTAATCGATCGGAGGGAAACGAGCCATGCGAGCGTCACGCCAAATGAAACGAGCGAAAATCTGATCAGTAGATCTCTACGAGCTTGCAACAGGACGGTCCCGACGAGGAGAGCGCCGAAAAGCGCGCCAAAGCCAAACGTTGCATAAAACCATCCATATTGTGTGCTTTTGGCGTCAATATCCATGTTTACTTCAGCGATAGCTGGAAGTTGGCCGATAAAGGGAAGACAGAAGAACGAAAATAACGACATCAGGATTAGAGGGCTTCCAACTTGGGGCGCGCGCCTAGCAATTCTAAATCCGCCAAGAAGGCGATCTCCCAGACTTTTTGGTTCCGCAGTTGTCTCAGGGATTTGAGTGAACATTATTGCTGCGAGAACGAAGAGGTACGTTGCTGCGTTTAATCCGAAGACTTCTGCAAAGCCGAAACGGCTAGTCAACCATCCCCCTAAAGCAGGCCCAATAACTCGAGCGCCATTCATCGACATCGAATTCAAGGCCACAGCTGCTTGGAGGTTATTTCGTCCGGCAAGTTCAGGGATAACCGACGTGAAAGTCGGGGCGTAAATTCCTTGACCGAGGCCGATGATAAAAACTAAAACCAGAAGTGTTCTTTGCCCGATCTCACCATCTACAACGTTTATCGTCAGAACCACCGTCCACGCTAGCTGCCAAATCTGAGAGAGGAAAAGAATATTTCGCCTATTGCCCGTATCAGCAAGCGACCCTCCCAGAAGACTTAGGAGGGCAAGTGGGCCTAAATTCGCAAAGATAATTGCCCCGAGGTATTCACTTGAGCCGCTTATTTCCCATGCAAGAACACCGAGCGCTGTTGTTTGCATCCAACGCCCAATACCCGATAGGAATGACCCAATATAGAGGCGTCTGAAGGGGGTGACAGCTAGCGCTTCACGGGTAGTCCCACGTTTAGGTCGTTCAGACATAAGTACCAACCGTAGCGATACTTAAGGCTTCGGCTACGAACCCTATGCGATTTCAAGTTGTGATTTGTGCCACAAATACTCAGAAAATCGTATATCCACCATCCAAACACACCTGTTGGCCGGTGTGAAAAGTTTGTGAGGGGTCTGCAAGGAAAGCCCCAATTTCTCTAAATTCGCTAGGGTCCGCCCATCGGCGAACAGGAGTTCTCCGTGTTGTCACTTCACGGAAACGGTCATTCTCATACGCGGGTGTTGCGAGTTCCGTTATTGTCCATCCAGGTAAGAGACTATTGGCCCTAATCTGATGGCGGGCTAACGCAACGGCGAGTGCTCTGACGAGCCCAGTTACACCTGTCTTCGCGGTTCCGTATGCTTCGTTACCTCCAGCTCCGTGGACTGCTGACGTTGACGATACGGCAACAAGACTTCCGCCAGTTCCTTGATCGATCAGATGGCGTGCCGCCTCGCGTAAAGTCAGGAAAACTCCGTCAAGATTAACGGCCATAATTTTCCGCCATTCTTCAAGACTCACGTCTACGAACGGGGTGCCGGTACCTCCGCGTCCAGCGTTTGCGAACAGCCCGTCAACTCTCCCAAATTCATTGAGCGTTTCCTGCATACATCGCTGTACATCTTCTTCGGAACTGACGTCACAAGTAAACGCATGGGACTCAGCGCCTCGTTTCTGCAAATTACTGACCGCAGCTTCACTTTTTTCCGTGTTTCGAGCCCATATAGCGATAGAACCACCAGCATCGGCGATCCCTTCAGCTAGGCCGAGTCCGATGCCCCCGTTCCCACCTGTGATTATGAAAACCTTGCCAGAAAGATTAATCATCAGGAAATAAAGCTAGGTCGAGGGATGTAAGGCTGCTTGCAACGCAGCAGTCTGATCAGCAGCCCATCGCATGGAAAGAGGGGAGTCTGCGACAAACCCGTTACTTCCATGAAAGGCTCCAGGGTAGACATGAAGTTCTACAGGAACGCCAGCTTGAGATAAACGCCTTGCGTATTCAATGTCTTCGTCTACGAATATGTCCAGTGTCCCAACGTTGACATAGGCCGCCGGTAGGCCAGACAGGTCGTTTGCAATGCTAGGAGAGGCATATGGGGTTACCTCATCAGCTCCACCAAGATACGCCTTCCAAGCGGCTATATTTGCTTCTCGATTCCAGACACGAGTATCCGAAGTACCGAAACTACTTGGGGTCTCGTTCCGGTGATCGAGCATTGGGAAAACCAAAAGTTGGAAGATCAAATTTGGACCACCGTTGTCTCTGGCCATTAGGGCTGTGCCAGCTGCAAGCCCACCGCCAGCTGAAGCGCCGCCGATAGCGATCCGTTCAGATGATACCCCTAAGCTGCTAGCGTTTTCACTAAACCATTTCAGCGAAGCGTAACAGTCATGCAACTGGGCAGGACAAGGATCTTCAGGCGCCAGGCGGTAATCAACTGAAACCACCACACATTCATGTGCTTTAGCCATGGGGGTACACACGTCGTCGTCCCAATCGGCTGTACCAAGTACCATTCCGCCACCATGTATCCACAACAGTCCAGGCGCTTCAGGAAGAAGCGATGCGGGTTTGTAGACTTTTACGCGCACGTCTGGATCTCCGTTAAGGCCTGGAACTTTCACTTCCTCTATAGAGATGTCGTCTGGCTGTTCAAAAGCCGGCATTTGAGAAAAGAGTTCCTCAATGCCTTCCCTTGTAGCGGAGATATCTGTCAGGTCCAATAGTTTCTCTGGAAGCACACTTAGGACGGCGCGGTGCATTTCATCTAGTTCAGTTTCAAAATCAAAAGTTCTTCCTGTCATGGCTTCTCCTTGTTCTTTAGGAATCATACGCATCCTGCAGGATTCCGTCTAAATCAAAATATAAAAGTAGCTGTAAGGAGGATCTGGAGGTAATGGCAATTAATTCGCTAGGGATTCGCGGCCTTTTTCTCGGGCTAAAGCCATGATCGAGTGGTCGCCCTTCCTCCAAAGCACAGTGAGCTTTACGCCGGTAAGAAGCCAACCAGTGGGGGATAGGTCACTTCGGACAAGAGAGTCGTCATAGAATCCGCCAAGAGTAAACCAAGAATCTTCTTTATCTGGTTCATATACATGGTGGGCTTGCATGTACATGCGGCAAGTTGCTGAATCCCCATCTAGAACTGGCAAAGGGTTCGTCATTGTATGCTGAGTTGCCGCTAATCCTGTGAAAAGCGGTTGGACACCTCGGACCCATTGATCGCCAGACAATATACTCGGCTCGGTAACAGATGATCCTTCATACGATGAAAAGTCAACTTCTACTTGGTCAGCAAAGATAGACCGGTAGAGAATGAAATCCTTAGTATCTATCCCTAGTGCATAAAGGTAGATTGTTTCCGCTAAAGCTAATTTGTCGGTTACAACTGAATCGTTGTTTGTCATGGCCGTTCTCCAAAATCAGGACCTTCTTTTCTGGTCCGTTTCAATTCCCAAAACCCCGGTGTAGTTGTCAGAGTCACTACACTATCCCATATTTTCAGGCTCTCTTCTTGTTCAAGTACTCGGGTGATGACAGGGCCAAATATTCCGACTTTTTCTCCTTGGGTATCATTAAAGGCGATTATAGGCGTTCCGATGTCATCACCAGCGAGTTCGATACCCTCATCCATTCGGGACCGGATTTGTTCATCGAAGGAGGAGTCCTCATATGCTGCGAGGTGTTGCTCGCTGACTCCGATTGAATTGAGCACATCTTTGAGATCAAAGTCAAGGAAATCTCTATCGTGATGGATTCTTCGTCCCAACTCCCAGTAGTAACTTTGGACAGCTTCATCTTCTTCGATTTCGCGAATGGATTCCATCACACGCAGTAAATTATGGGAACGCTCATACCAAGAGTAACGTTTGTTGTCTTTATCGGGATTGTTTTTGAAGTAGAGGCTTATTGGCTGCCACGTGATCGATAAATCACGATGAGGCTGAACTCCGTCAACGACCCACCTGGCCGTAACCCAACACCACGGTCATATGGGATCAACCCAGAATTCTATCTTCATCTTGACCCTCGCTTACCGAATGGATGTCATGGCCGAACGAGAACTTTCGTGTGTTCAGATTGGCCTGTAGCTAACTCTGCAAAAGTATCTGCTATGTCTGATAGGTCCACGGTCCCAGAGTGCAGAGCATCTAAATCAATCCTGCCATCACTCACATACCCCATTGTCATTTCAAATTCCTCGTGCGTGTACCCCAGTGCCGCAGAAACTGTTATTTCCTTGTTAAGCCACTGACGTGGGCTCATCGGGGCATCCCCCATTGCTAGCCCAATTAAGGAAACTCTCCCTCCTCTTCGTGCTAAATCAACGGCGGATTGAACTGTCGCCGGGATCCCTGCGCATTCGTAAACGACGTCTCCACCTAGCCCTCCGGTGTGTTCGGCAACGAATTCTCTTGCGTCGCTTGGATCAATGCTGTGATGGGCTCCAAGGGTTAAGGCTAGATTCCTTCGAGTTTCATTGGGTTCAACGACGATAGTGGTTCCGGCTCCGGCGGCGAGAACCCATTGCAAGGTACTTAGTCCAATTGGTCCGGCACCTTGCACCACCGCTACTTCACCTAATCGTGGGGCAGTGGCGCGCACAGCGTGAAAACAAATAGCTGCGGGTTCAATCTGGGCTGCTTGTTCGTCCGTTAAGTCAGGGTTTTTCACTGGAACAACGCGACCGTGGTGAATGGTGAGCTGTTTAGCGAAGCCACCATGAGGTGTTTCAAAAGGCCCCCGTCCAACCATTGCCGTTAACACTGTTTGGCATTTGCTCATTTGGCCAGCGAGGCATGCGGAGCAAGAACCACAGGAAGGAGGAACAGCGATTATTACCCTGTCTCCTTCAGCGACTCGGGTTACTTCTGAACCAGTTTTGGAGATAATTCCAGTCCATTCATGGCCACACGTTGAGGGCCAAGCAGGGCCCGGACTCTGATACGAATGGATGTCAGTTCCACAAATCCCGCAGAATATGATGTCTACTACAACCTGATTACTTTCGGGGTCGATAGGCTCAAATTCGACGAATTCGATAGTCTCTTGGTCAGTGATCAGGGCTGCATGCATAAGCTAAACTTAGTGCTAGTGGTTAGAAATTTCATTTTAGCCGACATTGATTATCTTCTCAGATCAGATCTATGGCGTGATGATTACGTTATCTCCAAGGTGCATAGTTTCGTTCACTGATCGAACCGACCGTACTCCAGCTCGCGAGGCTTGGACACGAGTGATGCTGGCATAGTCGATCCGCAAACCATACCGGTCTTCGTATCCAAGTGTTCGTTGGAGAAAGGACATAGCAACCATGGCATGGCAGAATGCCACAACAGTCTTTCCGGAGTTGTTAGTGATTATTTCTTCAAATGCCGTAAAAACTCGATCAGCAAACGCATCGATATCGACATCGCCATGCATACTGTCCGGATCATCGACGATTGCTTGCCATTCATCGCCCCCCTTAGCTTTGACTTCCTCCATCGGAAGGTACGTATCGCTGTCTTTGTCAATCTCTACTAAATCATCAACAATCATTAAATCCATGCCAAGCTTTTCGACAAGAGGTTGAGCTGTTTGGCGCGCCCGAAGCATAGGAGAAGAAACGATCAAATCAATATCTAGATCACATAAGTAGTTCGCAACAGCGTCCGCTTGTGCATGCCCGATATCGGTCAAGCTGGGGTCCGCAGTCCCCTCAACATTTTCTACGCGGTTAGGTCTTCCGTGTCTAACGATTATTAATTCCACATCATGAGCTTAGAGAAACTGATCAGGAAGGCCACCCTAACGACTGAAATAATTCTAAGCACGGGGCGAATATGAACACATCCTTCGGTTCATATAGTGTGACATTGTGAGCGACCTACCAACACTTGATCTAACAGGGGGAACGGCACTTGTTGTAGGCGGCGCCGGTGGGGGCATAGGATCAGCGATTACCTTAGCTCTCGCAGACGCTGGAGCGGAACTCCATATCGTCACCTACGACAAAGGCCATGCGGAAGAGGTCATTGAAGAAGGGAAAGACTTGAGAGGGTCGATTCAGCCATATTTCGCAGATGTNACCGATGAATCAGCTTTTTCTAACGTACTTAATCAAATTTTGGCCACCCAAGACCCAGTGAAGTTTCTGGTCAATGTTGTTGGCGGGGTCGGAGTAACAGACTGGAGTAAGACAAAAGATTGTGAACTAGATACCTTTGACCGAATCCTTTCAAGAAATCTTCGTTATGCCCTAGTTAGCTGTCGCGAGGTCGCATCCTCTCTAATAGAAAAATCTTCACCAGGGGCAATCGTCAATATTTCGTCTATCGCCGCACGGGCTATTCCACTCCTTGCCGGTTATGGAGCTGCAAAAGCGGGGCTGGAATCTATGTCTCGGACCATGGCAGCTGAGTGGGGCCAACATGGTATTCGGGTCAATGCGGTAGCGGCAGGAACCGTGAAAACACCGCGGGCCGGCCAGGGCGACGTTCAAGAAGTTGCTCAGAGGATTCCGCTTCAACGTCGAGGGGAACCCACAGATATCGCTAATGCCGTCCTTTTCCTTCTGTCAGAGAAAGCAAGCTACATCACCGGTCAGACCTTGANCGTTGATGGAGGATCGACCCTTGGGGCATCAGGTGACAGTCTTCCGGACGTTGTCACGAATCCTGCAGTACGGGAACAATTTAACTAGAACTAGTCTCAGGTATTTCTACTGAATCACCCACGGTCATAATTCCCTTTTTTGTGGGTTCTAGACTTAGGCCCGCTTCGCGTTGATGATTTTTGCTGAGATATTTTAAGGTTTTTCGCGAAGCGGGATGTTCACCAACCGGCCGAGTAATCACGATGCAACGGTCAGTCCGTTTTTTTACATCAACACAAACTCCCCCAAGAAAGAGCTCTTTCCCTACCCACTCGTCTTCTTCGAAAGCNTCCGATGTCGAGACGACAATGTTTGGCCTGAACCTTCTTACATCGCCGGCTCCTTCTCCAACGCGGGCGTCAAGCATCGCTAGGGTCGCAGACCCTATAAGGTGAAGACTTGAACTTGAGTCGTAGAACCAGCCCGGGGAAGTAGAGAACTCAAAAATTTCTGGCTCTTCAGGAATTTCATCGAGTCCTTCATCCCATTCGATTTCGATTGTTGCTTGTTCTCCTTTCGTGGGGGAACCAAGTCGTACGTCGCGGTTAAGCCAAGTCGATAGTGCATTATCAATGTGAGGGTCGCTACTGTGGATCTCTGAATTATCTATCGTTATTACACAGCCATCATCAACCAGTCTGGCGGCCCCTTCGAGAAGTTTTGGTTCTCGTTTAGCTGATAGCAGGTTCCCGTTCTCGTTGTCGAGAACACCCCATGCTCTGTCGCCGGGAATCACGTCCGTTACTTTCACAGATTCTATCTGTTCTCCTTGGAGGGATTTAACGGGGTAGCGCCATAGCTGCTCAATAGTTGTCATTACCAAGGGTGGTCAGTGCCGTCCCAGCGGATAAATCGCCCAGAGTCTTCGATGGTCAGTGCCAAGAGGGAATCGACGATAGCTCCCGCAGCGTCAGGAACTTCCATTTCAGCGGCATCTGTTCCCATGTCTGTTTTTACCCAGCCGGGATGGAGGGCAACGAATGCTACGTTTTTGTTCGTTGAAGCTGACATAACGGTGATCATATTTAGCGCCGCTTTAGAAACGTTGTAGGCGACATCGAATGGCATCGCAGCTCCGATGATCATCGATCCAAGTTGGGAAGATGTGTTTAGTACGACAGGATTTTGTCCGACTTCAAGAAGCTCGATNGCGCTTCTTGTTACCATCATGGGCCCTAGCGCATTGATTCTTGTCTCTTCAAGGACTATTTCTGTATCAACCTGCCAAGGGTTACATTGTCTTCTATCAGCACCTAGATCATTGCTGGTAATACCAGCATTGTTGACGAGTATGTCCAATGCATCTGTGGTTTCTGATAGNTCTTTCCCGAATGAGTNAATTGAATTTTGATCGCTGATATCGAGTTGTAAGATTCCTGCGGGTTCAGCTGCACGAAGATCAGAAGCTCCATCTGGGTTTCGTACTGCCCCGTAAACCGTGTGGCCTTTACCAATAAGTATTCTTGCCATTTCGAGTCCGATCCCTCGACTGGCCCCTGTGATAACTATCCGTTTTTCTTCCATGCCCATACGATATAGCAAACCCGAGATATGGAAGAATCAGAACTCGATTTCCTATCTCTCAGTCTGTGTAAGGGAAGCTCTTGATATCTCGTTCTTTGAGAATGTTGTCCTTTTTGGGGTAGAAGAGGAAGGTAACGACGGCTCCAAGAAAGTATGCTGCTGCCCCAAGAACCCATACCCAGAGATATGCGTCGGCGAAGTCTTCTCCAATTCTGTTACCAACAATAGCCGCTGCTAAGACCGCCCCAAGAGCTGAACCCAACCTACGCCCCGTGTACGATCCAGATGTAGCGCTAGCCAGTATGTTGTCGTCAACCCCTATAAGCGTTGCGATCGTGGTCGTGTTACCGATAGCCATTGCTCCTAATCCGTACGCTAGAAGCCCAATAGCCAGATAGGTGTATCCGCTGTCTATCAGCCAGAACCCCATAATTATGCAAGCTGCGCCGCTCCATAGACCGCCAAAGATGATCATCGAACGCGGGCCTTGCTTATCCACTATCTTTCCCGCTATAGCGGCAGTGAGGAGAGGAACAATATTGAGTGGTATTAGAGCAAACCCTATGCGCAGAGGTGCCCAATTCCAGACTTCCTTCATGTAGAGCGGTAAGCCGAAATAGATCGAAAAGAATCCTATCTGGCAGAACACTGACCCCAAGCATCCGATGTTGAATGAACGGCTGGTAAAAATTTCTGGATTGAGAATGGGGTATTGGTGTGTCGTATTTCGATAGATCAACGCTGGGCCAGAGATGATGAATAGAAAAAGACATGTCAGTGTCGGTGGAGCGCTCCAGCCCCAGTCTTGACCCTGTACCAATACGAGGGTGAAGCTAGCAATTGTCGTGGTTGCGAGAATTGCCGCCAAGATATCAATTGGGGTCTCGTCCCGTTTTTCCTCGTCTTTTCCGAGAACTATCCATCCTGCGATGAGAGTGACAAGCGCTGCAAGTCCAGTAAATATGAATACAGCCCGCCAATTAAAGATTTCGACTAGCCCGGCACCGATCGGGCTTGCACATAATCCCGCAACTGCCCCTATGGTGCCCCACACTCCAAAAGCGTAGGCGCGTCTGTTGCGTGGGAATTCAACTAGGCAGATTGCCAGAGCTGTTGGGGAGAGCATTGCTACTCCCATACCTTGGAAGGCGCGGAGCAGGATCAACGCCCAGATATTTGATAACGACCCGCCGAGAATGGCCGCAACACCATATATGACTAGGCCACTGAGGAAAACTTTCCTCCTGCCGAATTTGTCAGCTGCTCTTCCGGCCACGAGCAGAGAGGAAACCATGACAATAAAAAAGCCTGAGACGATCCATGACAGGGTTGTTCGCGAAGCCTGATCGCTGAAATGGTCTTCGACAAAGGGGAAGGCCACAAACATGGCGCCACTATCGAGGAGAAGTAAGAACATTGAAGAAGAGCAGACGATAAGGATAATCCAGGCTCTTCTGGTTATTGGTTCTGATTCCTCGAGGTGGTTTGGGTCGCTGATATCGTTCAAATTCACTCAGGTAGAGGGTAGTGGACCCCTGGAACACCCGCTTCGAGAGCCTGATACCAGTCTGGTCGTGGTTGAACAGGTTCGTAGGATGTTGGGACCATCGGTGTGTCAACGTTCCACTCGTGGTGAATCGGTGGGATCTGGAAAGTTCCGTTGGAAGCGTTTGTTCCGCCGTCAACGAGCAGGTCAACACCGGTTATATAGCTTGCTAGGTCTGATGCGAGGAACATCACGGCGTTTGTCACTTCGTGGGATTCGCCTACGCGACGCATTGGAGTTCGACTGGCGATCCATTTGTCGATTCCCATCGCTTCCAAAGCAACTCTTGTCATTTCGGTCACAATGAATCCAGGAGAGACTGCGTTCACTCTTACCCCTCGATCTGCCCATTCACTTCCANGCTGAAGGGTCATGTTTCGTAGCCCTCCCTTCGCAGCGCTATACGCAATGACGCCGTTTTCGCTTCCGCCGCTTCCAAGTATTGAACCTATATTTACGATAGAGCCAGCCCCGTTTTCTAACATATGTCGGCCACATTCTCGGGCGTAATAAAAAGCTCCAACAAGGTCAACAGAAACAATCTGATTAAATGTTTCACTGTCAAAGTGTTCTGGAGCGATGCCACGCATATCAGCTATGCCAGCGTTGTTGACTAAGACATCAATTTTTCCATGGTCATTGATGCCTGTGCTAACTACGTTTTTCACGTCTTCTTCTATGGACACATCGCCGGTAACAGCTGTGACTTTTCGTCCTTTTTCTCTACAAGTATCTGCCACATTTTGAAGCAGATCTTCCGTCCGTGCTGTGAGAATCAAATCAGCTCCAGCATCTGCGAACGAATACGCGAATTGCTCTCCGAGCCCGTAGCTGGCCCCTGTGATTAGTACTGTCTTTCCTTCGAAGTTAAACATTCATTTCTCCTTCTATTTCAATATCTTATGAGACGCTCTTTAGATCGTTAACCTCTGCCGATCAGATCAAGTTGCCCTAGGATTTCTTGTTCTCTGGCGATTCGTGATGATAATACTTGTTTGAGCTCCCCGAGCTTTTGGCTGTCGCCGGATTCAAATGCCTCATCAATCGCTTCAGCTAATGCTTGAGAGGCTCGTGAGTAACGTTCCGCTACATCGCTGAGAAGTAAACTCTCGCCGTCGGCTTGACTGCGTTCTTGCCCAGTAGCCTCTTCTATCTGAGCAATTTCCTCTACCATCCACGCTATTTCTGATGCGCTCCGGCGACTTAATCGTCGAAGAAGCTGCTCAGCTTGCCCAAGTAATACTTTGGCTTGTTCATCTCTGATAGCAGGAGCTACGACTGCGTTAAGGTCGTCAGCTATAGCAAGAAGTATTTTGTCAGTTGTTGGTTGGGTCAGCATCCTTATTCCTCTCCATCCAGTGCGGCTTCTAAAGCGTCAGTTGCCGCCATCCACGCCGCTTGTCCGAACAATAACCCGTCAAGCGTGAAAGCGATATTTGTTGACGCTGTATTTCCTCGCGCCATTTCAGAACCTGTAGCCGATAGCTGGCTCACAACACCGATAACTCCAAGTACGAGGAAATATGTCAAAACACTCGGGTTGACTTGATCTTCACTGAATCCAGTTATTTCCCTGTATCTGTTGAGGAATGCTTCTGGGCTCTCATCGATAATGTCCGGAGGGGCCGCCTGCGCATATGCTTTAAAATATCCCAAGTCTTCGCGGGGATCTCCGACGCTTGCCAACTCGAAGTCGATGATGACAAGGTCTCCCTGATCGTCAACGAGCATGTTCGCTGTTGAGAAATCATGGTGGACCAAAGATACAGGAACTGAAGGCGGCCTGTGTGTATCAAGCCAGCTCGCTACGTAGTGGAATATTGGTAGCGCCTCTACATGCTCATGGGCGGTGTGTTTCCACATGGCAATCTGGTCGGTTAATGGGTCACCGGACGAAGGTCTTTGGAGGCTATCTGGAAGAGTATCAACAGGAATCGTATGAATAGCTCCGGCTAGTTCAGCAAGTTTCTCAGGAAGAGATCTTACCCCGTTTTGTTCGATCCAAGGCAGAGTTGATTCTGCCGTTGTGTAGTCAAGTATGAGAGCGGGGGTACCGATATGTGCTCCATCCCCATCGAGGAATCGAGCCGCAGGAGTATTCAAATGCGGTTTTACGGCCTGAAGTACTTCGAACTCTTGAGTGCGGTCAGTGTCGATAATAGCTGTTCCTTCAGGAGGGTCACCTCTCAAGACGTATATTCCGGATTCGCTGGTTCCATCAATGGTAAAGGAAGCTTCAAACTGCGCCATAAGCCGCGAATAGCCTCCTGTCATTGCTTCATAACCACCTACCGTGATATCGGAAGCACCGTTAGCTTCAAGTAAAGCTTCAATTTTTTCCGGCATTACTTTAGGGTCTTGCATAGATTGCACGCTAGTGGAATGTTTATCATCTCGCCTCATTGTGTTAGGTTTCTCCCATGACCAGAGTGCTCTTGATGACGAAAGGTCATCCCTTTCACAAAGACAAGTTTTTCCGAATTTTCGATGAACTTGTAGCCGATGAGAAGAGTTGCCTGACGGAATACACGCACGTTGAGCAACCTGCCGCACAACACTTTTTCGACCCCGATATAAGCAAACAGTGGGATGTTTTTGTGATGTACGACATGCCGGGAATCGAATTCGCAAGTTCTGAGGATAGAAGCGAAGCAAAGAACCCCATTACGTTCTTTGAGCCTCCAGAAGATTTTGTTGAAGGAAGTCGAGCTCTTCTGGAGCAGGGCAAGGGGATGGTCTTCTTGCATCATGCCATTGCCGGCTGGCCGAAATGGGAACAATGGGCCAACATTATCGGCGGGAGATTTCATTATCAGCCTGCACAACTCCGAGGGGTCGACTACCCCGATTCAGGTTACCGCCATGAGGTTGAACAGGTGATTGATGTAGTTGACCCTGATCATCCAATCGTTGAAGGCATTCCACCGTCATTCGAAATCCTCGATGAAGCGTATCTGCTTCCAGTAATGGAGGACCTTGTCGACCCAATCCTTCGCTCTCGACACTCTTTTACTTCCGAAAAATTTTATTCAGCGGATTTAGCTATACGCGGAAAAGGAAATAGCAATGAGGGATGGGCGCATCCTAATGGGAGCAACCTTGTCGGATGGGTAAAGCATGCAGGTAATTCTCCCGTTGCTTACATCCAATTCGGAGATGGGCCTTCTCAATATGCTGAACCTATCTACAGTCAACTGATCAGTAACGCTATCTCATGGGCTAAAGATGAAAAATCACATGAATGGGCGCGTCGACGAAAACAGAGTACCGGAAGGTTCGCGTAAAAGTTAGATTCCTTCTACCACTTCTCCCAGTGGCTCAAATCAGACCCGGGAAGTCTTTTCGCCAACTTGAAATCTATGCCTTTGGTGTATGCAATTGGAAAGAGACCAGCTTGGGTCACAGTATCGAATGGAATGTCCAGCAGATCTGCGACCTCTTTTTCATTTGGAAGATGCAGGGTTGTCCATGCCGATCCCAATCCCCGTTCACGGAGGGCGAGCATAAAGCTCCACACTGCGGGGAGGATAGAACCCCATGCGCTTGCTTGGCCGAATGTTGGTACTCCACTATCAAGTCGCCCTTGGCCTTGAATGCAAGGAATCATCATGACTGGTACTTGGTGGAAGATTTCTCGCAGGTAGCGTGACGAATCCATGATCTTTGGTCGTTGAGTGGTACGTGGATCGTCGTCCCCATATTGGGGCTGGTCAGGTCGGTCCGTGTACTTGTCGTAATTCGCTCCGTAGAAATCGGCAATGACCTTTTTCTTTTTAGGGTCAGTGATAAACACCCACTGCCATCCTTGCGTATTCGATCCGGTCGGAGCTTGGAGGGCGATATCCAAGCATTCCTCAATGACTTCTCGTTCGACAGGGCGCGCTAAGTCCAGCCTTTTCCGAACTGATCGGGTTGTAGTGAGTACCTCATCGGCATCAAGTCCTAATCGCATAATCTTCTCCTTCAGTGGTTATTAACTCAATTAACTCTTTCGTTGCGTCACTCAAGCGTTGTGTCGCAATTTCGAAATTGCTGACAAATTGCTCGGCTGTCGATTCATCAGAATCAACAAGGTCCGTTATTGCTTTCAAAGCTGTAAAGGGAACATTGAACTGTTCACATATCCAAGCAACAGAGGCTGCCTCCATATCTTTCGCGATCGCCTGATAGGAGTCCATTCTTACAAGGTCAGCTTCGGTGGCATCGAGGGCGTTGCCGGTACTCACCGCACCCAGTTGGAATCCCAAACTCTTGCCGATGTCGCCTAAGTCAACCACCGGGTAGTTTCCATTCCCGTATGCTTCGAACGCTTCGAGTTGTATTCTTCGATCGTGGAAATAGCAACTGTCCGCAAGGCATACCTGTCCGATGTGCCCGCCACGTTTCACAAAACCACCTGCTGTGCCTGCTGAAATGACAAGGCTCGGGCGGACCCGTTCGATGGCAAGCATGGAAGTGATTGCTGCGGGCTGGCTAGCGATACTATCCACTCCATAGCGTTGGTCTTGACCATTGAGAGCTAGACACACGTGGGTGCTTTCCCATATTTCAGATGTGAACGCCGGATGAAGTTTTTCACTTTGTGTTTCGAGGTTAAGTGTGGAGCGAACCGGAGCGGCTTCTGCTTCCATGGCCATAACGATAAGTGGCCTTTCGCCGAGAGGCATTTATTGGTTTCCGTGATCAGCTACCCATTTTGCAGTAGCTTCCCCCATTTTGCGCCCGTCATATCCGATACGTTGCGTAGGCGTTATTTTGAAAATAACTCGACGAGGGGAGTCGAGAAACCCGGCGAAGTTCTTTTGCCACTGCTCATCTGCTGGATTGAGTGTTTCAGCTAGAGCCGGATAAAACCAAGCTTTGGTTTCATCATCATCGAGGATTTCACACAGACCCTTGTACGTTACGGTTTGGTTGAATCCCGCCTTCGATCCTTTACTGGTGACACATACAGCGCATCGGTTATCGCGACGCATCGCAGGAACTCTGGCGCGTTGGCTGGTTAAAGTAACCCAGAAACAACCTTTCGCCCACACGTACGACATGATGACACCCACGGGCCATCCTTCCTTATTGGCCCAGATGAACGTGCACTCGTTCTGAAGTTTGAGCATCCTCTCTTCATCTTCATTATCAAGGGTGTAGACCGTCACATCTTCGTAATTGAAATCATCTCCAGCCATATTGAATCTCCTAGGTTCAGTTCGCAAAACCGCCGCGAAACGGTTACCTTCATAACTTATCAATAGATAAAAGGAACATATGGATCTTTATGAAGCAATGTACACAACCCGGTCGATGCGGCGAGTTAAACCTGACCCCATCCCTGAAGATGTAATCGGTCGGATCTTCGACGCTGCCGTGCGAGGGCCATCCGGTGGTAATAGGCACACATTCCGCTTTCTCACTGTGACAGATAAAGCAACTATGGCGAAAATAAAAACTATCTATCGTGATTCCTACTGGGAGCTTCAAGAAACGAGTTACGCCGGGGTACAAGACAAAATGCGCGATGGTGACCCCAACGATCCGAGTGTGCAGCAGACAAAGCGCATATCTAGTTCAGCTGAGCATTTTGTAGAGCATCTCGATGAACACCCGATGCTGATTTTCGTCTTTGGGAAAGAAAAAGGGGAATCAACGACGTTCCCCGTTCTCTGGAACCTCTGCTTAGCGGCTAGGGCAGAAGGGCTAGGAACATTCATCAC
>PAZD01000042.1 GCA_002715405.1 Acidimicrobiaceae bacterium
CTATATGGAAACCCGACGTTCAGGGCATTATGCGGTGAGGGTCTCGTTGGCGGAAAAAAAGTGGATATATCTGATGGCTGAACATCTAAACAAAGTTGTTCTTGCTTCAGCTGGAACTGGGAAAACATATTCGCTCACCAGCCAATACCTTCGCCTTTTATTTCTAGGAGAAGACCCCGGAAAAATTCTCGCTACAACTTTTACCAGGAAGGCAGCTGGAGAAATTCGTGACCGAGTATTTGAACGTCTTGTTGAAGCAATAGTTGATCCTGATCTACGTCAAAAACTTTCAGATGAAATCTCCATCCCACTGATGGAACAACAATGCAGACAAAAGCTGACAGAGTTTGTCCAACGCCTTGATCAGATACAAATCAGTACAATAGACGCGTTTTTCGTCCGACTTGTCAAACTCTTTTCCCATGATTTAGGTCTACCACCGCAATGGAAAATCGTTACCGGAGGAGAAAAAGAAGAAGAGCAAACGGTCGAAGCTCTGGCCTCCATGATTGATACAGAAGGCGTCAAAAAAGTGATGGAAATGATTGACGGATTGAACCGCTTGGGAGATAGAAGTGTCTATATGGAACTCAAGAACGTAGTTAATGCAATGCGCCCAATCTTTCTCGATAGCAATCCACAGGCCTGGGACTGCATCGAGCCCCCGCTCCCGCCCTCATCAGCGGAAATAGCTAACGCAATAGTGGCTGTGGAAGAGTTTGAGATACCTGAGAATAAAGATGGTTCACCAAATCAGGCATGGGCAAAAGGAGTAAGCAAAATGCAGAATCTTCTTCCTAACGCACAACGGACGGGAAATTGGGAAGAAATCATCGCAACAGGCCCTGCTGCCTTCGTAATTGAAGGTAAAGAAACATATAGCCGAAAGGAGATTCCTAAAACGTTCGCTAATGCTGTGAGAGTATTTGGATCTTCCGTTGCACACAGCGCAGCGCTTAAACTACAAAAGAGAAACTTAGAGATCCGCGAACTCCTCAGCAAGCTTGAAGCTGAACTTCGCGAACTAAAAACAAGAAATAATAACTTCACTTTTAGCGACCTTCCGCTCCTATTAACGCAAGAACCATCATGGAATGACAGCAGCACAGGTACGGGCTTCGATGTTTCCTTTCGGCTCGGTGCAACGATCAATCATCTATTGTTAGATGAATTTCAAGATACGAACCCCACGCAATGGAGAGTGCTGCAACCCTTCGCCCAGAAAATATTTACCTCCCCTCAAAATGGTTCGTTCTATTGCGTGGGGGATGTCAAACAATCTATCTATGGTTGGCGGCAAGGTGAACCTCGACTACTTTCGTCAATGAAAACGCTCTATCCCCAATTGCAGGAAGAGACTCTTGCTGTTAGTTACCGGTCATCCCCAGTGATTCTAAAAACAGCGAATACTATTTTCGGGAATCTTCTAGACGCTACTTCGGAACTTTCGAATGGTGATCCAAGTTGGGAAGAGGCAGCTCAACAGTGGATTGTGAATTATCCCGAACATAAATCCGCCGACCATCTTCATGACTTACCTGGAGCAGCATATCTTATCGAGGCTCGAAACAAAGAAGAAGAAGAAACCCACTGGGACCCCATTATCGAAAAATTGGTAGAACGTGTTCTTCTCCTTACAGAGAATTCATTCGATATCTCCATCGGTATCCTTACTCGAACCAACCGTCCTATTTCTAGAATCCTCAACAATTTGCAAGACGTTGGCCTCAGAGCGAGTGGTGAAGGTGGTAACGCCATCACCGACTCTCTAGCAGTTCTCCACCTACTTTCCATTCTCAATTTCGCTGACCACCCAGGCGACTCAGCTGCATTCTATAGCGCACAAAACTCCCCCCTATGGCCTCAGTACTTATTTGAAGATACAACCGACGACAAGATGGAATCCATCAGCGCCGGCATACGTTCACACTTACTGGAAGATGGGTACGGAAAATTTACAGCGGCGATGCTTTCAGAAATAGAGAATAGTGATTCTTATGGCGATTGGGATCTTCGCCGTTTCAATCAACTGATTGATCTTGCATTCAGCTACGACATTGAAAATATAGGAGGTCGGATATCTGATTTCGTAACGCACATCAGAAACGCAAAAGTTGAGAATCCCGATTCAGCAGGTATTCGAGTTATGACCGTCCACGCAGCAAAAGGACTGGAATTCGATGCCGTTTTTGTTCCCGAACTTACCCAATCCCTTCATGACTCAAAAACACGAATTTATGCTGAACGTCCAGACCCAGAAGATCCTTATCAGCGTGTAAGTACTGCACCAAAGAAAAAAGAACACCGCGCTCTTATCGGCGGCACGCTTGAAGCCCTATATAAAGACCAAACCATACGCGAACTCCAAGAAGCATTTTGTGTTCTCTATGTCGCAATGACACGTGCTAAATATCAACTTGAAATGATTATTGCTGCCCCACCCAAAAAGGAATCGACCGCAAAAAACTACCAGCAGTTACTTCGCAAATCACTTTCACTAAATCCACCGGATGATATCGGGATCCTCTGGGAGCATCCTGACAATAACGCCCAATGGGTAAACGCATTTAAAGCACCAACTATGGAAGGTGCCAACCCGCCTGCACTTAATATACCAAACCCACTACTTCCGATGGCTTCCGACCACCGCCACCTACCTCGCCGGTCCCCGAGCGACCACTTTGGAGCAAGAGGAATTCGAATAAATGACATATTCCAAACTTCGACTGGAGGAGCATTACGGGGCGAGGTATTTCACCGCCTCTTTGAAGAAGTTAATTGGCTGGAAGAATTTAAATTAGAGACTGAGGAATTACTCCGCTGCTTAAAGAAGTTCGACATACCAGAAGAAACCTTGAAGAAATACATAGATGAATTCCGCATGTCTCTTGAAGAGGAAAATGTTATCAAGCGCCTCTCTAAAAAAAATCAACCCGATACTATCCACGGCACCCAAGTCAAATGGGAAGCGTGGAGAGAACGTCGTTTCTGCATCAGTCTTAAAAATAATGACGGAACGGAAACCCTATGGAATGGCATAATTGACCGGGTTAACGTCGCAACAGATAACTCTGGAGAATATATGGCAGCGATACTTCTGGACTACAAGACCGACGCTGTCACAGCGGAAACCCTCGCTGACAAAGCCAAAACATATCAACCTCAACTGCTTACATATAGGGAAGTCCTCAGTGAAATTACTGGACTCGGCGAAAACGCAATCGAAACAGGTCTGCTGTTTCTTGGTTCTGACCTGTATGCTCCAGTAGATTCTATGTAGACACTAGTTTCCAATAGAATCGAAATACCCAAGAAAGGTAGAAGCGTGTCAGATCACAGCGAGGAAATTTCTGACCCAACAAAGACTTGGCACAAAACCGCCTGCGTTCTTTGTAGCGCCAATTGCGGGCTCGAAGTCCGCCTCGACGACCGCGTTATCACAAGAGTACGAGGGAATAAGGCCCATGTTGCCAGCAAGGGGTATACATGCGAAAAAGGACTCCGTATCAACTACTACCAGAACAACACAGGAAGGATCACAACTCCGCTGAAGCGCCTTGAAGATGGCACCTACATGGAAGTGGATTGGGACACAGCGATCGAAGGAGTAGCCAAAGATTTAAAATCCGTTGCGGAGAAATATGGTTCTGACAAGATCCTCTATTACGGAGGAGGAGGCCAAGGAAACCACCTAGGTGGAGCCCACTCAACTTCCACCAGACGAGCGTTCGGCATAGTTCGAAAATCAAACGCACTCGCCCAAGAAAAAACCGGAGAAGCATGGGTCGAAGGCGTAATGTTCGGCACCCACACACACGGAGGATTTCATGACGCTGAGGTAGCAATATTCCTCGGGAAAAACCCTTGGCACTCCCATGGATTTGATGAAGCCCGAAGAGTCCTAAAAGAAATCTCTAACGACGAAACCCGCTCCCTTATTGTTATTGACCCTAGACGAACCGAAACAGCGGACCTAGCCGATTATTGGCTCCAAGTACGCCCCGGAACAGACGCATTCCTCCTCGCTGCTATCGGAGCAGTCATCGTCAACGAAAGCCTCACAGACGACCGATGGCTTTCCGAAAACACTGTTGGAGCTGAACCCACAAAATCTGTTTTCGCGAAAGTGCCAATCACAGACTACGCAGATCGCTGCGGAATCCCCGAAGACCAAATCAGGGACGTCGCCAGATGTATCGCCACAGCAGAAAGTGTTTCCACATACGAAGATTTAGGAATAGAAATGGGCCCGAACTCGACGCTTATTTCCTACCTGCATCGTGCTATTTCCATCCTCACAGCGAACTTTGGTAAACCCGGAGCACTAGGGCCACACACCTCCGTTGCCCCACTTTTCAACTACAGTGCCGCAGGTAAAGAACCAGTCGATCCAGTAACCGGAGGGAAAATTATCTCCGGGCCAATACCATGCAACGAAATCGCCGATGGTTTTCTTTCTGATCACCCTGAACGAAGCAGGGCGATGTTCATTGAAAGTGGAAACCCCGTGCATTCACTCGCAGGATCTGAAAAGTTCCGTCAAGCGATGCGGGCCGCAGAATGCACCGTCGTTATCGACGTTGCGATGACAGAAACAGCGGAACAGGCAGATTGGGTGCTGCCCGCTTCATCCCAGTATGAAAAAGCCGAAGCGACCTTCTTTGCAGCAGGATTCCCAGACAATATATTTCACCTACGACCAGCGATTCTCGAACCCATGGAAGGAACCCTCTCCGAACCAGAAATCCATAGCCGTCTCGTTCAAGCAACCGGAGTACTCGATGGTGTCAATTTCGAAACCCTGCGAGCAGCAGCTGAAGGAGGATTACAAAGGTTTTCTGAAGCATTCATGAAAGCTGCTATAGAAAACAAAGTAATAACTGAATATGGGGCAGTTGTTCTCTATGAAACATTGGGTAAGACACTTCCATGGGAAAAGCAAGGCGGGGCAGTTTTATGGTTTAGCTGTCAAATGGTCGCTCAAAAGTATCCCGAACAGGTCCGATCAGCTGGACACACTGGAGAGGACGCAGAGTTAGGAAATGCTCTTTTCCAAGCGGTCCTCGACGGCGAAGATGGCGTTATCTTTACCCGGCACACCCATGAACAGGCTTTTGATTTCCTTACGACACCAGATCAGCGAATTCACTTGGATATCAAAGAAATGCACTCAGCCCTTGAAAACCTAATTGATGCTCCGGTGAAATACACCAGCGAAGAATTCCCCTACATTCTAGCTGCTGGCGAACGAAGAGGATTTTCAGCAAACACGATCGTCCGCGACCCGGCTTGGAGAAAAAAAGATCAAGAGGGAGCACTACGTATCCACCCCAAAGATGCAGAAAAACTATGTGTCGACAATGGGGCGCGAGTCCGTATTACCACGCCCGCCGGACAAGCGGTAGCTGTCGTTGAAATTAACGAAACCGTCTTACCAGGGTACGTTTCTCTTCCCAACGGGTACGGGCTTTCCTACTCTCCAGCTGGCGGAAATCCAGAAATTGTCGGCGTCGCACCGAATGAACTGACCAGCACTGAATGGCGTGACCCTATTGCAGGAACACCTTGGCACAAACACGTCCCCGCACGCCTCGAAGCAGTAGTCAAATAAAAGGTTCTACCTTAATCTCGACTTTCATCTACGTTCTCTGCATCAAGCTCTGGAGCGTTCAACGGCCGAATCGGTGTCTCAGTGATTTTAATTTCCTTGGTCGGCTCACTCACAATATTTAGCTCATTGAGTTTTCGCATCGTTGGAAGGACGTTTCGTTCCATCGACCCGACCATATCGTTATAGGCCCGATTCGCGCTTTCAAGACCCCTCCCAGCTTTTGCAACATGGTCGAGCATCGTAGCGACGCGACGGTACAGTTCTTTCGCTAAATCACCAACGGTTTGCGCTTCTTGCTCAATATGGAATGCCTGCCAGCCTCGAGCAGAGGCAAGTAACATCGCCAGTAGATTCATCGGCGATGCTAGCAGCACCCGTTTTTTCATTGCTTCATCAAAGAGCGTAGGTTCAGCGCGTAAAGCATCGGAGAGCATACTTTCTAAAGGTACAAACATCACGACAAACTCTGGAGAGTATTCAAATTGGTTCCAATAAGCTTTCGTCGACAATGTCTTCACATGCTCTTTCATCGCGGCGATGTGAGTCTGTAACAATCGTTTCTGATCATCAGGGTTTTCGGAACCGACCATTTGCTCGTAAGCAGAACCTGGCGCTTTTGCGTCTATTGCTAAAGATGAATTATTTGGAAGGCGAACGACCACATCTGGAATACCGATTTTCCCATCTACTTCTCCGGTTGTTTGCGTCGCAAAGTCCGCATATGGAGACATTCCGGCAAGTTCGATAATGTTACGGAGCGAGTTTTCTCCCCATTTCCCTCTTGAAACCGGCGACTGTAAAGCACTGACCATACGATTTGTTGAACTATTTAAATCTGTTAGCTGCTGATTTAGGTTATTAACTTGACCTGAGGTCGCACTATGGGCTGTTTGGAGTTTCTCAACGACTTCTTTGAGGCCAGCAAGTTCAGTTTGCATCGGATTAAGAAGGTTCTTCGTTTGTTCAGTAAGGGTTTGAGTATTAGCTTTAAAGAATTGCTGAGTTCCTTCGTTAGTTTGATGCATCGCGGTTTGCGTCGCTGTCGTTACCTCAGCAGTAATCACGTTCTTTAACAATTCAGTGAGAACTGAGGGGTCGATACCATCTGCGACATACTGATCCGCACTAGGAGCTCCATTTTTTTTAATTCGCGTCATAAGCACAAAAGCGACGACCGCCGCAAGAATCCCCACAACAACGGCAAGAAAAATTACCATAACCCTATTGTTACATTTCGGTACGACAAAATGGAAACTCTCCGAAAAATCAACGTCAATACACCATTACTAAAGGACAGAATCAAACAGAAAGTAGTCTACATTCTTAACTACAATTCACCTGTTTATGATGATGCATCCCATAGCAATGGAAAAATATTACCAAACTCTGCTAAAGATTGACCAGTCTGTGGTTTCAACTTGGTTAAAGCGATCGGATCAGGAATGATTTGTCCAGGACGTTTGATATAACGAATATTCGGCCCTGCGTACATAATCGCATGACTTCTTCTCGGGTACGAGAGCTCCACATCACCTTGGGCGGCATGCAAGACGTTCCCATGAAACAGAATCACATCCCCTGGTTCAAAGTCCCAACCAAGAATATCGAAAGACCCGCGGGACGCTTCAATATTAGGAGTTTCAGGAAGAGACTTATCCATAATTGCGTTGTTATAGGAAAAATCTTCACCGGGGCGTTCATAGACCCCGAATTCTTCAGCCATAGCAATCCTCGCTTCATGTTCTTCTTCACTAAGATCTGGATCTCGTCCAGCTAGAGGTCGGTAGGTGACATTCCATAAGTGAGAACCTTTAACAATCTCTAGACTTGCCGCACGCGGAACAACATCAGGAGAAACCCATGCACGAATCAGGTCATGACCTTCAACGTTGTAATAACTTGTGTCTTGATGCCACGGAGTTGGCATCATCTCACCCGCAGGTTTGTAAAACATCTGGTCCATATAAAAACGCACCGGCCCTTGAATAATCGACCCGATTAAAGAAGGAAGAGGAGATTCACAAATAAANTTTCTTAGTTTCTGTGACCGAGCAGCAGGGAACTGGTCTATTCGAAGTTCGCTGCTACTAGAAACAAGAGCACTTGACATACCATCTGGTTCCGCAAAACATTCATCAAGTCCATCTGCCAGAAGACTAACCCAATCTTCGGTTAGAACTCCTTTCAGAAGGATCGCTCCATCTCTATGAAAGGAAGAGGCCTCCTCATAATCAACACCTTCCTTAGAAGTAGTAACCATTTCCCCCCCTAGATGGAACTACGACCATTTCGGACAGTCATCTGATGGTAAGGGGTCAGGTGCCGGTGCTATATCCCTTTTAATTTCAGTTGTATCGATGAATTCTAATGTGGCCCCTACCAGTCTGAGAGGTGTTGGAACATACGCCCAGACGTAATCCCCATCTTCAGGTTCCCCAATGGGGTAATCTTCGTGATACACCATAATTGGCTCTTCGCCGAGCATGACACAATCGATATAGAGCAGGCCACCAGTATCAAGCATCTCTCCTCTAGATAACTGGTATGGAGATCCACTGCTATCTGAGATCACCTGGAGAGCACAGTCAATGAAAACATACACATAATGTGACCGAGCCTCACCGGTTGGTTCCGAGACTGGAATAGTTTTGATCCAAAGTTCATGAAGGCCATCCTCGTTGATATCGGTTCCAAACTGAGGAACATAAGTCGCTTCAGAAGCTGTCTCAACCCCTATAGCTTCAATCCAATGCGTGGACCCATTGAAACTCGTGGAAACGGAAACATACACCGCTTCATCGATCGTTACGACGTTAGCTTCATCCATCGTCCCATCACCATCAATATCGATCAGGATCGGCTCACCAGTCGAGGTGATGGATCCGACAGTATCTTCCAAGCTTGATTGACTAGCGCAGGGTTTTCCCGGAACCGTATCGATGGCAAGTTCACGCTCTTCGAGAGCCGAGATATGAGCGTCTCTGGTATCACTTCCATACCAGCCATCAGCTTCTACNCCCAAGGCTTCTTGGAGATCTTTAACGGTGTCACTTTGTTCAAGCCATGCGTATGTTCCGGTCAGCAAAGCCTCTAGTTCTTCATCGCTCTGTTCTTCATCGGCTTCGACTGCTTCTTCATCTTCGATGTTTTCTTCTTCATTTGATGCATCGTCTTGAGGGGCTTCTTCCACATCACCCCCTGCTTGGAGGGTTGCAATCACCTGTTGGGCTTGATCGAGTTGTGCTTTAACTTCAGCTAACTCTGCACGAAGAGCATCTTCATTGTTGGAGCTAGAGCTCGAACCACATCCAACCCCTATAAGAAGCATNACTATCACAATAATGATTGACCGGAATCGGAATGATCGGGGATTCATCGCTAGATCTCCTCGCGTTTGGGTTGGGACTGGACTTCCTAAGTAAATTATAGCGACAGGTAGACACAGCGTAGGCGCGGGCCCCCTGACTTAGTCCAGATCAAAAATCCTAGTGAATTGTTCAAACCATTTTTCCGAACTATCAACGAGCTTCCCGAGTGCCACCCAATCATCATCCGAAGCACTACCACCAAAGCGGGCGTTTTGCATTTGCTCAGCCCCCCACGCTACAGGCCACCGAAGTTGATTCGTTGAAGATTGCAAGCATTCGAGAATNGTGTCGGCAACAGCTTCCGGCCGAACGTTTGCGNCAATACCAGCGGCATACATATCAAACATTCGTTGGTAGANATCTTGATACNCAGGATTATCTGGAACGTCACTATTCTTTCCAAGAATAGCTGTTCTGGTAACTCCCGGTTCGATAATCGAAACACGTATCCCATGAGAGGAAAGATCATGGGCCAGATTCTCACTTAACCCTTCGAGCGCCCATTTTGAAGCTGAATAGACCGGTTGGCCGGGAAGCCCAACACGNCCTGCAATAGACGAAATTTGCACAATATGTCCACGTTGATGGGCTCGCATCGAAGGGAGAACCGCCTGGGTGCATCGAATAGCCCCCCAGAAATTCGCCTCAAAAACTTCTCGAGCGCTGAGTATGTCGATGTCCTCTATGGCGGCATTTGATCCTANCCCTGCGTTATTGATAAGGATGTCTATNNGNTCGCTTTNCCCAAGGATTTCGATAAAACCTTCACGCACAGAAGTATCGTTGGCTACATCAAGTTCAACTTCTACAATCTCGAGTTGGAGTTCAGCAGCTAGGGCGCGGAGCTTCTCGCCCCTCGCGAGTGATCGCATTGTCGCAAAAACTTTGTAGCCCTCAGACGCCAATAGAAGCGCAGCTGCGCGCCCTATCCCCGAGTTGGCGCCAGTGATGACAACAGTCTGATTTCGTTCACGAACGATCACGCAAGAACCTTCTCAAAATCTTGCCGCTCGCAGACTTAGGTATTTCATCTATGAATTCAACAAGGTGGACTTGTTTGTAAGTCGCAACTTTATCGGCAACAAAATCTTTAATATCAGTCGCCGTTGCTTCCATATCAGGTTTCAGGGTGACAAATGCCTTAGGAAGTTCTCCGGCCTCATCATCTGGAACACCGATCACCGCGACATCAGCCACAGAAGGATGAGTAATAATTATCGCTTCAAGTTCTGCAGGAGGAACCTGAAAACCTTTGAACTTAATAAGTTCCTTCACTCTGTCAACAATATAAAAGTGTTGCTGGTCATCTACCGTGGCGACATCACCTGTATGAAGCCAGCCGTCCTCATCAATTGTGATTGCAGTAGCTTCAGGATTATTGAGATAACCCGCCATCACCATCGGGCCACGAATCCAAAGCTCACCTTCACCCCCAATATCTTGGTCTTCACCGGTTTCAGGATCCACGATCCGGCATTCAGCATTCGGAACTGTTACACCAACGGATCCCGGCCGGTATTGTCCCGTTGGAGTGATGTGGGTAGCGGGGCTAAGTTCGGTCATCCCGTACGCCTGAATGACCTCACAGTTGATACGGGCCGCAGCCTCTTCAGCAAGCTCAGAACCCAATGGTGCAGCACCTGACAGCACCATATCGAGCGAAGAAAGATCAAAATTATCGATAACGGGATGTTTCGCAAGGGCTAGGATCATGGGCGGAACAGCAAAAAAGTGCGTGATTTTGTGNGTTTGGATCAATGTCAGCGCTTCGACGAGATCAAAGCGTGGCATTGAAATAACGGTGCAGCCATTTGCAAGAAGCCCGTTCATCAGAACTTGCATCCCGTAGATGTGAAAGAACGGTAAAACAGCTAGCCCTGAAGCTTCTGGGTCATAGTCGATAACCCCGTTGCACTGGCAGAGATTTGCTACGAGATTTCTATGNGTCAACATTACCCCCTTCGGAAGCCCCGTAGTGCCTGACGAATAGGGAAGAACTATTGCCTGAGAAGAAAGGTCAACAGGAACTTGTTCGATCGGGTCAGCAGAAACTACCTCACTGAGAGACGTAGCATTTTCATGCTCGCCGATCACGATAATCTCTGTAACATCGGTTCCTTCAATAGCTTCTAGCGCTATCGGAATCGCTGCTTCTATAGTGACAAGGATTGAAGCGTTNGCATCGTTTAACTGGAACCTGATTTCCTCAGCCCCATATGTTGGATTAACTGTCGTGACAGTCCCGCCNGCAACAGCTGTGCCATGAAATGCCACNGCATACTCGGGTAAATTCGGCGATACAAGAGCTAATGTATCGCCGGGTCCGAACCCGCGTGAAGCAAGCCCCCCNGCAAATCTATGTATGAGCTCCTTTAAGTCACCAAAAGTAACTACTCTGCCTGAAGCCCCTTCGATAAAGGCTGGTTTGTCAGAGAGCTCATCAGCACGGCGCAATACAAATTCTGTGATTGGGACTTCAAGAATTTCCACATCTTCATATGGGCTTTTATGGATAACGGTCATACAACTACTCCAAATAAATCGGCACTTATCTAATGTTCATTTCATACAGCTTCTCTCATAGCGCAGATCTATGCAAACCCCCGAAGACGCGTTGCTATCTGCCTGTGAAGTAATAGATTGATATAAGGGATCGAAAGGACTTTCATGGAACGATTTGCTGGAAAAGTTGCTTTAATAACTGGAGCTGCTTCGGGTGTCGGAAGGGCGACAGCGCGACAAATGGTGAATGAAGGTGCAAGTGTTTTCGGGATTGATATTAATGAAGAAGGACTAAAAGCTGTAGGTTCTGAGCTTGGAGACCGATTCTTCCCCGCTGTTGTCGACATTAGAGATAGAGCGTCGTGCCATGAAGCTGTTGAAAATTGCGTAGAGCAGTTTGGNGGCCTTGACATTGTCGCAAACGTTGCCGGAGTTGTGCAGTCGCATCATGCGACTGATGTCGATGAAGAGTCGTGGCGTCTTATTATGGGTGTGAACCTAGATGGAATGTTTTGGATTACGCAGGCAGCGATTCCTCATTTGAAANAAAGTGCTGGCAATATCGTCAATGTAGCTTCGAGTGCTGGATTCATGGGTCAGGCATATACGGTTCCATACTGTGCGGCAAAAGGAGCGGTAGTGAATATAACCCGAGCGCTAGCTATGGAATATATAAAGTCAGATATTCGTGTAAATGCAATTGCTCCGGGTGGAATGAAGACAGCTATGACGGAGAATTGGTCTCCTCCGGAAGATGTAGATTTTGACCTTATGAGGTCATATACAGGGTTTAAGGGCATGGCAGAACCCGAAAGCGCGGCAACTGCTATTTGTTGGATGGCTTCTGATGAAGCTTCGCGCTGTACCGGATCGATCCTTTCCATCGATGGAGGCCTTACTGCTGCGTAACTTTGAAGATGTGCACAACTGTTTCAAATGATTTATTCTTGAGAACGAGGGGAAATATGCGAGGTATTAAACATCCACTAACAAATGAAATTTATGAAGTTAGTGACGAGGGAATGAATGTGGTCGTGACAGGCGACGCAGGAACAGGCGTGTTTACCTTCGGTGGCCAGTGGGTTTCTGGAGAGTTGAAAGTAGCCGATGCCCATCTTTGTGGATGGTTAGGAAGTGAACGCGGAGAGAACCGCTTCCGCGATGCAGAAAATAGGACAAGGAGAATGTCTTGACGATTGCTGAATCTAAATCCAAGGATCTGTCATATCAGGAACTACTTGATCTTGACACTCATGAGGTTAACCCCACATTGCGGATGACTAGCGATGTTGACTTTGGGACGATTAATATTCCAGTTGAACGCTATACCTCCCAGGAATTTTTTGATCTCGAAGTGGAAAAAATCTGGAAGAAGGCATGGCAGATGGTTTGTCGTGAGGAACATATACCCAATGTCGGAGATACCTATGTGTACGACATAGTTGGCACTTCGATTCTTGTCGTTCGTTCTGCGCCTGATGAAATCAAAGCATTCTATAACGCTTGTTTGCATCGCGGGCGACAGTTACGCGAATGTAGCGGCCATGCAGGAGATGTCATCCGGTGCCCGTTTCATGCTCTTGCATGGCATCTTGATGGGACTTTGGAAAATCTAACTACAGCATGGGATTTTCCTCAGGTAGAACCAGAAAACTTTTCTTTACCTGAAGTCAAAGTCGCTTCGTGGGAAGGGTGGGTCTTTATCAATATGGACTCTGATTGTCAGGACTTTTATGAATACATCGGAGATCTCCCGATGCATTTTGAGAAATGGGCTCCCCACAAGAAATTTGTTTCTGCCCATGTCGCCAAACGCTATCCAGTGAATTGGAAAGTCGCCCAAGAAGCTTTTATGGAAGCCTTTCATGTCATAGCGACGCATCCCCAAATACTTACAGGGACAGGCGACTGTAACAGTCAATACGATGTTTTCGGAAACTTCTCCAGAGCGATTACACCTAATGGAACTCCTAGTCCTCATCTTCAGTGGGGCCCGACGGAGCAAGAAATTTTTGACGCTATAACTGATAAACGATTGGATGAAGAATCCATGGCGATTATCCCAGATGGTATGACCGCCCGATCGTTTGCCGCTCATGTTGCTCGTGAACGCCTTAGGGAAGCTGTTCCAAATGTTGATGAATACTGTGATGCTGAGATCAACGACAGCATGTATTTTACTTTGTTTCCGAATTTCCACCCATGGGGAGCGTTCAACCGTATTAATTACCGCTTTCGCCCAGTTGGCAAAAAAGTCGATGAATGTTTGATGGAATGCATCTACACCGAAGATTTCGAGGGTGATGATCGGCCGCCACCAGCCGAATATATTGAACTTGGGATAGATCAAGAATGGACAGAACTTATTCCAGAGATCGGGAATCTTGCGAGGGTATTTCAGCAGGACAGTTTTAATCTACCCAAAGTCCAAAAAGGTCTCGAAACTTTCAAGGCTGACGGGTTGACCCTAACGAAATATCAAGAGGTCAAAATCCGCCATTGGCACTCCATGGCGGAGCGATTCATAGCAAATTAGTTTTCTCGAACCTTCTGATTCTTCAATCAGCGATCCAGCTTCCATGGAAGCCTGTCGGTACCCGTCGGGGCAGGTGGATTTCAGCTACTGGGTCACCAGCCACGTTGCTAGCATCTAGGATAACCAAATACGAGGTATCGGTATCTCCGGCGTAAACGAACGTCATTAGGTAACCATCATCTTCATTTGTCCCACCTGCTGCGGGTACGAAGCTGGGTTCACCTGGGAAATGTCCGGCGGGGAAAATATGTTGTGTCCGAGTTCCTCCATCAGCGAGGTCGTATTTGAAGATCGACCCTCCCGCCCCATTGGATTCAGGGCCCATTGTGACTGTATACCCATATCGATTGTTGAGCCCCACGAGGCTATCGGGAAGTTTAGGGAACTCGCTTCCGCGGTCATCGATTTGCTTTTCAGATACAGCTCCAGTGGTTAAATTGAATCGCCATTCCCACATCATCGGAGCATCTGCTGGGTCTGGGTCGTCGCTGACTCCAATATCAGTCGTTTCACGCCAGATTTCCCTTAGCCTGCACCCATTAACGACAACTTCGTCACCAACTTCATATGAGTTTAGAGTATGGAAAACATAGCAAGGGTCGACATCGAACCATTGAACATCACTATTTGTTCCTTCTCGAGGCATGATTCCAAATCGGGATGGATAGTCATCGCTCCATCTAATCGGCATACCCCCCTGCATAGCTATCTCCATATCGAAGATTGCTGGAAGGTCCATGAAAATAGAGTGATTTCTTGTAACCGTAAAATCATGCATCATGGTTGGGCCATTTACAGTAATTTCCTCACTTTGAACCAGTTCGCCGTCAGGGCTTATCCGGTGGTAGACCAGATAAGGGGGAAGGGAGCTGTATCCGAACATCAAGAGTTCTCCGGTTTCGCCGCAAATCTTAGGATGAGCTGTCATTGCAGTAGCTAATTTCCCGTCAAAGTCATGCGGCCCTATTGTTTCCACCTGATCGGTTAGCTCATATGGGAACGAGCCTTCCTCTAAAGCTAAGATTTTGCCGCCGTGCCCAATAACAGATGTGTTTGCCACTGAAACGTTGTAGTCAAATCCACCTTTTTCCATATCAAGATAGAGTTCCATCCGGTCTGTGTGTGGATTTGCGTACATGGGAGTGCGCACGTACCGATTTCGGTACCAATTGGCTTTCCCTTCGTTTAGTTCTACGCCGTGGATCATTCCATCACCAACGAACCAGTGTGGCGATGTTCCTGTTTGTGGGTTGGCGCCATTGCGGAAGTATCTTCCATTTAGTTCAGGGGGGACTGAGCCTTTAACGTCAAGTTCTGTCACAGTAACTTCGTCGAATACCGGAGCATTGTTACCAGAAAGATGCCATGGCGTCTCTTCGCTCGTTTCTTCCTCTACTGTAGTCATTCTTCCCCCTGAGTCTTTATCTTTTATGTTCGAAACTCTATTACCTGATACTGTGTCACAAATCCTAAAACTACGCACGTTGTGATTTAAAAAGCATCAGACAAACAAAGCCTGATTATGGGGGAATCCTAGCATGGATATTTACATACAGACTTTACTTACAGGCCTTGGTGATGGGGCCGTAATAGCGGGTGTAGCTTTAGGCCTGGTTNTGGCNTANCANGGANCTGGAGTNGTGAACTTCGCTCATGGCGCCATGATGATGTANTCAACTTACATTTANGANGAGCTTCGAGACACTGGNGATCTTGTTTTCCCCATCTCAATCTCCGGCACNGACCGAGTTAATCTNCTNGGNACACCNGCTAGNGGCGACTTAACAGCATTCTGGCCAGCATTTCTTATTGCCCTCGGCGTTGCGGCGATACTAGGACTTCTCGTCCATCTATTAGTTTTCCGACCTTTACGGGGAGCTCCACTCCTTGCAAAAATCGTCGCAACGGTAGGTGTTTTTATTGTCCTCCAATCGGTGGTGCTTCTTCGATTCGGCACCCAAAATGAAACAGTTCGTGCCATCCTCCCGACTGATATGGTAAATATTTTCGGAACTCGGATTCCGGAAGATCGCTTATGGCTGGCTGCCATAGTGGTAATAGCGTCACTATTTCTTGCTGCTATCTACCGCTTTACGCTCTTTGGTATTGCAACACGAGCAGCGGCTGAAGAGGAGAAGGGGGCCACTCTCATCGGATTTTCTCCTGACATGCTTGCAGCCGGCAATTGGATGCTAGCTTCTATGGTCGCAGCAGTCTTTGGAATCCTGGCAGCTTCGTTATCAAATGGCGTAAACACTGTAAATTACACTTTGCTGGTTGTTCCTGCACTCGCTGGCGCCCTTGTCGGGTCATTACGTTCCTTCGGTGTCACAGCAGCAACTTGTCTGGCACTAGGAATGTTCCGGTCCGAACTTTCACTCCTCCAAATGAAGTCTTGGTGGCCCAATTTTGCTGGGAACGGAATGCGAGATGTTCTACCTTTTTTCGTTATCATCGTAATACTATTTTTCCGAGGTGACCGGCTACCTAGTCGAGCTAGTCACATGACATCACGCCTAGCTTTCGCTCCCGCTCCTAGAAACATTCTGCCAGGGTCCATAATCCTCTCAACTGCCACTGTTCTTGGCGTCCTTTTCTTTGGAAGAGCCTTGCGCCTAAGCCTTTACTTATCAATGACGTCGGTTATTATCGTTCTATCAATCGTCGTCTTAACCGGATATGTAGGCCAAGTTTCTTTAGCGCAAGCAGTATTTGCAGGAGTATCCGGATTCATACTGGGAAAAATAGGACTAGAGACCGGTATCCCATTCCCGATACCAGTCATCCTCGGCGCCATCGGAGCAGTAATCTTAGGACTACTGGTTGGCATACCTGCGTTACGCATACGCGGACTACAACTAGCAGCTGTGACAATGGCATTAGGGGTTGCAATTGGAACTCTTCTATTCAACAACCGGTGGTTCGTAGGCCAAACTGGTGCTCTCCCAATTGAACCTCCAGACCTCTTCGGAATAAACCTAGCGGCAAACATTGGATCTGACTTCAATAGATGGGAATACGGGCTAATGCTTCTTTTCGTCACCCTACTTTGTTGCCTCCTTGTAGTGAATATTCGAAGAACAACAACCGGACGTCAATTTCTTTCCATTCGAGCGAACGAGCGAGCAGCAGCCGCATGCGGAGTAAACGGGGCGCTTACAAAACTTCAAGCCTTCGCCTTCTCCTCCTTCTTGGCGGGCCTCGGAGGTGCCATGCTCGCATACCTACGAGGACAAATCAGTGGAACTTCCTTTAGTGTTTTTGAGAGCCTAGCGCTTCTTGCATTCGCCTACCTTGGAGGTATTGGATCAGTCAGTGGGGCTCTTGTAGCCGGCGTTCTTGCACCTGGTGGCCTCATGATTGGCCTTATAGCAAAATCATTTTCAGGAGATAGTCTTTCAACGTATGCCAATCTGGTAGGTGGCCTTGGATTAATCCTTACTGCGATTCTGAACACAGATGGAATAGCGGGAAAAATTGCGCGAGACCGACATAGAAAAGCGAATTTTAAGGCATCGGAAAGAAACACAAAGTAAGCTTCAAGAAACCTTAGGGGGGGAAATGAAAAAAATTCTTATAGGAATTTTCGCCTTGCTCGCATTATTTATAGGTGCGTGTAGCGGGAGTGACAGTGACGATGGATCTCAGTCATCTACATCTGCATCGGAGCAGCAGAGTAGCTCGGATAGCTCTTCGAGTGCATCGGAAGAAACCACTGTTGAAGAGTCAGAGCCCGAAGAAACCACTGTTGAAGAGGAAGAGTCTGAAGAAACGACCGTTGAAGAAGAAGTGGCAGGGCCAGTTGCAGCTGATGAATCACTTCCCCCTATCCGGATAGGCCTACTGAACCAAGAAAATGACCCAGTAGGGTCCTTCCCAGAAATCAGATTCGGTTTAGAAGGAGCAGTCGGTTATATCAATGCAGAACTCGGGGGTATAGGAGGTCACCCAATCGAACTTGTGACCTGTTTGCAGAACAGCATTCCCAAAGCTCAAGAATGTGCCCAAGATCTTGCAACAAGTGATCTCGTTTCAGTCATTAATGGGGTCAATATCTGGACTTTCGCATTTGACTTCTACGGAACTATGGGAGAAACCCCTATTATCGGCGGCCTACCGCTATTTGCTGCTGATTACAATCAGCCAAACGCCCGCTACTTCAACGGTGGTAGCGTCCAAGTTTATTCCGCTGCGGCACGCTTTGTCGCAGAAGAACTAGGAGCAAAGAAAGTCGCAGTCCTCGTAAACCAGAACCCTGCTGCCACAGCTGCTCTTGATTCAGGATTAGCTCCTATTTTTGACTCTTACGGTATCGAATACGAATCGATTGATGTTCCAATTCCACTTACTGATGCGATTCCACCAGTGAGTCAAGCAGAAGCATCAGACGCTGATTTAGTTATGCTTCTAGCCGCAGGAAATGAATGCGTGCCTGTAATTAGAGCTGCAAATCAACTAGGAATCCCCGCTGAAGAGATGTTCTATAGCGCAACATGTGACACAGAAGATATTTACGCAGAAGTAGGCGAATTGATGGTTGGAAGTTACATCCACAAGGGTGGATATACAGAGCGAGAGGTGTGGGCCCCCCAAGAAGTCTGGGATGAATTCGATCGAACGGATGGGCTACTAGAGAAGTACTCTCCTGAAGCTCCAGATGCCTCTTTCACGGGTCTTGGATGGGCCACGATGCTAGATATTTATGACCTTTACTCTGAAATAGGATATGAGAACCTATCTGCTGACACCATCATTGCCACGATGGATGACGGCCAGACCAGAGGAAGAGTGGGATCTTTCGGCTGGTCATGTGTCTATGCAGATATTGGGCTTCAGTCATTGTGTCAAGGTTCGGCATTATTCCTTGAAATTGGAGATAGTTCGGGTATATCTCTTGCTCCTGCTGTTATTGGGCCGGAGGGGTTCGTCAACGGACTAGACCTGTTGAAGTAAGAAATGTTAATGAAGTAATGAAGCGCCGGCAGAAGCTCTAACAGGGAATACCTTTGTTGGGCTTTCTGCCGGTTGTAAAGCAGGCGGTTGGTAGTTCTGAAGTATTTCAGTACAAAATTGGTCTATCTTGTCAGCCTTAACTAGAGCAATCGCACATCCGGCGAAACCTCCACCGGTCATTCTGGCACCTAAACAGTGCTGAGATTTAAGTGCAGTATGTACTATCTCATCAAGGGCAGGACTTGAAACTTCGAACTCGTTCTGGAGACTTTGGTGGCTTTCAGTCATTAATTCACCTAGTTCAGCAATGTTTTGTGTCTGAATCGCTTCAACTGCCTTTCTAGTTCGCATGTTTTCATTTATAACGTGTCGTGCACGTTTTAATTTTGGTGCATGGCTTGAATCAAGTTGGGTAAGCCCTGAATGTGTTGCATAGCGTAGCGAGGGAACTCCTAGAGCTCTGGCGATTGTTTCACATGTTTGTCGCCGGTTGGCGAACTCTGAGTCTACAAGGTCCCTTCTCGTCCCTGTATCCATGACAACTATGGCAGCACTTTCAGGAAGCTTCACTTGGCTCATAGTGAGATCTTTGCAATCTATCAGTAAGGCATTAGCGTGTTCAGCGAAAGCGCAGGCCATCTGGTCCATAATGCCGCTGGGTAGACCGAGCATAGTGTTTTCTACGAATTGACCAGCGTAAGCCAGCTGTTGCATATCGGCTTCAATATTGTTGACAGCGCAAAAAATCAACCCTGCTGCGATTTCGAGTGCTGCAGATGATGATAGGTTTGCGCCGATTGGTATATCTGAAGAAATATATCCCGTCCACCCTTTTATTGGCTTGCCAGTTTGTTTGAGGTAAGTACCCATTCCATGCACATAGCGCGCCCACAGCGGCAAAAGGGAAGAGTCCTCGTTAAGGTCAAATACTGCTTCGCCAAAACCTTCGGATATAACTCTTATAATGGGGCTGAGTTCGGGGCTGGCGGCGATAGCGGTATCAAAAGGGACTGCAATCGGTAAGACGAATCCTTCGTTGTAGTCGGTGTGCTCACCGATCAGATTAACTCTTCCTGGAGACCTTGCAGTTACAGATGGCGTATGCCCGTATTTCGCAGAAAACAATTCTTGGACTCTATCTTTTGCTAGATGCGGGCTATCTTTGATCATCTTTGTTTTCCTAGGAAACGTTCATTAAAAATCATGCAGTACTATATGGCATTATGCCCAGAAGAAGACTCCAAAGACGAAATTTTGCGCGATGGACAGCTATAGGACTTGTTTTTTGCGTTGCTGTAGGGTTTGCCTTCGTTGTTCTTGCTGATAGCAATCGTTTAGAAACCTCCTTAGATCTAGAAGAAAATTTAACATCAAAAACATCCGAGCCATCAATACCGGAACTTGAAACTTCACAAGTTCAGCCCGAACCAACATTGCCATTCGAAGTTACCGAAGTACAGAATCAAGCACCGAAGATATCTCTAGAGGACCTTGACTGTTGGACAGAAATGCCAGAACTTTCTGACTTAGTGACAATTCAACTAGTCGTAGATGACCCTGATGATGAAATGATTGTTCTTGATCTAGGAGTTTTAATCGACGAGAGAGTTGTTGATCTTAGTGATCAACTAGTGCCAGCTTCTGAATTATCTGGATCTGGAAAGGTACAGGCAACATTTTCTCTTCCCACAGGTGTGAAAAATTATGTTCACCTAATCGCACACGCAACTGATAGTTCAGGAGCACAATCTGAGGCTGCGCTCATACTCCCGCAAAATAGTGAGAATTGTAATTCTGAATGAAGGAAACCCGAGACAAGAGTTGAGCTTCGTGATTACTCGGGAGATACTTCGCTTCCCGATCCTTCTAAGTCGATTACTCCTACAGGTGCATTGATCGAAGTTCTTCTAGTTCTGAAAGGCGATATTGCAACGAGGCGTGCTTGGAAGTTCATCTCAACGGATGGTTCAATCTGTAAGGTTTCTTCTCCGATTTCTTCGATGGCTACCCAGTCTTCTGCTACTTGAAGTTCAAGCGAGAACCTAGTTCCAAGAGGTTTTCTTGCATTTATCGTCCAGATAACTTCAGAAACCACCCCAGAAATCCTGATCACATCAGGCAAGGCATCAAGTTCAAGGCTATGAGCAGGAATATTCTTCGTATCACTGTACGAGGCTGTCAAGCTTCCAAGCTGTATATCACCAGAGTCTGTCCGTAGGGTAAATTTGATGTCCGTGATTCCAGGTTCATCCGAGAGGAAATCTATTTCCGCATCAGATGGAAGCTCAAAGGCTTGTGAATCCATAATGGATGAATTCTCAAATAGCTCAGATGCGTCATCAATATTTTCCGCAAACTCTGAGATTGCGATATGAGACAAGATCGGGTCTCGATTTCGTAGATAAGCGAGCAGTAATAGGCGAGAGAAACCTAAGAACAGTAACGCCCCAGCGCTAGCAGCGATGGGTATCCAAACGTTTGTTGAGCTGTCGCCCTCTGGGCTATCTTCCGTTGTTTTCTCTTGAGGGGTTGGAGTTGGTGACTCGACGTTCTCTTCCTCTGTATCAGTAAGGTCAAGGGTTTCTGGTTCTTCAATGTCGGTTCCGCAGTTTGGATCTGGGTCAGTTATACACTCTGGTGCTGCTTCGTCTGGGTCTGGGATAGTGTCGTCGTCGCAGTCGGCGTCAGTTATACACTCTGGTGCTGCTTCGTCTGGGTCTGGGATGGTGTCGTCGTCGCAGTCGGCGTCAGTTATACACTCTGGTGCCGGTTCATCACCGTCTGGGATGGTGTCATCGTCACAGTCGGCGTCGATAACACAATTTGGTTCCACTTCGTCCGGGTCAGGTATTCCATCACCATCACAGTCCGAGGTTGCGCTACAAGAGAGAGTTACTTCAAGTGGGTCAGGTATTCCATCGCCATCACAATCAGAAGATGTTGCACAAATAAGTACGATTTCGTCTGGGTCTGGGATAGTGTCGTCGTCGCAGTCAGCGTCAGTTATACACTCTGGTGCTGCTTCGTCTGGGTCTGGGATGGTGTCGTCGTCACAGTCAGCGTCAGTTATACACTCTGG
>PAZD01000043.1 GCA_002715405.1 Acidimicrobiaceae bacterium
AGGATTTGAACCTCCGAAGGCTAACGCCGACGGGTTTACAGCCCGTTCCCTTTGGCCACTCGGGCACCGACCCTGAACTGGTGATACTAGCGCTAGTCTAACGAGATACCACCCAAAGAGACTAGACAGCGCTAAATCTAATTTCTATATGCAGGTTCCAAGTAACTTTCAAATAAAATATAGGGAATGAGCATCTATAGAATTATTATTTGTTCAATACACAATTCAGCTGTAAGGAAGGATAGAAATGCCATCTTTCGATGCCACATCAACCATCGATATGCAGGAAGTTAGAAACGCGACAGATCAGACGGCACGAGAAATTAACCAAAGGTATGACTTTAAGGGAACAGATAGTTCAATCACACTNTCCGAAAACCATATAACTATTGAATCTTCATCCGATGATCGACTCAATGCCCTACGAACTGTCTTGGAGGAGAAATTTGTAAGACGTAAAATCTCACTTAAGGCTCTTGACTTCCTGAATGTTGAAGATTCTGCAGGTGGCCGAAGAAGACAAGAGGTCGTTCTAATATCTGGGATAAATTCAGAAAAAGCCAAAGAGATAAACAAGTTCATAAAGGGCTTAGGACTTAAAGGTATCCAGTCCCAAACCCAGAGCGATCAGGTTCGCGTCTCGGGCAAAAAACGTGATGACCTGCAATTAGTCATTTCTAAATTGAAAGAACACGAATTTGGCATCCCAATACAGTGCGGAAATTTCCGAGATTAAAATGACATGCTCGATACAAATGATTTTTGTTTGGAGTAGTTAATGCCAATCTGGGCTTGGCGTGACGCAATACCAAAAGGTGACGAGGTTATTATATTTGACCTTGATGGGGTAATAAGCGACGCGTCCCATCGACAATATTTCATCAANCAAACCAATAAGGACTGGAAAGGGTTCTTTTCATCATGCNCACAAGACCCACTGATTCAAGCTGGTGCAAAACTAATCAACCTAATTAGTGAATTCAAAAGTGTAATTATTTTAACGGCCCGACCAGAGTCAGTTCAAGCCAAGACAATTGATTGGCTCGAGAAACAAGAAATTGCTTGGAATGTTCTGATAATGAGAGATGATCAAGACCCTGAACTATCTTCAGAAATGAAATACCTAGCGCTTGAAGAAATACGAAGTGCCGGATTGAAACCGATACTCGTTTTTGATGATGACCCAAGAAATATCGAAATGTTTGACCGAGANGGCATACCTACAATTTTGGTTTTCAGTGGGTACTACGAGTAACGTCTACACGTGCCGAAGATCAGCAAAAAAATCACCGTCTCTTGCTCGATAAACGATGCCTGGGGGGTATTAGCTTCTTTCCACACCATTTCAGACTGGGCAAATAATGTTTCCCATTCCTGCTTTCTATCTGAACAGAAGATAGGGGTCGGGACCACTCGAAGAATCCAGACTGGAAATAATACCGTGACCGAACATGTGACGGTCTGGGAAGACCTAGCATCGCTCGGCTACGAAATACGCGGGCTGCCTTCGGTGTTTAAGAAGGTTACTAATACATGGTTCCTGTATCCGCATGAACGAGGGACTGAACTCCATTTAGAGATTGAAATTGTTCCTATCAGACGACCTGCGACCCCTGTAGCTAGTTTAGGGTGTCTGGCGTTTGCCCGAATCAATAATGGAATGCTCTCTGACCTAAAAGAGTTTCTAGAGAAAGCGAAACCATTGAATGATCTCAAAGAAGAGGTACTTCTCCTGAGTTCTCGCTTAAACCAATTGGAATCTGATGATGCCTAACTTAGATCGACCTGACGTGATTATTATTATGACTGACGAGGAGAGAGCTATCCCTCCATATGAAAGCGCCGAACTTGGTGAATGGCGCGATACAACTCTAGAAGGCCGAAAGTGGTTTAAGGATAACGGCGTTTCCTTCAATCGTCATTACACCGGTTCCTTAGCTTGTGTTCCTAGCCGTCCCACACTCTTCACTGGCCAGTATCCGGACGTACATGGTGTAACTCAAACTGATGGGCTAGGTAAAAGTGCTTATGACTCACGTATGCGATGGATGATCCCTGGAGAAGTTCCCACAATCGGCCACTGGTTTAGGGCAGCAGGATACGATACGCATTACGATGGGAAATGGCACATAAGTCACGCTGACCTTGTTGATGAACAAACGGGAAAACCACTAGCCACGAATACATCTACCGGAGAAATAATANCCAGCGCTGTTGACAAATATCTAGCNGCAAACCCTCTTAACGAGTTTGGATTTTCAGGCTGGGTAGGTCCTGAACCTCACGGTGCCCCTTTAGAGAATTCTGGGTTTATCAGAGATCCTCTGATTGCAGATAGGGTCGTGGATTGGTTGACGAAAAGATATAGACAACGAGCAGCAGGCGACCAGAATGCGCTTCGTCCCTTTCTATTAGTCGTTAGTTTCGTTAATCCTCATGACATTGTTCTTTTCCCAGCTTGGCAGCGTCGGCCAGAAAATAATCCTCTTATGGCGTCAAACCTTGATCCGCCTCAAGTTCCTGCCCCTCCAACCCGCTACGAGGATCTATCTTCAAAACCTGCGGCACAGATTGCCTATAAATATTCCTACTTTTCTGCTTACGGCCCTGAAAGAGCTGTAAGGCGCACCTACGAAAGCAACGAGCAAGAATACAGGGATCTCTATTATCGCCTTCATCTAGAAGTTGACGGACCACTTAACAAAGTTAGAAAGGCAATTACTGCTGATCATTCAAGGCAGAAGNTTATTTTTCGTACTTCGGATCACGGTGATTTACTTGGCGCCCACGGAGGCCTCCATCAGAAGTGGTTCAACCTCTATGATGAAGCTACAAGAGTACCTTTTCAAATTGTCGCTACCGGTAATGAGGGTCAAGCTACGGGAGGCATTGTTAACAATGTGCCGACATCCCATGTTGACCTTATTCCAACTGCCTTAGCACTAGCTGGCCTAGAGCAGAATGATCTATTGAGAGAGTTAGCTCCCCATTTCACCGAAATTCATCCTCTACCTGGTAAAGATCTATCTCCCCTGTTACAAGAACCTAACTCAAAGGAATTCACCAATCGAGCTGTTTATTTTATGACAAGAGACAATATGTTGGAAGGAGATACTCTTGCTTCGGCATTAGCTCGAGGTTTAGGGCAGGAAGAAAACCCTCCGAAACCATTGAGGATCCAAGTAATCCCTCATGCCTCTGCGAACTTTGAAGGTATTGTGCTCAGAATTATTGATGGCACCATTGATGGTGTCGGAGATTCACTTTGGAAGATAACTCGTGCTTTTGATGATCCCACGACTTGGTCTCAACCATATATTGCTCATCTTTCTTCTTCAGGTTTATTTGGAGATACATATCGCACTGAACCCTTACCTGACCAATGGGAATTGTATAACTTAACGAATGACCCGATCGAAGCTAAGAACTTGTGGAATGAACCTTCATCAATTGAAGTATTTAATTTTATGAAAAAGCGACTCAGTGAGGAAGCCTTAAATTTAGTCCCACAGAGGAATAATCCTCGACCTTATCAGAAGAGAAAACCTCCATTGGCTCAAACGCAGGGACGAACTCCACCTGCACTAGCTCGCGGACTTCGCGCTCTTCTTCAACGCCTTGGCATACATCCGGATGACCAAAAGAAATTTAATGACGATGTCTCCGATAAACGGGCTCTAATAGTGTGCACAAACACCGATCAATTAGACGACGGAAAACCGACAGGAGTTTTTTCTTCTGAAATGACAGTTCCATATTACTTATTCATTGATTCTGGTATGAATGTTGACTTAGCAAGTCCTCTTGGTGGAAAAATCCCAGTTGACCCTCAATCGCTTCGACCAATAATTCGCTGCCAGCACGATGACCGATTTCTCAACGATGCTTTACTAAAGAAAAAATTGATGGAGTCTTCTTGCATTGAAGATATCGACGTTGATGATTACGATGTCATTTATTTTGCTGGCGGGTGGGGTGCCGCATTTGACCTAGGTTTCTCTGAAAGCGTTGGAGAGAAGGTGACCGAAGCAAATATCAAAGGAAAGATCCTTGGGGGTGTCTGTCATGGTCCGCTTGGATTTATCAAAGCTAAAGATGAGAAGGGGAACCCTTTAGTACAAGGGCGAAGAATAACTGCAGTAACCGATAAACAAATCCGTGATTTACGAATAACATCAACACCCCACCATCCTGAAACTGAACTACGGCGACTAAATGCGGATTTCCGGTGTGAACATAAATTCAGAGATCCATTCGCAAATTGGTGGGAAGTTGATGGCAACTTAGTTACTGGACAAAATCAAAATGCAGCTCCAATGGTTGCTAGAGAAATCATNGAGCTTTTAAGTAAGTAATAATTTGGGGTCGCGTTCAATAACTAAGATCTAAGTTTCAAAATATTTTTAGATAGCATCTAGTCTTCAGTTGACTCTTGGGCGCCTTCCTGAATAGCTGAGACAACTGAGGAATCTGCCAATGTTGTAGTGTCTCCAAGGTCACGACCTTCCGCCACATCTCGAAGAAGCCGGCGCATAATTTTCCCTGAGCGCGTTTTTGGCANATCCGGAACAACAAAAACAGCTTTGGGTCTAGCTATAGGGCCAAGCTTTGTAGCAACATGAGTTCGTATTTCCTCCCGAAGATCTTCTGAGGGATCGAATTCGCTACGAAGAATTACATAACCAATGATTGCCTGCCCAGTCGTTTCATCAGCAGCTCCAACAACTGCTGCTTCAGCGACACATTGGTGGTCTACTAAGGCCGACTCGACTTCAGCAGTCGAGATTCTATGGCCAGAAATATTCATAACATCGTCGACACGTCCAAGAAGCCACAAGTANCCGTCGTCATCTATTTTTGCACCATCTCCAGCAAAATAACGGCCTTCATAAGTACTCCAATAGGTATCTAGATACCGCTGAGGGTCTCCCCAAATGCCTCTCAACATCGAAGGCCACGGATGGGTTATCGTAAGATATCCGCCTCCTTGTTCTACTTTGTTTCCTCCATCATCAACAATTTCAGCGAAAACACCGGGAATAGCGAAACAAGCCGACCCAGGTTTTGTTGTTGTAACCCCTGGAAGCGGCGTGATCATGTTGCCACCAGTTTCTGTCTGCCACCATGTGTCGACAATGGGCGTACGAGAATTTCCTATATTGTCGTGATACCACATCCAAGCTTCAGGGTTTATCGGTTCTCCGACTGTTCCGAGAACACGAAGACTTGAAAGGTCGTGACCTTTGATTTCTGAATTTCCCCATTTCATGAAAGTTCGTATTGCNGTAGGTGCCGTATACAGCTGCGTTACACCATAGCGTTCTATGATGTCCCACAACCGATCTTTAGACCATGCAGATCTANCCTCTGAATCTCTCAGTTCAAGCCTCGGGGTATCCGGTGTCCCCTCATACATGATGGAAGTACAGCCATTAGCCAAAGGTCCATAGACGATATAGCTATGTCCAGTAACCCAACCGATATCAGCAGCACACCAATACACATCTGTTTCAGGATGTAAATCAAAAACATACTTGTGCGTAAATGCAACTTGTGTGAGGTAGNCACCAGAGGTATGCATAATGCCTTTAGGTTTTGCTGTTGTTCCTGAGGTGTAAAGGAGGTAGAGAAGCTGTTCGCTGTCCATGGGTTCAGCCGGACAATCTGCAGAAATATCAGCCATCAGCTCATGCCACCAATGGTCTCTACCATCGGTCATAGATACTGAAGTGTCGCAGCGGTTAACCACCACAACATTTTTTACTGTTGGAGCTCCATTCTCTAGAGCTGCATCAACATTAACTTTCAAGAGTGAAGGCTCTCCTCTTCTAAATCCAGCATCGGCAGTAATTATGAGTTGAGCGTCTGCATCTTCGCACCGATCAATAATCGCATCAGGGCTGAATCCCCCAAATATGACGGAGTGGGCGACGCCAATCCGTGCGCAAGCGAGCATAGCGATAGGCAGTTCCAAAATCATAGGCATATAAATTGCCACGCGGTCTGATTTTTGCAGACCTAATCCTTTCAATACGTTCGCAAATTTTGATACCTCAGTAAGAAGTTCCTTATAAGTGATTGATACTTTATCGCCGGGCTCGCCCTCCCAATGAAACGCGACTTTATCTCCCATACCGTTTTCTACATGCCGGTCAAGGCAGTTGTAAGCAATATTGAGTTCACCTCCAATAAACCATTTTGCGTAAGGAAGGTCCCATTCCAAGGTTGTATGAAAATCACTTGACCATGTAATGAGATCGCGAGCTTGCCGAGCCCAAAAAGCTTCGTAATCTGCATCAGCCTCTTCATACAAAGCCATATCACTGGTCAATGCATTGCTTTGGAATTCTTGTGATGGTGGGAATATTCGGTTCTCTATGTAAAACTCTTCGATCGCTTGATCAGACACTCTGTCCCCTTTGGTGGCTTGTGTCGAGAATACTCCCAGAGAAGAAACTGGGCCAAAACATTAAGGGCTAATTCATTAATGTGTTATTGACCACTGAATCACTTGAAACCCACCCAGACCTCGCTTATCTAATAATGCTTTAGCTTCAGTTCTTCGACTTCGAGCTTCAAGGGCATCCACATCTGGGCTAGCTGCGTTTTTATTCCAGATTTGTATTCCTTCTTTTACGAGGGCATCAATTCCCAGTGACTTTAACCATGATTGTTGGGACTGAATAGAATCTGGTTNTTGCACCCTACTCAACTGGTGAATATCGACATCAGTCGTTATGTCTTGACTCCCTGGCGCTTCTAGGGGATTTTCTCCATATCCATGACTTCTATAGGTTCGTAACCATTGGTGACCTTCAGGTGCAGGAAAGGAATGAAGAGCATAATCGATAACAACTATTCGCCCAGACTGAATTGAATCTAAAGCTTTACTAACCCATCGGCGGGCTTCAATCTGGTCAGGAATACGTATCCCAGCCTTTTCCGGCACAACAAATTCTTTGATTTGATCCGGATCGCATTCAGCCAAAACTTCATGGAATGACCCACCACTTAACCCCACACATACTTGCAGCCAATTCCCATTATTGTCGCTCTGGTAGATATTAAACGGGAGGTTATCCAAGAGCTCGTTAGCGAAGATGATTCCTGTGTCGACCGATTCAGGTAATCGCTCAAAGGATTCAACGTGGTCAGGGTGCTGGGAACGTTGCAAGTCACTAATCTCTATTGCGAGATAACGAAGAGCGTCACGGCAGGAAGGCTCAGCTCGAAGGATAGATTTTGCAAGTGTGCCTGTTCCTGCTCCCGCGTCAATAAAGTAAAATGGATCTGGAGTTCCTAGTTCACGCCACCACTGATCAAGGGCATTAGCTATGAGCTTTCCAAAGAGTGGTCCCGTTTCTGGGCTGGTGATGAAGTCTTGTCTCCTTCCTGCTCCCCCACTTGCATAAAAGCCTAATTTTGGGTGATATAGGGCCAATTCCATAAATCTATTAAATGGAATCACTCCACTGGATTTAATTTCCTCAGCTATTTCATCATGTAAAGTCATTGTAAANATTGCAATATATGCGCGCTACTAGAAAATCGTCAATTATCAGCCGCTGTAAATTAGCTACCAAAAGCTACAAGACTTACATCAGTAAAATGGGTAACTATGCCAGGAACTACACCAAATGCAATAGTTACTCCTGCAGTTAGCACTAAAGCTGTGAGAAGAGAAGCAGGGACAGTTATCTCTCCCTTAAGCAACTCGTGGGGCTCTTCAACCCACATCCGCATTGCTAATTTGCCATAGTAACCAAAGGCAATAACTGCATTCACGGCGGCTACTACTGCTAATCCATATCCCCAGTTGGTACTGGCGCTTGTAAGGGAAGTGAATACAGAGAATTTTGCATACCATCCACCTAGCGGGGGTATACCTGCAAGGGATGCAAGAAANACTGTCATAACAATCGCAAGGCTAGGTGAAGTACGAAACAGGCCGTTGTAGCTTTCGAGGTCTGCGGTTTTAGTTTTTCTTGAAACTGCAAGAATTATCCCAAAAGCCCCGATATTCATCGCAGCGTAAATCACTAAATATGTAACGACAGCAGAGACAGATTTGTCAGCAATAATTGACCCTTCTCCAGCTACGGCTAGCGGAGCAAGGATAAAGCCGGCCTGTGCAATCCCAGAATACGCCATAAGCCGAACAATATTTGTCTGGCGTAATGCCATAACATTTCCAGCTGTCATAGATAGTGCAGCAAGAATCCATATGAGCGGCTGAAATACATCTCCTTGTCCAATAAATCCGATTACTACTAGGTTCACTAGTGCGACAAAACCTGCAGCTTTAGAAGCCACAGCCAAAAATGCAGTTACCGGTGTCGGCGCCCCTTCATAGGTATCTGGTGCCCATGTATGGAAGGGAAAAGCTGATACCTTGAAACCGAATCCTATGACGACAAAGGTTATCCCTAAAGTAACTACAGGCGTATTTGCTTCACCACTAGTAATAGACTCATTAATTTCTTCAAGTATTGTGCTTCCGCTAACACCAAATATCAGTGACATACCGTAGAGCATGATTGCTGATGCGAAAACACCCATTAAGTAGTATTTCAAACCCGCCTCATTGCTCTTATGATCTTTCTTCCGCCACGTTGCCAACAAATAAGCCGGGATAGATAAAAGTTCTAAAGCAACAAAGATACTAATGAGGTCCCGAGCGGAAGCCATAAGAACCATACCCAAAACAGATGAAATAAGCATTCCGTAGTATTCGTTCTCCCAGTAATCTCCTTCAGCAATGTAGTTTGTTGACAAAAGCACCACGAGGTAACCACTAAGAAGGAAAAGAGCTTTAATAATCAGGGAATATTTGTCGACAACAAATGCTCCTTTGAACATCGATCTATCTTCGGAGTCAATCGCAAGAGTAAGAATAGGGATGATGGGTATCAGCATTACAATTCCTGCAAGGGCAGACGTGATAGAGCGTCCTTTCTCCAACCAAATAACATCTATCAGCGTTAGAAGTGCGCCGCCGCCCAAAAGACAGAGTTCTGGGGCTACCGCGTGCCAATCGATCGGGGGTCTTTCAAACGTCCCCGAAGAAGCAAGAAGGCCTAGAACAGAAGATACCGTGTCGATCATCGAAAGCTAGTCCTTCATCAATTCTGCAGTTTTGCGTACATTAGCGAAACACTCAATTCCTAGATCTCCGCCTTCTACTTCAAGACAGTTCTCAACGATTTCTCCCCGTATATCCACTGTCAATGATTTCACGACGGCATCATCTGTTGTTTTGAAAATGGGTCGTGGGTACAGGCCAAATAGAAGAATCAGGGCGAGAATCGGAGCCCAAGCGACCCACTCATATTTCTTCACATCCGCAATTTCTTCATTTTCAGCAAACTCATCTGAAGGAGTTCCCATCGCCGTCTTCTGAAGCATCCATAAGAGGTAGCCTGCTGCTAACACGGTTCCTAGCGCTGCAACAACCATATATCCCCGGAAAGTACTCTCGGGAAGAATCGATGCAGGGTTATAACTTGCAAGGATTGCGGGGAACTCACCCCAGAATCCTGCGAGACCCGGCAAGCCGAGTGACGCCATGCAGCAGAATCCAAGGATCCAACCTAGGCGTGGGGCAGAAACTAGTAAGCCTCCTAATCTTCCCATATCCAACGTGTGATACCGGTCCTTCATTGAACCAGCGATAAAGAAAAGCATGCCAGTTATAAGACCATGAGCAACCATCCCAAAGATAGCTGCGTTAATTCCGAAATCGGTGAGTGTAGAGATCCCCAACATCACAAACCCCATATGGGCTACGGAAGAAAAGGCAATAAGTCTCTTCATGTCGCGCTGCGCTAGACAACCAAGGGCGCCGTAAATAATACCTATTACTGCTAACGCTCCTATGAAGGGTGCCCATGCTGCGGCTGCCTCGGGAAGCATAGGAATAGCGATCCGAATGAATCCATAGGTACCAAGCTTCAAAAGAACAGCTGCAAGGATTACTGAGCCTACTGTAGGGGCTTGAGTGTGGGCATCGGGAAGCCAGGTATGGAACGGAAACATCGGAACTTTTACCCCGAAACCTACAAACATTCCTGCAAAGATCCATAGTTGTGCTGACCTACTAATCCCTAAAGTTGCTCCCTCAGATAGTGAAACGATCGAGAAGGTATGCATCTGATCGCCGACGATTGAGCCATCAGCTAAGAAATATAATGCCAGGAAACTAACAAGCATCAAGGCTGAGCCGAACATCGTATAAAGGAAGAACTTCAATGACGCGTAACGCCTGTCTTCACCACCCCATACAGCGATCATGAAAAACATCGGTAGGAGAACAACTTCAAAGAATACAAAGAAGAGTATGAGGTCCTGTGATGCAAAAGTTCCAATCATCCCTGTTTCAAGGATAAGAATAAGGGCCAATATAGCTTTCGGGTTTCGAGGTTCAGGAAAATGCCCAAAGGTGTATATAAGGCAAAGAGGGACAATAAATAATGTCAATGCAATTAAGGGGAGAGACATACCATCGATACCAAGGATGTAACGGCTATTGATGACATTGATCCATTCCTCATCAACTACATATTGCAGATCTCCAGACTTTCCATAATCGAAATCAAAAAGCATAAAGATTCCCAGCCCTGCAGTCACTAATGTGGTCGCAAGAGCTACTGCTTTAATGAGTTCCTCCTGGGCTTTGGGAATGAGCATTACGATGGCTCCTCCAAGAAGAGGAAGAAATACCATAAGGCTCAGAAGCCAGTTATTGTCAAAATCCATATCAGTTTTCTCCTAAACAAACACAATAAGTAAGCCAGCCAAAATTGTGGTGGCCGCGAACATAATTGCGGCATATTGGTGAACTTTGCCGCGTTGGATAATAGTACGAGTAGTTTCACCAAGACCTTCAGATGCTCTTCCTGAGAGGTTTACTACCCCATCGACCATGTTTTGATCGATCGTTTCATATACGAAAGTTGCTGCGCGTGTTGTCTGCTTCCCAACTTGATTCACTGCCTCATCAATTCCTTTTTGATTAGTCCAATAGACAGCGTCGGCTACCGGTCCCTTTGTTCCGTTTGCAATTATGTCAGTGTAAAGATGGTCTAAATAGTATTTTTGTTTGAGAAGAGTATGACCTGCTTTAGCTACTTTATTTTTTTCTGTTGGGCCATTCGTTAACTCAGTAGCGGCAGGGCTCTGCGCGTTAACTTTAACGAAGAAATAGTAAGCAGCTGCACTAACACCAATGAGAGCAACGACAGTTGAAAATATAGCTAATGACCAGCTTGGAGTTCCATGAGCTATAGGAGGGAAGTACGTTGCCACAGGTTCCACGTAGTGACCAAACCTTTCCTGCCATCCTGCTTTGCTTCCTGAGAGAAAACCTACGGGAAGATTTAAGAACCCTGCGCCGGTTGCCATTACTGCAAGAATGATCAACGGGATGGTGATTCTCTTACCTGACTCATGAGGGTCACCATGGCCGTGAGTGTCTCCCCGGAATTCTCCGAAAAAGGTCAGATAGATAACACGTGTCATGTACGCACACGTAAGGGCTGCTCCGATAATGCCCATAACTAGAGCAAAGGTATAGGTTCCGTTCCCTCCTGTACCTCCAAATAGGCCCCATCCGCCGGTTCCTACAAGTATTTCATCTTTTGACCAAAAGCCGGCAAGAGGAGGAAGACCCATCAATGCTATGGTGCATACAACAAATGTCTTGTATGTCGTCGGCATAAATTTTCGCATTCCACCCATAGATTTTTTCATATCAAAACTATGGACAGAATGGCTGACTGATCCAGCGCCTAAGAACAGGCCGGCTTTAAAGAATGCATGGGTGAACAGGTGGAAAACAGCTGCAGTCCACGCTCCTACACCAAGTGCCATGACCATATAGCCGAGCTGGGAAACGGTTGAATAAGCTAGGACTTTCTTTATATCATCCTGAACAAAGGCTAATAGGCCTGCCCCTACGAGCGTTACGGAACCTACAAGTGCAAGGATATTGAAGCTAGATCCTGCGATATCATATCCTTCAAAAAATACGCCATATAGTCGAGCCACCATATAGATGCCGGCGACAACCATAGTCGCAGCGTGAATCAATGCAGAGACCGGAGTTGGTCCAGCCATGGCGTCAGGAAGCCAGGTGTGAAGTATGAATTGACCGGATTTGGACATTACTGCAGCTGTTAGGCATAAGGAAGCAATAAGTAGAGTGGAATGGCCTATCTCATGGTTGATAGCAGCATTGTTGATATCGATGATGCTCCAACTTCCTGATGACCAGAAGAGAATAATCATCCCGACGAGAAGGCCCATATCACCCACTCGATTAGTTAAAAAGGCTTTCAAAGCAGCATCAGAATTTGGTTTTTCCTCCCACCAGTGCCCAATAAGAGCAAACGAACATACACCGACTAGCTCCCATCCAACGATTGTCTGAAGGATATTTTCACTGATGACAAAGAAAAGCATTGAAGAGGAGAAAAGGCTAAGGAAAGCAAAATAATGCGTATAGCGGCGGTCACCTGCAACATATTCAGTGGAGTAAATATGAACAAGGAGTGAAATTGCAGTGACGACAAAAAGCATCATTACAGCTAAACCATCAACCATAATGCCCACCGTAAAAGTCCGCCCGCCGTTCTCCCACCATGTAAACCTTTCAACAACAGGTTTTATCCCGACAGACCCGTGCCCTTTGTCTTCCTCTGCTGCTACGAGGACGGTCAAATCTTTTCCGGAAGCAAGTTCAATATCACTGGAATCTGATTTAGCAGTCTCTTCATTTATCGCATGATGTTGCTCTTGTTTGTGTTCACTGTGGTTGTCTGCGTTATTTACCTGGCCAATCCATTGCCCCACACAACATATGGCGAAGATGAAAGCAACTGCTATGGATACGATACCGAACTCAGCTCCTTTGTATTTCATCCGTTTTCCAAAGAAAAGGATAAGGACAAATGAGATTGCGGGCAGCGCAGGGATAATCCATGCTTTTTCAAGGAACCACCCTCCTGCCTGGATAAGCGACGTCGGGCCTTCGGCCGCAAATATGCTGAAAGCTGTCATCTCACCCCTTCATTGAATCGATAGACGATAAATCGACGCTATTCTTATTTCGGAAGATTAATAGGACAATTGCGAGGCCTACCCCGACTTCTGCAGCGGCGATGGCAATAACGAATAATGCAAATACTTCACCGGCGATATTACTTGTCATTGTTCCAAATGCGACAAGATTAATGTTGACGGCGTTAAGAATCAGCTCGATTGACATTAGGACCATTACTCCATTTTTACGAGCAAGTACACCATAGATTCCGATACAGAAAAGGAGAGAACTAAGAAGAAGGAATTGAACTAGTAGCATTTATTCCTTCCTCGCCACTACAACTGCGCCAATGAGAGCTGCTAGTAAGAGAACTGATACTGCTTCGAAAGGAACTATATAATCTGCGAAAATAGAGTCGGAGACCGCAGCTGCATTGGTTACAGACTCGCGAGGTAATTCAGCATCTCGAAAGGTATCAATTAAGGCGTAGGACATTACTCCGAACATCAGGGTTGCAATAACGGCTGGAATTGTCTTGTTAGGCATGTTGAGATCTGCTTCGTCACCAAGACTTGCTTTAGTTAACATGACTCCGAAAAGCAATAGAACAACTACGGCTCCGATATAGACAAGAATCTGGGTAACACCGACAAACTCAGCTCCAAGCAGGAGAAACTGGCCGGCAACTCCTGCTAATAGTGCAACGAGCCATAGCGCGGCATGGACTACGTTTTTTGTGGTGACGACTTTAAGTGCCGAATAGATCATGATCAATGCAATGATCCCAAAGAAGACATTCTGTGCGACCATTAGCGAGGAACCTTCCTCTGCTTTTGCTCTGAACCAGCTTCATATTCTTCAAAGTCTGGCACAGTATGCATCCACTCTCCTAGACGTTCCTTGTCATGAAGAAGATCAGCAAGTCTTAGCTCTGAGAATTCATATTCAGGCGTCCAGAAAAGAGCATCGAATGGGCAGACCTCTACGCAAATACCACAATACATGCATAGCGAGTAGTCAATATCGAAACGATCTAACGCGTTGACTTTACGAGGTTGCCCGCCAGCGCGTCGAGGAGGCGCTAACTCTTTGTGTCCTTCAATATAGATGCACCAGTCGGGGCATTCCCGAGCGCATAGCATACACGCTGTGCAGTTCCCCTCGTGGAGTGCAATAACACCTCTAGCTCGAGTTGGAGGTGCTTCTTTCTCATGCGGGTACTGGACTGTAAGTGCCCCTTCGCTGGGTTTTGGTATAGGGTTCTTGAGACCGCCAGGGAAAAGGGTTTTCATCATGGTCCGGAAAGTGACCTTTAGCCCTTTTAATATTCCTGGAATTTGAGTCATTATAAGACCACCTTTAGTACGCCGGTAAGGGCGATATTTGCAAGACTTAACGGTATTAGAAATTTCCATGCCAACCGTTGGAGTTGGTCTTCACGGAATCTTGGAAAAGTAAACCTGAACCAGAATATAAGAAATGCTATAACCATCATTTTCCCAGCAAGGATAAGTGGTCCGATGATATTGAAAATATCATTGGCTGGGTCAATTCCTGGGATGTACCAGCCACCGAAGAAAAGAACAGCTGCGATGGCAGAGAAGACGCCAGCTGATGCAAATTCCCCAATGAAGAAAAGCAAGAACCGGATGCCTGAGTACTCCGTAAGGTATCCGGTAACTAGTTCGGATTCTGCGACAGGCATGTCGAATGGAGCTTGAGTGAGTTCAGCTTGAACGGCGATCATAAAGATGACGAATCCGATGAACTGGGTCAATATGAATGGATTTCCAATTCCACCCCAACCTAGGATTTCGCCTTCTGCTTGGGCAAGAACGATTCCCTGCATGTTCATCGTTCCAGCTTGAATAACGACACCTACGACGGCGAGGATCAATGGGAGTTCATAGGCAATCAATTGTCCAGCTGCCCTGATACCTCCTAGCAGGGAATATTTGTTTGCCGAAGACCATCCGGCCATAAGGATTCCGATAACTGAGACAGAAGATACCGCCATTGCAAAATAAATACCTGCATCAAGATCTACAAAGGTTGCGTCAGGACCCGCCGGAATAATAACGACCAGTAAAAAGGTAGACATGAGTACGACGAATGGGGCAGCCGCAAAAACAAATTTGTCTGCTTTGGTAGGAAAAATATCTTCTTTCTGAAGCCATTTTCCAACCTCAGCGAGTAACTGCATTGACCCATAAGGGCCTGCCTCCATGGGACCCAGTCGGCTTTGCATAAAGGAAATAGCTTTGAACAAATATAGATAGACAATAGTTCCGGCTGGAAGAAGGACTGCTAGAAGCCCAATAGGAACCTTAATTAAAAATGTTTGCTGCCACCATGCGGGATCCAATGCAAGAATACTAGTCATCGGTCAATGTCCCCCAAGATGAAATACAGTGAAGCAAGAATCGAAATGATATCTGGGACGAATACGCCTTTTAATAACCAAGGTGTAATTGACATATTCGAAAAGCTCGCTGATCTGATCTTCACTCTAAATGGTGTCAGTTCTCCTTGGCTTACAATGTAATAACCCATCTCCCCTAGAGGATTTTCAGTGGCAACGTAAGCTTCTCCCGCTGGAACCTTGATAATCCGAGGAACTTTTGCCATTATCGGCCCTGAAGGAATTCCGTCTAACAACTGTTCAATCATGTTGCAAGCTTCACGTGTTTCTTGAAGCCGAACCCAAAATCGCGAGAATGAATCACCGTCAGGGTGGGTCCAAACTTTCCAGTCAATCTGATCATATACCAAACCAACGTTCGCATCTCTTCTGATGTCCCAATCAACTCCTGATGCTCGAAGATTCGCTCCGGATAATCCATACGCCAGAGCAACATCAGGCGGTATCACTCCGATTTCCCTAGTTCTTGCTTGAAATATTTCATTGCCGAGGACGAGTTCTTCCATTTCGTCACAGAAATCACGCATCTTATTAACAACTGATCCTGTTTCCTCAATCCACCCCTTTGGAAGATCATCCTTAAGACCTCCAATACGATCAAAGTTGGGGTGGAAACGACCACCTGTAACGCGTTCAATTTGGTTGAGCACAAATTCGCGATCACGGAAGGCATAAAAAACAGGAGTTGTCGCCCCGACCTGTACAGCCATATCTCCAAGGAATAGTGAGATATTCGCTATACGACTCAACTCAAAGAGCAAGGTACGAATCCACTGGGCACGAGGTGGTGCTTCTACTTCCATCAGCTGTTCAGCGGCAAGAATGAATGGAACTTCATTGGCAAAGCTTCCAAGCCAATCAATCCTGTTAATAAGTGTGGTGACTTGCGGATATGTCCGTACTTCAGTCAATTTCTCATAACCGCGATGCATATATCCCATGATCGGCTCAGCTGCTTCAACCATTTCACCATCAAGTTTGGCCACAATGCGTAAAGTGCCATGTGTAGCGGGATGCTGCGGCCCTAAATTTAGTGTCATGCCTTCGTCGGTCTCGACCTCAACGTTCACACGCGCATCGGCTGCTTGTGCAGCTATATATGCCATTTGTTCGCTCTCAGTGGTTACCATTACTCATCATCTCCAGGTAAAAGTTCCACATCAACTACCCCAGGCCATGGTTTCATTCTTCTAGAAAGAAGCGGGTAATCTTTCCGGAGCGGGTGGCCTTCAAAATCACCGGGGAGATAGATATTTCGAAGATCTGGGTGTTCATCAAATGTCAGCCCGAACATTTCACGAGCTTCTCGTTCATGCCAATTGGCTCCAGGAAAAATAGGGATGAGTGACAACGCCCTAGGATCACTATCAGGTAGGTCAGCTTTGATAATGACGCCGATTTTTTTTGAAATAGAGTAAACGCGACAGATTAATTGGAATCGAGTTTCACCACCCGTATAGCCCCATTCTATCTCTTTCGGAGTATCTTCTTCAGGTTCCTCGTTCAGCTTGTCTTGTTCTGTTTCATGTTCTCGACCGTATGGGGATGGCATCCAATCAATTGCTGACAACCAATCAAAAAACTTGCAGTCCAAACTTTCTTTCGCAACCTTGGCAGCGAATCGCCAATCTTCAATTGCTACTCGAATCCATAGGCCTCTTCCGGGTGCAATATGTGAGTGAAGTAGCTTGCTATCAAGTTCTTGAGCAAGTATTTCCAGTGCTGCTTCGGCATGGTCATCCGTGAGAACTATCTCTTCTTCGAGTACATCATCTTCAGCCACGTTTTTTTCTGATGGTGCATCTTCAGACTTAACGTTCTGCTGGGCCTCGGCTTTCTCCCTAGCAGCCTGAGCTCGTTTAAGCAGGTGATCTGGGATCTCAGCCATTATGTTCCTTTGGGGGAGCAGGAAGATTTTTATTTGGAGATCTATTCAACGACAATTGGATCACCTTTCCATCTTTCAGCCATATCTTCATTCATAATTCGTTCTTGGAGAAGGACGATGCCTTCAAGAAGAGCCTCGGGGCGTGGCGGACAACCTGGTACATACACATCGACAGGAATAATCTGGTCGACACCTTTAGTAACAGAGTAGGAATCCCAATAAGGCCCTCCGCAATTTGCACATGATCCCATGGAAATCACGTACTTTGGGTCCGGCATTTGCTCCCAAAGACGTCTCACTGCTGGCGCCATTTTGTCGGTCACCGTTCCAGAAACAACTAGAAAGTCGGCCTGTCTAGGGCTAGCCGGCAAAGGAATCACTCCTAATCGCATGACATCATAACGTGGTGAAGCAAATGCAGCTCCCATTTCAATCGCACAGCATGCGAGACCCCATTGGTAAACCCACATGGAGTAACGTCGGCTCATATTAAGGATTTTGGTCAATGGTTTCGGAAGTTTTCCAGATTCTACAAGACCCATCGTTCCTCCTTAAATAACCTGTGCTGTTTTGTACTTAGAACCATTTAAGTACCCCTTTGCGCCAGGCATATAGAAGGCCAAGTAAAAGGATAAAAATAAATATTGCCATTTCTACAAGGCCAAAATATCCATAAGCCTCTAATCGTGTCGCCCATGGAAAGATGAATACAGCTTCAACATCGAACATAACGAAAAGGAGAGCGAATATGTAGTATCGAATATTGCTCTGTGCCCATCCTGTTCCAACAGGGTCGACCCCTGACTCATATGTGAGATATTTTTGGTCTTGTTTTCGCGAGGGTCGAATGAGAGCACTCAAGCCAACGAACGCGCCAACCAAAGCGCATGCGAGGACGCCAAATACTGCGACCGTTAGATAGCTGCGGAGAAAATCGGACACTACTTTGAGACTAGTTAGTAAGGGGCATATGGGCCAACGTGTAAAGCCCTAACTTAGCTCAAAGTTTGATAGTTTCGGTGGTCCAACATAGTTAATTTGTTAGTTGTGTTAGCTAAATCCGATTATCGGTAATGCATTACGAGCTAGCTCAACGATAGGTTGTGGCCAAACTCCGAAAATAAGAGTAAATCCGGCAGAGATTGTAAGAACAAATCCAACTTGGATACGGATAGGGATATTCAGGCGTGCTTGCAGCCTACTGAACGGTTCTGAGCCTGTATCGTCACTCAACCACATCTTTATTAGGATTTTTAGGTACAAAAAGGCTGCTATAACAGCAGTAACCATCGCGGAAATTGCTAGACCATATGAACGGGCTTCCACAGCTGCTTCTATTACGTAGAACTTGGCAAAGAAACCGGTGGTTAAAGGGATTCCAGCCTGACCAAGAAGAAAAATAGTGAATACTGCAGCAAGAATAGGTCGGCGGTTTGATAAGCCTTCGAAATCATCTATTGTCGTTTGTCCGCTATTTAAGCTTCCGATAATGGAAACTACAGCAAAGCTTCCCAATACCATGAAGGCGTAGGTGATTAGATAGAAGGAGACTGAAACAACTCCGTTGTCTGATCCAGACTGAAAGCCAACAAGAATGTACCCTGCGTGGCTAATCGATGAATATGCGAGCAAGCGCTTGACATCAGTTTGAACTATAGCCATTAAGGAACCAACGAGTAATGTCGCTATAGCGAGGCCGTAAATTATTGGCTGCCAGTCACTTTGGTAGGATCCGAAAGCGACATAAAAGACCCGTATCAGGGCCGCAAATCCAGCAGCTTTTACCGCTGAGGCCATATACGCAACAACGGGAGTCGGAGTACCTTGATATACGTCGGGTGTCCAAAAGTGGAATGGTACGGTTGCGACTTTGAATCCGAGACCAATAAGTGCCATTGCTAATCCGGTTAATAGCAAAGCATCCTTTCTTAATTCGGTAGATTCTAGAAAATCTCGAATAGCGGCCAAACTGGTTGATCCAGTAGCTCCATAGATAAGAGCTATTCCGTACAAAAGAAATCCCGATGCAAAGGCACCAAGAACAAAGTATTTCATCCCTGCTTCTTGAGATTGAACGCGCCGCATATCCATAGCCGCTAGAACATACGCAGCTATTGAAAGGACCTCTATACCAAGGAATAGGACTATAAGGTCATTGGCTCCTGCCATTATAATCCCGCCAGAAGCTGAGAGCATAATGAGTGCATATGGTTCAGGGCCTGTTATTCCCTCTTTCGCCAGATATTCACTTGCTAAACATGCGACAAGAAGTACTGAAAGAAGTATTAGAAAGGTAATAATAAGAGAGAACCCGTCAACGCTGTAACCACCAGCGATTGTTCGAAATGGTCCCCTCGCATCATCTTGGACACGAATCCACAGTGGTATGGCCGCTATTCCACTTGCTAATGCCGCAAGCCCTGTATAAGTAGCATAAAAAGACGGCGGAAGGTCTTTAGGTGCGATTGAAACGATGGTGAGTAGGAAAATACTCGCTCCAGACAATACGAGAAGCGGTATTAGAGCTGACCAAGCTATGTCGGGAGTGGTGATTGTCGAAGCAAATATAGTTCCTAGAACAGAAGAAAGCATTAGTTGTGCCCTCCCTTCTCTTCATGATGGTCATCTGAATCGTGATGTTCGTCTGAGCCATGATGGCCGCCATGTTTGTGGGAGTCTTCAACCAGATCAGCAAAGGAAGTTCGAAGCCCAACTGTCGGTGTTGGTTCTTGGAATGTCCCATTGTCAACATGCTGTTCAATATGGGCGACTAATTTATCTGCGGCAGGCTCAATCTTCTTTAGCATTGGCTTGGGATAGATACCTAAGAAAACGATTGCCACTATAAGTGGAAGTAAGAAGAGTCGCTCCCAAGGTGTTAGATCCTTTGTCTTATTTTCGGCCTGTTCCTCAGGGCCGTGGAAGACTCGTTGATACGCCCATAGAAGATAAAGGGCTGCAAGAATAACTCCTACAGCGGCCAGCAAGGCCCACCACCGGTGGGCTGTAAATACGCCGAGTAAGATAAGGAATTCTCCAACAAATCCATTAAGTCCAGGCAATCCTATCGATGACAACATCACTAGGGTAAAGACTCCGGCAAGAATCGGAGCAGATTTCTGAATGCCGCCAAGTTCTGCGATTTCCCTTGTGTGTTTTCTTTCATAAATTATTCCTACAAGCAAAAAGAGAGCTCCGGTTGAAATACCGTGGTTGACCATTTGGACAGTAGCACCCTGAATTCCTTGGGTATTTAAGGCGAATGTCCCAAGAATGATGAATCCTAAGTGAGCAATTGAAGAATATGCAACGAGCCGTTTTAAGTCACTTTGCATAGTAGCTACAACCGCTCCATACAAAATTCCTATAACTCCTAGTGTTAGAAATATTGGTGCGAAATAGTGGGATGCCTCTGGGAAAAGAAAAAGACCGAATCGAATAAAACCGTACGTCCCCAGCTTTAACATTACTCCTGCAAGAATAACTGATCCGGCAGTAGGAGCTTCTGTGTGAGCATCTGGTAGCCACGTATGCACGGGAAATAATGGCACTTTTACTGCAAAGGCAATAGCAAATCCTAAAAAAAGCAATCGACCTGTGTTTGTCGAAATTGCAGGATTTTGCGCTATTTCTAGAAGGTTAAACGTTATGTCATTTCCGGAATCTCTTGAGTGAAGAGAAGCCAGAGCAATGATGCTAACTAGCATGAGCGCTGATCCAAGCATCGTGAATAAGAAGAATTTCGTTGCGGCATATTTCGCATTACCATGTCCCCATTTTCCGATAAGAAAATACATAGGTATTAGGACGATCTCAAAGAACACGAAAAACATGAATAGGTCGAGGGCAACGAAGACCCCCATACACCCAGATTGCAAAAGAAGAATCCAAACGTAGTACGCCTTATGATCGTGTGACGGATTTATCGCCACAATAGCTAGAGGAAATAATAATCCTGTTAGAACAACAAGGAAGAGCGAGATTCCGTCTATACCTGCAAACCATTGAATGCCTAGACTTTCAATCCACGTCGTTTGAGAAATAAATTGAAAGTCCGAATTTGTTTCAAATGCTGCAAGCGCCCAAACAGATATTGCTCCAACAGTCCCTGAAAAAATGGTAGCTACCAATTTGTGTAAACCTATCCGAGCCGATGGAGTTACAGCGACCGCAATCGCTCCAATAATTGGAAGAAGCACTAACGCTGGAATCGTGGGAAACGAGGGCCCTGCAGAGGATAGGGCAGCAACAAGGAAACTAGAGCTCATCAGAAACTCATCCTTGTAAGGAAGTAGATAACAACGATGATGCTACCTAAGACCATACCTAACGCGTACATTCGAATTAGACCTGTCTGGAAGATACGCATCTTTGTCCCAAGTAGTTGAGTAAGTCTGCCAGTACCATTCACAGCACCATCAATAATGGTTCTATCAAACCATGTAAATGACGTAAATAGTTTCCTTCCTGGACCACCCATAAATTGACTAACTCGTTGATCAAAGCCCCATGCTTCTTGAAGCAATTTTAGCTCCACGCTACTTGCTGGAATTTTTTTCCAACGGTAGACATACACCGCAAAAGCTATGCCAAACGTTGCTCCGCCGATAGCAATTAAAGCAAGAATCCATTTTGTTGCCCCTGATGCACTGACATGAACCTCGTTCCCAAACAGAATTGGCTCAAGCCAGATTTCTAGAAATTTTGTATCATGCGAGAACGGAAGATTTAGTACTCCAGCGACCATTGCGAGAAGGGCCAAAGTAATAAGGGGAATAGTCATAATCCACGGAGATTCATGAGGGCTATGCTCTTCTTGTTCAGTGGAACTGCTCTCACCTGAAAGTTCCTCTTCCTCTGATTCATTTTCGACAGTGGTGGCATTAGCTTTCCTCCAATTAGGCTCCCCAAAGAAAGTCATGAACACCAGCCGGCTCATATAGAAAGCCGTTAAAATTGCAGCGATTAATAGAAGCACCCAAGCAACTTTATTTTCATTCCACGCTGCAAGAAGGACTTCATCTTTCGACCAGAAACCTGAAAAGGGTGGAACGCCTGCAATAGCAAGCCACCCAAGGATGAAGGTTCCAGCAGTAAAGGGCATAACTTTACGAAGGCCCCCGTACTTTCTCATATCTTGTTCATGATGCATACCATGGATGACTGAACCAGCACCAAGAAATAAGAGAGCTTTGAAGAAAGCGTGGGTAATCATATGAAAGATAGCGGCGACATATAGTCCGGAACCTACAGCGACAAACATAAAGCCAAGTTGGCTAACAGTGGAATATGCCAAGACTTTTTTGATGTCATTTTGAGCCACGGCTGCGGCAGCAGCATATAGGGCCGTTAATAACCCCACTATCCAAATTAGATCTGTGGACCAAGCACTAGCGCTAGCAAGCACTGGGTTCATCCGGGTAAGTAGATAAACTCCAGAGGTCACCATAGTTGCGGCATGGATAAGCGCTGATACTGGAGTTGGACCAGCCATGGCATCAGGAAGCCAAAGGTACAACGGGAATTGAGCTGACTTACCTGCAGCTCCAATGAAAAGCATGATGACAATAACCGTTGCTGTCGTTTGGGAGATCAAATCCCCTTCAATGATTGATGCAAATATGTCGCTGTATTTGAGAGAACCAACCTTAAAGAAGATAAAGAACATAGCTACCATGAAGCCCCAATCTCCTACCCTGTTGGTAACAAAGGCCTTTTTCCCAGCGGTTGCATTTGCAGTGTCTTCAAACCAAAACGAGATCAGGAAGTATGAGCACGCCCCGACTCCTTCCCAACCTAGGAATGTCATCAATAAGTTGTCTCCAAGGACGAGGATCAGCATCGAGAACACGAAGAGGTTTAGATATATGAAGAACTTTGAAAAATTTGGGTCTCCATGCATATAACCGATGGCGTAGATATGGATCAAAGTGCTCACTCCAGTTATGAATAGAACCATGGTTATTGAAAGTGGATCTCCTAGAAAACCCATTGATACCGATAATTCTCCAGAGGGTATCCACTCAAAAAGATTCAGTTCGTAGACGCGTTGAGCGCTGTCATTGGTTATAAGGCCTGCGAAGAGTGCTACTGCTGAAATAAACGAAGTCCCAACCATTAGTGTGGCGATCCATCCTGATGCTGGTTCTCCTAAGCGTCTACCTGTAAGACTTAATATCGTGAACCCTAAGAGAGGGAAGAAGGGAATAAGCCAAAGAAAGTTCTGCACTTTAACCCCTTAGGACCGATACATCATCTATGGTCGCTTTGGGGCGTCGACGCATCACAGCAACTACAATTGCGAGGCCAATGACCACTTCAGCTGCAGCAACAACTAGTACAAAAAGAACTGAAATTTGTCCACCTAAATCATCCATCTCCTTGCCAAATGCAATGAAAGCCAAATTTGCTGCATTAAGCATAAGTTCAATGCACATGAACATAATTAGGGGGTTTCTTCGGATAAGAAGTCCTATCGCTCCTATGATAAATAACATGGCGGATAGGGCTAGGTAATACCCAGGTCCAATGGTAAGAGCGAACATCATTCGTTTACCGTTTCTGAATCTGATGTAGCGTCAGTCGATGATTCCTGCTCTGTGATATCAATTTCTTGAACTTCTTCTTCAACTTTTGAAGTCTCATCAGAGTCATCTTTTTGGAGAAATACTGATGGCTCATATTCAGGTATAGTCTCGAATTTTTCTCTGGGGCGTCTAGCTAATACAACTGCTCCAACAACAGCAATCGTGAGGAGCAGCGCGGTTATTTCAAGGGCGAAAACGTATCTGGTAGAAAATAGTGACCTTCCGATTTCACGAATATTTTCTTCTGGCGCGATTGTGCTTCCATCACTGAGCTTTGTTTCCTGTTCTATAGCGAGCCCACCTTCGGAAGGAGAGTATAAGGCCTCCTCAGGAGGAACTCCTGTAACTTCACCCCCTGTAGCTACACCTATAAGGGTACCGATCACTAGAAAACCTACTAGAGCCAAAATAGCAAAATGGCGTTGTCCGATAATGGGTTCTGTCCTGATATTCTCTGCCCGATCAACACCAAGCAACATAATCACAAAGAGAAAGAGAATGACGATTGCCCCTGCATATACGATGACTTGAACAGCAGCTAGAAAATAAGCTTGAAGGTTAATAAAGTGAATCGCCACACCGAAGAGAGTTCCGACAAGTGAAAGAGCGGCGTGGACAGGATTTTTAAGAAGTACAACTCCACAGCCACCGGCTAAGACCACAGCCGCAGCGATGAAAAAAGTCACTGCCTCCATTAATGGCTTCCTTCTTCAGGAATTGACCCCTGATCAGATTTAGTTTCATCTTCACTTTGCTGGCCGGTTTCAGGTTGGCGAGTTCCGTAGCCTAACTCACCAGCCCACTGAACCAAACCGACATAATCAGCTGAACCGGAGGGCGATGTTGCTCTCATCCAAGCAGACGTATTCTCATCTTCACCTGGACGCCAATCTTCCCACGGCAGGTTTTGCGGTTTTCCATCATCACCAACCACAAGCTCTTCCTTTGTATAGATAGCTTGCTCTCGATCCATAAATGAGAACTCAAATAATTTTGTTTCTGTTATTGCCTGTGTAGGGCAAGCTTCAACACATAGATCGCAATGGATACACCTCAGATAGTTAATCTCATAAATAAAGCCAAAACGTTCCCCGGGTGCTGTCGGATTCTCTGGATCGTTGTCTGCCCCTCTGACATATATGCAATTAGCGGGACATACACTTGCGCATAGTTCACAACCAATACATTTCTCCATCCCGTCTTCGTACTTATTAAGCACATGGCGGCCATGAAGACGAGGTGGCTTAGGTCGTTTCATTTCCGGATAACTAGTAGTAACGACTTTTCCAGACTTTGATGCATGATTTAGCTTCCCAAATGTAACTGCAAACCCTTTAAAGAAATTGAGGAAACTCATTTTAAAATCTCCTTATATGAAGCAAAGAAGAATAATTGTTCATGGTTCTCATCCGAACACCTCTTCACCTTCTTTATCTCTTCGTCGTTGACCTTTGGTGATCGCACTCATAAGTAAAGCGCCGAAGATCAAAATGGCAACAATACAAACCAATGCAATAAGAATTTGGGCTATTCCACTTCCATGGCCTCGGTCTCTAAAAATATCTAGGGTAGCAATAAGTAATACCCATCCAAGGGCAAGTGGTATAAGTAGTTTCCAACCTAAATCCATCAATTGGTCATATCGTGGGCGCGGCAAGGTTCCTCTCATCCAAACAAACACTGAGACGAAAATAAAGACTTTACCTACGAACCACAGGAGCCCCCACAGCCATGCGGGGCCAAAGCTAGGGTAGTACCCACTTGGACCTCCGAAGAATAGGGTCACCATAACAGCAGACATCGTGATGACATTCATGAATTCAGCCATGAAGAAGAGCGCGAATCTTATTGAACTGTATTCAGTGTGAAAACCACCTACTAACTCTTGCTCTGCTTCTACCAGATCAAATGGGGGTGAGTTTAACTCTGCAGTGGTAGCGATGAAGAAAATTATAAATGGGACAAATCCAGTTACTACAAGACCCCAGTCTGGTATTCCATTGCTTTGCTGAAGAGCTATGTCATGCGTAGATAATGTTCCTGTTTTCAGAAGAACTGCTACCAAAGCTAAACCAAGTGCAGCTTCGTAACTAACCATCTGTGCTGAAGCACGAACTGAACCAAGAAGTGGGTACTTTGATCCAGAAGACCAACCCGCCAGCATGATTCCGTACACAGCTACTGAGGACATGGCTAGGACGAAAAGAATTCCTACATGCGGATCTGCTACTTGAACAAATGTTTCATTTCCAAACCAATTTACCGTTCCATCCCCTCCGTTACTAAAATCTCCTGCCACTGGTACGACGCAGAACACTAATAGTGCAGGAACTATTGAGAAAAATGGTGCGATTTTAAACACAAGTTTGTCAGATTTATTCGGGATTAAATCCTCCTTGAAGAAAAGTTTTATCCCATCGGCAAGTGTTTGCAGAATTCCAAAAGGACCAGCTCTGCTCGGGCCAATTCTATTCTGCATTGCGCCAATGAACTTTCGCATCCACCAGATATAAAGCATGACTGAAACCAGTAGTAGAGAAAATGCCACTAGGACCTTAAGAAGGACTATGAGGAGCACCTCGAATGTTCCGGCATCTCCTAGGAAGAGAGGATCTAAACCACTAAAAACCACGATTACGCCCTTACCGTCGGATCTATACGAATATCAATGCTATGAGACCCCTCGTTTAGAAGTTCTCGAGGATCAGCGCCATCGAGATTCGCATAAATTAGAGCGCATGATCTCGGAACTCTGTCATCTATTTTGACAGTTACAGAGATATCCCGATCACCAGAAGTGACCTGAACTTTCGTACCTTCGTCAATTCCAAGTCTTTCGAAATCATATTGATTAATTCTCAATTGGGATGCTTCTGCCAAAGAACGTAATGACGCCGACATTTGGGTAATTGTTCCATGATCAAACATCCTTTTCCCGATGATTAGCCTCATCGCATAAGAATCAACGGGACGGCTTTCGAGTCTTTCTTGAGACGGAAGGAAAGGAATTCGACCTGTCGCTGTGATTAGGTGGCCGTTTTGATCATTATCGAAATGGGGATAGCCGAGATTGCCATGAACTGCTGAGCGAGAAGTCATTTCATTCCAAACATCTTCTGGAGTATCAATATTGAGGTTATGGCCAAGCAGATATGCGATCTCTGAGGCGATCATCCAATCTGGTCTCGAAGTCCCGGGTGCGGTGACCTTCTGACGTATAGGAGTAATCCTTCCTTCGACATTTGTATGGGATCCGTTCACCTCAAGAAATGATGCAGCGGGTAAGACAACGTCTGATTCATATACGGATGGTGTAACGAATAGATCCACCGAAACGACAGTTCCTGCATTCTGTATGGCGGATTTTGCTAAAGATCGATCTGGGAAGTCAGAAATAGGGTCTGCCCCAATTAGAAATAGAGTGTCAATTTTTCCGTCGGCAGCATTTTGTAATATCTGTTTTGTATCAGCGCCTTCCTTAGCAGGAAGATTTGGCCAAATATCGGAGAATACTGCGGAACCGGAACTTAGCGTATTTCTCCCTGGAAGAAGACCTGGTGACATGCCCATATCTAGGGCCCCCATGGTGTTCCCTCTCCGAACAAGAGGCAAGAACCGACAATTATCAAGTTTTTGGAAAGATGTAATAGCGTCGATGATCGGAGTAGTTGACTGACCTATCGAAGATCGATTGACGACGACAAAGACATTTGAATTCTGAAGATACTCGTGTGCATTCGCAATTTCTTCACCTGTAATTCCTCCGACTTCTCTTGGAATATCCCCTGTTACTAACGCTTCAGCTACGTTTCCTATTTCCCCAGGTAAGGGATGTAGCGATACGGCAGCGACGTTAGAGAGACCAGTTCGTGTCGGTGAGAGTTCAACTATATTGACGCCCTGAGCTTTTGCTGCGTGTCGGAGTCGGATGAACAAGGTCCCGTACTCTTCTTTAAGGTCAGACGTTAGAAGAACAATCGTATTATTTGGTTGGCATAGCTCGGATATTGTTGCTCTCGGTAATCCAAGGAGGACGTGGGCGGGCAATTCATCACCGAGATCAGCACTAACATGGTCTGTTCCTAGAACACCTTTTGCTAATTTAGTCCATGCATATTGAGATTCATTAGTTAATCTAGCTCCTCCTAGGAATGCGACCCGATCCGGATTGACATCTTTAAGGGAGTCAGTCACTATGCTCAATGCTCCGGCCCAGGACGAAGCGACAAGGCCTGCACCCCCTTTTTCTGCTTTGTTAAGGCCTCCTCCTCGAACAAGTGGACTATCTAATCGGTATTCGCTTTGAAATGCCTCAAATGAAAATCGGTCTTTATCCGAAAGCCATCCCCAGTTCACAGCTTCGCTATCAAGACCTTGAAGTCTTAATACCTGATCACGAGAGGATTGGACCACTATTCGATCCCCCAAAGGGTTGGGATAAGTTGACTCAATCTCTTCTAGATCCCACGGACGTGCTTTAAATCTGTACGATTTTGCGGTTAGCGCTCCTACAGGACATATCTGCACGATATTCCCACTGAAATAGGAAGCAAAGGGATCCTCAGGAAAGGTATTGACTTGGGTAGAGTTCCCTCGATCAATGAACTGTATTAATGGATCTCCAACTACCTCGTCGGCAAATCGTGTGCACCTGTCGCAGAGAATACATCTTTCACGATCGAGAAAAACGTTCTCATTTATGGGAATAGGTTTTTCGAAATGCCTTTTCTCTTCAACGAACCGAGTTTCGCCAGGCCCATATGCCATAGTTTGATCTTGTAAAGGGCACTCTCCTCCTTTGTCGCATACTGGACAATCAAGCGGATGATTGAGTAACAGGAATTCAAGCACCCCATCTTGAACTTTTTTCGTTAGTTCGGATTGAGTATCTACGACCATGCCTTCGCTAACATTCATCATGCAACTGGGTTGAAGCGATGATCCACGTCCAGTATCAACTTCGACAATGCACATTCGACACATACCAACTTGACTCATTCTCTTGTGGTAACAGAATCTAGGGATATCAACTCCTGCTGATTCACAAGCGTCAATAAGAATCTCTCCTGCCTTCACATGTACTTCTTGTCCATCAATGATCACAGAGACTTCGTCTATCTCTTCGGAAGGGTTACTCATGAGCACCCCCAGTTAATACGACCGGCGTAGCATCGACCGATAATGAAATGTAGGCTTCAAACTCCGACCTGTAGCGCTCTAAGGCCGAAGCAATGGGTGATACAGCTGAAGGCCCGAGCGGACAGATAGTAGTTTGTTTCGGAGGCCAAGAAATGCCGGGGCTAATATTGTCGCAAACGTCTAGGAGGAGATCTATATCTTCTAGCCTTCCATATCCGTTTAAAATCCGATCCAATATTTTTTCCAACCAATTCGTCCCCTCTCTGCATGGGGTGCATTTTCCACAGGACTCACGAGAAAAAAACCGGACAACATTGTGGCATGCCTTAACAATGTCAGTTGTATCATCCATCACTACGATGGCGCCGGATCCAAGCATCGAACCAGCATTGTCAACTACAGATTTTTCAAGGGGGATATCTAGATGTTCTTCATAGAACCATGGAGCTGAGGCTCCTCCAGGAATAAATGCTTTAAGAGAATTTCCGTCCCGAATTCCTCCTGCATACTGCTCTCCCATAATGAGATCTCTAAAGGTAGTCGTTCCAAATTCAACTTCGAAAACTCCGGGGGTTTTTACGTGACCTGAGACTGCAAAAATTCTAGTTCCTGTAGATTGCTCAGCTCCTATTTTTGCGAAAGCTTCTCCGCCATGTTCTACAATCCATGGAATATTTGAAAGTGTTTCCACATTATTAACAATCGTAGGCTTTCCATATAAGCCGATAGACGCAGGGAAATATGGGGGTTTAAGCCTCGGCATTCCTCTATTTCCTTCAAGGCTCTCAATTAGTGCTGTTTCTTCTCCAACGATGTAAGCTCCAGCACCCCAATGGAGAATGACATCTACTGAAAATTCAGTACCAAGAATATTTTTTCCTACATAGCCTTTTATGTAGGCTTCGTTAAGTGCTTGCGCTACCCGCTCTTGTCCATGGGCCATCTCACCTCTCACGTATAGGAAACATTGAGATAATCCCAATGCATAGCAAGTTATTACACAACCCTCGATTAATTGGTGGGGGTCCCGCTCAATAAGCAGTCTGTCTTTATAAGTCCCTGGCTCTGACTCATCTCCGTTGACGACAAGGTATCGGGGCCAAACATCAGGAGGAAGGAAACCCCATTTAATTCCTGCGGGGAATCCGGCTCCTCCTCGTCCAAGAAGAGAAGCTTGTTTCACCTCCTCGTGGACTTCCTCAGGCGACATTTCTAGGGCACGATGGAGACCTTGATATCCTCCAGTCCGTAAATAGCCTTCTAAGGTATGTCCATCTTCAATGCCCCAACGGCTAGTAGTTATCAGAGGAATAGTCATTATTCTTCCTTATTTCTTTTGAGCCATATGGGTCGCGATGATTCTTCTACTTGAGCGGGTCCAGCTGCTTTATTTGCTGGGATTTTCTGTCGGGTATTTGCAAGGGTCCCATGTTTAGGAATTTCAGTTTTTGTTTCGTTTCGAAGGTCATCTATGAGCTGGTCGAATTCATCGGCGTTAACCTTATTGATATATCGATAATTGACTTGCAAGCATGGGGCTTCAGTACATGCGGCAATACATTCAACTCCTTCGAAACTGAATTTCCCATCTTGGGTAATCTCTCCTTCTTTAACTCCAAGAGAACTTTCGGCGTGTTCGAGAACATCTTCTGCACCAAGTAGGTGACAGGAAATCCCGTGGCAGATATTAATCTGGTACTCACCGACAGGGTGCCGTTTAAACATCTCATAAAAGCTGCAGGTTCCTAGGACTTCTGCAGGGGTTACGTCAACTAACTCCGCGATATGTGTCATTGCTTCATTTGTGACCAAACCATTCTGTTCTTGAGCTAAATGAAGTAGAGGAATCAGCGCAGATTTTTTCTTTGGATACGCTGAGATGATCTGACGAGCTATTCTTAGGTTCTCTTCGTTCAATCTGCTCATCGATCCACCTCTCCCATTATCGGGTCAACGGTGGAAATCACTGCAACAGCATCAGCGACTAAAGCGTTTTGCAGCATATGGGGCAGAACTTGAAGATTCGTAAACGACGGGCCTCTAATATGCATTCGGTATGGTTTAGGGCCGCCATCAGAAACGATGTAGCAACCAAGCTCTCCTCTTGGTGATTCAACAGCTACATACACTTCACCAGCAGGCACCTTAAACCCTTCGGTAAAAATCTTAAAGTGGTGTATCAAAGCCTCCATCGACTCATCAATACGAGTCCGAGGCGGCGGGGTAATTTTTTTATCTTGTATCCTATAGTCTCCGGTTGGCATTTTTTCCACGATCTGCTGGACGATCCGCATCGATTCTCTTACCTCGTTTAGTCGAATAGCAAAGCGGTCAAAACAATCTCCATATGTTCCGACTAGAACATCAAATTCAACTTGATCATAACGAAGATATGGCATGTCTTTCCTGAGATCCCACGCGTAACCGGTAGATCGGAGGAGAGGCCCTATGACACCTAGAGCGAGGCATTCCTCAGCATTGATAACACCCACCCCTTGTAGCCGCTCATGCCAGATAGGTTGTCCTGTAAATAGCCCGTCAAAGTCATCAAGCCGGTCAGGAAGGTTATCGAGGATCCGTAATGTGTCGTCACGCCATCCATCTGGAAGGTCTGCAGCTACACCACCAGGTCTAATGTAATTGTGGTTCATTCGCAGTCCGGTAATCATCTCTAACAGCCTGAGGACTTCTTCTCTTTCGCGCCAGCCATAAATCATCGCTCCTACAGCGCCTATATCCATGCCGTTAGTAGCTTGAAACAGAAGATGGGAACTCATACGGTTGAGTTCGCACATCAACATACGAATCCATACAGCTCGTTCAGGTACCTCAATTTCTAGAAGTTTTTCGGTTGCAAGCGAAAATGCTAGCTCACTAAATAAGGGTGACGAGTAATCCATTCTGGTCACGTTTGTAGCACCCTGTAAATAACTTAATTGCTCTCCTGTTTTTTCCATTCCAGTATGGAGGTAGCCGATTATTGGCTTACTTCTTAAAACCGACTCTCCTTCCATTTCGAGGGACAGTCGAAGAACACCATGTGTTGAAGGATGTTGTGGTCCCATGTTCACAACCATTCTCCTGTCGTCAGTGGGCTTGTACGCCTGTATTTCAGATTCTGACATTCGAAGAATCGCTGAATCTTCCCCGCGACGAAAAACTCTAGCTGCGAGGTCCTTATTGATTATGTCCTCTTTCTGAGCCATTAGAACATCCTCAACCTGCTCCGGGAGCATCTTTGAACTGAACAGGAATTTCGCCGACATCGTAATCTTTACGAAGTGGGTGCCCATTCCAGTTCTCCGGCATAAGGATCCGCGTCATATCTGGATGGCCCTCAAACTCAATTCCAAATAAGTCGAACACTTCTCTTTCAAGTGCTTCAGTCCCAGGAAAGAAATCAAAAGCTGAGGGAATAACTGGGTCCGCTTCCGGAATTTGAACCCTAATTCTTATTCTCTCTTTTTTCATATGGGAAAGTAAGTTAAGTACAACTTCGAAACGTTCTAGAGCAATCGAGCTTGGGGTATCTCGTTCAGGTTCTTCTAGATAGTCAACAGCAGTAATGTCAATACAGACGTTAAATCCATCATCTGAAAGCTTGTCGATAGTCTCTAAATACTGCTCTCTTGTTGGATGAAGTACTACCTGACCTCGGGATCTAGAAACTGGAACTTCATACATGAGATCTTCAACAGAGAGATTTAAATCAGATTCTTCTTCAATGCTGACTGTTTCTTCGGCCACGTGTCTTACTCCTGCCGACCAAGAACCATTTTTGTGGCAGTTTGTCCATCTCTTTGCTCGACAATAATCCCAGCACCTCCATCTCTTTGGTTTCTTCGTCGAGTGATCTCACCGGATTCAACTTTGTTATGTAATTGAAGAATCGCATGCATTAGTGTTTCTGGGCCTGGTGGGCAACCCGGCGCATAAACATCTACGGGGACTACCTGATCGACTCCTTGCACTAGAGCGTAATTGTTGAACATACCACCTGAACTTGCACAAACGCCCATTGAAATAACCCACTTAGGTTCCATCATCTGGTCATAGACCTGTCTAAGGATAGGTGCCATTTTTTGGGAAACTCTTCCAGCGACAATCATGAGATCTGCTTGGCGAGGAGAAGCACGGAAAACTTCCATACCCCATCTTGCAAGATCATAATGGGCTGCTCCCGTGGCCATCATTTCTAGTGCACAACAGGCTAGACCAAAGGTAGCGGGCCACATACTCCGCGTTCGCGACCATTTAACAAGATCTTCAATCTTGCCAGTCAAAAAATTATGGTCGAGACCTTCGAGCCCCTCATCAGCGAGACGACTTGTGTCACCTATAAGTGGCAAATTAGGCATCAGGCTGCCTCGCCTTCTACCGGATCCCTACCTTCCAGACCCACACGACGAACCGTTGTGTGAATTGTTCTTGCGGGATTGATGATTTCCTGCTTTGAAATTTTTTTACGAGGTCCCCATTCCAGAGCACCATTACCAATTACGTACAAGAAAGACTCAAAAACAGCAAAGGAGAATATCAGAACCGCTATTAAGCCAAATAACCCAATTTCGCGAAAGACGGTTGCCCACGGATACATAAAGATTATTTCGACATCGAAAACGATGAAGATCATTCCAATAAGAAAAAATCGAACTGGGAACCGCTCGGGAGGCCCTTGTGAAGAAGAGATACCGCATTCGTAGGGTTCTTCCTTAGAAGCAGTTGGGCGTCGCGGCGCTAGAAGCCTTGAAGCAAGCAAACTTATGCCAGCAAAGATCACGGCTAAAATAAACATTGCGAGAATGGGTAAGTACTGGGCTAACAATGTTCCCCTCCAATGCACGGCCTAGGAGGCCGATGTTTCTTCCCATTCTACTGTGCGTCGAGTTAGTTCCTTGTCCCTTTGATGCAACATGTAACACAAACCTACAAAGGCCAAAGCTGAGCCAATTGTTGTAAGTGCTGCAGGTAGACGTAAGGTTCCTAGATTTCTAACCATAACAACATTGACCTGTTGCCCTTCAGAATCGATTTCTGGAAATGGGGGGGCTTCACCAGGTACTAGTTCTTTGTCAAGCGTAGGCGCTACAGCAACAACAACAGTATTGGTAGGGTGCCAAAAAACGATCGTGTTTCTTATTTCATTCCAAACCCGATCACCTATTCCATCGCTGCCCCGTTTGGGTTTTCCACCTTTTTGGAAAGTATCTAGGACAAAGAAGTTGTCGCTGGAACCCCCATAGAAAGGAGTTGCTGGATCTGAAACGAGAAAGGCATCTGCAGTTGCAATAGCTTCACCTGCAGCGCTGCTTGAAAGCAAATTCCATCCATTGAAGTCTATAATTCCATCAGCTCTTGCATCATCGAGGATTCCGGTGTTTATTGCAGCGAGATCACTCAACGTTAGTTGACCAAGTTTACGTTTTTGGTCATCGATTCTTTGAGCGATGCGTTCTTCAAGATCAGATCCGGATAGAACTCTTGAATCAGAAATATCGCGTTCGCTAGCATCAGAAGCTAGTAACGAATTATCAGCACGAAGACTATCCGCAATTGTTTGCTCATCAACTGCAAGTTTCTCGCCCATTGATTCTGTGCAATATGACTTCGGTGAGTCGTAGTCGATAAGGAGATCACTATTTTCCTCAACAAACCGTTGACGTTGCACCGACACAGTCGCATCAACAAGCCCTGGGCAATAACGGTTCACCAAAGCGCTCGCCGTAATTGTGTTGATATTATCTGACCCAA
>PAZD01000044.1 GCA_002715405.1 Acidimicrobiaceae bacterium
TCAGCTCTATTCATATGAATAATCGAAAGATCTATGTCGAATGCGGGGATAGCTACCAGAGTTTCTCCCTCTCCCCCATCCGGCCCTGGATAGGGTGAAACTATAGTTCGGAGTTCTGAATTCATAGCCATCATATCTGACCCAAGGCCTGCCCTCGTAGGGTAAAACGGTACTCTGTGCGATGCTGCTAGAAGCCCGAGGTAAAAAGCTCCCTCATCAAATTCAATAGCCTCAATTGCTCCAGTTTGGCGAGCTACACGAAAATGAGGCTCTAAAGGTATCGAGTCAAGAGAAACAAAGCCATATACTGCCTTCTTCAATTGTCCGGTTGCAGATAGGATTCCAATTTCGGGTCCGCCGTAGCTAACTACAGTTAAGCCGGTTACACCGGAACGGATTATCGCTCGAACCAGTGACATGGGTTTTCTTCGCGATCCCCAACCTCCAATGCCGATGGTCATACCATCTTCTAGCTCAGCTATAAAATCATCTTCAGCCATGATTTTATCTGCCATAGTTTCTCCTATTGTTCGCTGAAGGTCCGTAATTACCAGATAAGTAGAAAGGTTATCTCAATTATCCGCGTGATCTGCCACAATAAGGAAAGCAAACTTTTTTATTATTCGATGGACAGGGGGCCATATGGGAGATCATGGCGATGGTATAGCGGGCAAGGTTGTTATTATCACTGGCGGAACCAAGGGAATTGGCAAGGTTATCGCTCAGAGCTTCCTTAACGCGGAAGCTAAAGTTCTTATATGCGCCCGTAACGCACCGGAAGAAAGAATACAGAGTGGGAAGAATAGTGCTGATTTCTTCGATTGCGATGTTAGGGATAGTAACCAGATTAAAAGCTTGATTGGTTACTGCATCTCCACTTATGGGCGTTTAGATATTCTTGTGAATAATGCCGGAGGTGCACCGCCTGCTGATTCGGCTACTGCATCTGAGGGCTTTACAAGAAGCATTATCGATTTAAATCTCGTCGCTCCGTTGATGTTTGCACAAATAGCTAGAGACGCGATGGTTAGTAATGGCCATGCAGGCGTGATTATCAATATTTCAAGTGTTAGCGGTATGCGAGCAAATCCGATGGGCGTAGCTTACGGTGCGGCAAAGTCTGGATTACTGAACGCTACAGAAACGTTAGCTGTTGAATGGGGGCCAGAAATTCGGGTGGTCGCGGTAACTGCAGGGTTAATCTTAACTGAAGAAAGCAGAGCGTTTTATGGGGATGACGAAAGTGTCACTCAGATAGCTAAAACTGTTCCAATGGGCCGATTAGGTAATCCGGAAGACATTGCAAATGCATGCCTCTTCGCGGCTTCAGATTCCTCAGAATGGATAACTGGATCCAACATCGTTGTCCATGGTGGTGGAGAGAAACCTTCTTATCTTTCAGCTACGACCGCTTTCGAAGGTGGTAACTCGTGACAATTCCGTATGTTACTGAAATTGACCCAGCGTATGGGTCGGTTGTGGAGATAACCCCGTCTATTCGTCGTGTGATTGCTAATAACCCTGGACGCTTTACTTTTACTGGGACAGGGACATATATCATCGGAAGGGGTCAAGTTGCAGTGATCGATCCAGGTCCAGAAAATGAAGACCACGTAGCTGCCATACTTTCTGCCATCCCAGGGGAAGAAATTTCCCATATCGTAGTTACACATACTCATAAAGATCACTCTCCAGCAAGTCGGGAGTTACAAACAGCTACTGGAGCGCCGATATACGGATTTGGTCGCCATCCAGTTCTTCCTGAAGACGAAGTCCTTCGATCGAAACCAACCACTTGGGACGAATTATTCCCAACTCCCGAGGAATTAGAAGAACTCAAGAAGAGTATGGCATTCCCTAGCGATGATAATACTGAACATGAACAAGATGAACCAGGTGATATGGCCTTTAACCCTGATATTGAGGTCGGGCATGGAGATCTTATCAAATGTGGGACGTGGACTCTTGAGGCAGTCCATACTCCTGGGCACATATCGAACCATTTATGCTTCGGATTCAAAGAAGAGAAGAGTCTTTTCTCAGGTGATCATGTTATGGGTTGGAGCACATCTGTAATCCCCTCTCCTGAAGGGTCGATGTCTGAATACATGGATAGCCTCCATCTCCTACTTGACCGGAACGAACAGTTCTTTTACCCAACTCATGGGCCACGGATTCCGGAACCTATCATATTTACTCGAGCCCTGATCGCTCATCGCGAAGATAGAGAAAGGCAGATACTTAGCTGCCTTGTTAAAGGGCCCAAAACTATTCCGGAACTTGTTACCGAAATGTATGTTGATACTCCCCATATCCTCCATATGGCTGCTGGTCAGTCGGTATTCAGTCACCTTATACATCTGGTCGAAAAAGATATGGTTGCCACAGATGGGGAGCCATGTGCTGATAGCTCTTTCTCTTCAAAGGTTTAGATGTGAAACTTGGAGCGCAATATGGCTACTGGACCAAAAGTCCACAAGTAGATATTGTCCCTACTGCAATCGAAGCGGAACGGCTGGGGTTTGATTCACTTTGGACAGGGGAAAGTTATAGCAGTGATGCCTTCACCCCTCTTGCTTGGGTTGGTGCGCATACACAGAAAATCAAACTTGTAACTGGAATTGCTCAACTTGGAGCTAGAACTCCAGCTTCTTTAGCAATGCAGGCAATGACTCTTGACGGCCTTTCTGGAGGGAGATTTAGTTTGGGCATAGGCGTTTCTGGCCCACAAGTTATTGAAGGTTGGTACGGTCAGCCATTTGGGAAACCTCTAGAGCGTACGCGCGAAACGATAGCCATACTCCGAAAAATATGGGATCGAGATGATGTTTTGACATCTGGGGGGCNTCATTTCCCCCTTCCATATCCTTCTGATTCACCGAACTCATGGGGGCTAGGTAAACCGCTTAAACTAATCACGAAACCAGCTAGAAAAGACATTCCTATTTTTTTGGGTGCTGAGGGACCAAAAAATGTTGCTCTTGCATTTGAGGAATGCCAAGGTTGGATTCCTCTTTACTTCACTCCAGAAAAGCCGGATATGTTTGACTTATCCGGNTTTACGGTATCCCCAGACTTCGAAATAGCAGTCAATGTAACTGTGAATATCTGCGATGACATTCAAGAGGGATTATTGCCTCAAAAAGCTATTCTTGCTTTCTATATAGGTGGGATGGGGGCACAAGAGAGGAACTTCCATACAGAATTGATGGGGAGGATGGGATACGAGGAGGAAGCGAAAAAAATCCAGAGCCTCTTCATAGNAGGGAAAAGAGAAGAAGCTATTCTTACTGTTCCTGATGCCTTTGCCGACGAAATCTCCTTAGTGGGCCCGAAGGAACGTATCGCGGAAAAACTAACCCTTTGGGAGAATTCGCCTGTTACGACTTTAATCGTTGGGGCGAATAACCCGAATACCCTTCGAACAATGGCAGAGCTTGTCCTTTAGGAGCTCCTCATTTGATTAAAACTTATGAGTTTCAGGTGAAGGCAGCTTGTTCATCCACCTAAATTCCCTCTTTTTCTAGGCTCGTTGAGAACTTACACTCACACATTCTCCGGTCATATAGCCGCTTAAGTCGCTTGCTAGAAATACTATCACATTGGCCACTTCCCAAGGTTCGGCCCCTCTTCCAAAAGCTTCTTGAGATTCCAAACGTCTCAGTAACTCTGGATCGCTAACTTTCTCTAGAAAAGGGTGATTGGCAAAACTAGGGGAAACTGCGTTAACGCGAATACCATGCGGGGCTGCCTCAATAGCTGAGCATCGTGTTAACGCCATTACACCAGCTTTTGCTGCAGCATAGTGGCTTTGACCCGCTTGGGCTCGCCAACCAACGACACTGGCATTATTAACTATAACCCCTGACTTATTTTTAATCATGTGCCGAAGCGCAGCTCTAGTGCATCTCATAGTCCCATTTAGCGTCACATCTAAAACGGAGAACCATTGCTCGTCTTCCATCTCGACAAGATCAGATTGTCCTCCTAGGCCCGCGTTATTGACNATAATATCTATTGAGCCGAATTTATCTTCGGCAGACTTTACCAATGTTTGAACATCATCTTCTTTCGTGACATCACAAACCGCCCCAGATACATCGAAACCGATCTGCCGTAGTTGTTCGACAGATTCATGTAGCCGGCGTTCATGCCAATCAGAAAGCATTACACTAGCCCCTTCCTCAGCGCATCGTTTTGCTGTAGCGAACCCGATACCTGAACCTGCTGCTGCTGTAATCACAACTGACTTTCCTTCTAGAATATTGCGGCTAGGTGGGTATGGAGGCAAAGAACTCATTTCTCTTCTTTCTCGCTAGACATTTCTTTCATTCNGCGTTCTAGGTCCTCTATAAANGGGTTTACCTCCTGCTTTATAGTCCTTGGAAGTAGCTCTTCTATCTCTGCGGGCGTCCACGCTTCTNCTGGCGCAAACATCGACCTAACTTCTCGGGGTTGGTTCCATACAGAGATTCGGCGGCCCACAACACTATAAATTTGCGCGTTCACCTCTCGTCCANGATCCGAAAGAAGATATACAGCCATTGGAGCAATATCTTCAGCGTCTCCTGTCTCAAATTCAAATGGAACTTTTTCACTCATTCTTGTTCGAGCAGTAGGCGCTATACAGTTAGCATTGATTCGAGGTCCTCCTCGTAGGCTGATACTTGCTGCAGTCATAGCAGCTGACCGGGTCAAACTTACTATCCCGCCTTTTGCAGCTGAATAATTAGGTTGAGCAGTCGAGGCCGTAAATGCGCCGCTGGTTACTCCTACAATACTTCCACCTGAGTCTTGCTTTCTCATAACTGCCATTGCATGACGGTAAATGGTGAAATGTCCTTTGAGNTGAACAGCTATAACAGCATCCCACTCTTCTTCAGACATGTTAAAAAGNATNCTTTCTCGAAGAATTCCAGCGACACACACAACTCCATCAATGGATCCCCATCGATTGATTGCAGCTTCAATAACTTGCTGCCCTGTTTCCATCCTAGAAACGTCGCCAGCTATTGGTTCTGCCTCAACACCTATACTCTCAATTTCCTCTGCTACTGACTCTGCAATGTCACTTGTGGGTTCCGAACCATCGAGGGCAACACCATAATCAGCTACAACGATATTTGCGCCTTCTCTAGCTACGGCAAGTGCGATTGCTTTCCCGATCCCTGATCCAGCTCCAGTGATGGCGATATTTTTCCCTTTAAGGTACTCAGCCATATACTCCTTCTTTCCTAAGAAAACGGTTGTCAGATTCTTTCAATAACAATAGCTATCCCCAACGCTCCACCCTGACACATTGTTACGTATCCTAATTCCTTATCCTGACGCTCTAACTCATGCAAGATAGTTGTTATTAAGCGACTTCCGGTACAGCCAACTGGATGGCCAAGAGCAATTGCCCCACCATTTACATTTACTTTTTCCATAGGGACATCGTGAACTTGAGCCCAGGATAGAAGTACTGAGGCAAACGCTTCATTGCATTCAAAGAGGTCAAAGTCATTTATTGAATACTTAGTCTGGTCCAGCATTTTCTGTGTGGCGTCTACAGGACCATCAAGTAAGTAATATGGGTCAGATCCAACCATGGTATGATAAGCAATTTTTGCCCTAGGTTTTACGTTCAATTCCTTGGCTTTATCACGATCCATCCACAAGACTGCTGCCGCTCCATCAGAGATCTGAGATGAGGTTCCGGCGGTATGTAAGTCACCCTCAATGACCGGTTTAAGCTTTGAAAGTCCCTCAAGTGTTGTATCTCTCAATCCTTGATCTTTCTCTACTGTGACGATCTGGCCAGTTGGTTCGCCTTTACTGTTGACTTGAGGTGCGTCAATAACAGGAACTATCTCCTGATCAAACCTACCCTCATCTCTTGCGATAGCTGCTTTTTGCTGAGAACTGGTGCCAAGTTCGTCTAGCTGCGATCTCGTAATCCCTCTCCGTTCGGCAACGCGTTGAGCTGCTCCGAATTGGCCATTGGGAGGGTCATCCCACGGCCACGTTTCTGAATCCTTATAGTAACCTCCGCCCCCTCTTGCAGCTGTACCAAGAGGAACTTGAGACATTTGCTCAACGCCACACCCAATAGCAATTTTCGCTCCGCCTGTAGCAATTAAGCCTTGAGCAAATGTATTTGCTTGGGCCCCAGATCCACATTGGCAGTCAATTGTTGTAGCTGCAGGGCTGTAATCGATCCCAAGCGTCAACCATGCGTTTCTTGTGACGTTAGAAGCTTGCTGACCTGCTTGGGTAACACAACCGCCTACTAACTGGTCAACCGTATCCGGTGGTATCTCAACTCTCCGAAGGACTTCGTGTTGGACTATTGAAAGAAGTTTTGGCGCGATCACCCCAGAAAGTAGGCCGCCACGTTTACCAATTGGGGTCCGCACAGCTTCAACTATGACAGGTTCTGCCAATGATTTCTCCATTCTTAGATCCCTTCAGGGTAATAGGCATTGGTACTTCTTGCCTTCACTGGGGGAATCTTTTCGGCCTGATTCAATATAACCGAGTTAAACTTTTGTACCTTTTCAGTTTGCGAAAATTGAATCCTCCATTTATCTTTTTGAGATGTCGTTGTGGGTATCAATTCTCTGTAGTACTGGAATACTAGGATTTAGCATTTCACTTCTATATCTTTCTGGAGTGTGGAGTGATATTTTCGCTCCTCGAAAACTCCGCCCTAAGGAGACTTTTGATCCTCTAGTCACAGCGCCTTTCGGGTGGATTGAAAATCATGTTTTCTGGGACATCCATGGAGGTGCAAGTAACGAAGATGGCATTGTTTCTGAAGATTTCTGGGAAAGTGACTCGAAACGTTTCGCGAGCTAATTCAAATTTCCCTTCTGCAACAACTCTGATTTTGACCTGACCCCAGCGCTTTATTCTTCAGTAGTACTATTGGAGTAGAGTCACAATGTCCTCACCAGAAACCTTTATTGCCTTTGCAGCAATCATGTTCGTTATTGCTCTTATCGGAGCTGCTATAGATTGGTTTGGTGCGCCGCTACGACATAGGAAATTCGTACCAAAAGCTTATCGATTTCCTGATGAAAGGATCTTCAGAAATGAAAGTGCTCGTGGTCCAATTAGTGGCACTTTCCAACCTAACCCAGCCAATCCCTATCTTCTTGAGGCGTCTATAGTCGCCGAGAAAAGCTTGGAGTCTCAGAATCTAGATCATTTACTTCCTCCCGCAACCGAAAGTCCTATTCATGATGAAGCAAAAAAAGATATTGCTAAAGCGATTGAAGAGCTGTTTCCAATGAAGGAGGAAACCACTACCTCAAACTTAAACAAGGTGAAGAGCATTGACTATCAGAGCCATGAGGTTCAAACGAATCTTGAAACTCCCCCAAAACCTTCTGGGACTCTTCGCCTGAGAGGATGGACTCCGGGAGGATATATCTTTAATCTGACCCAAGAGGGCAAAGAGCCATCATCAGCTACGGTGAAAAATCGGTACTGGAAGAATGTTAGTGCTGCATCAGGATCGGCAATATTTGGATCTGAAAATATCAAACGCATGAAAGAAGGAAAGCCACCGCAAAGGCGGAATTACAGAAATGGCAAAATTGAAACGATGAGGATTTCTCCTAAAAGTTTTGATGAATCAAATGGTGAAATCCCCATCCCCTATTGGCCTTCAACTGGACTTGACCCTTTTGGAAGTGTTGAATGACGAAACAAACGGTCTCTGAACTATTAATAGAATCTGGCAGCGATACAATCAGCTACCGCGGCAGGGTTGTTCGCGCGCTAGTCAGAATACCTGTTAATGATGGTTCGCTGGTTCGGGTTCGTCGAGAAAGCGTGAGCTCACCTAGACTTCAAGCACTTAAGATTTCAATCAATAAGGGAGCAGTGGACATAAATGGGTACCGCGAGCCAGTCATCGCCCTGTGGAGCCATACCAGCCCCGAAGATGTCGAATTAACGGTTCGCGGGAGAGATGCTTCTGTTCTAGAGGTTTGGAACGCATGGTCTATGGGTGGTGTGGATACTTCTTGGATTGGAAACAGCGGAATTGTGACTAAAGCTTCGGCTTCCGGCCAGCTACTTCAATGTAGCGACGGAATCGGACAAGCTACTTTTTCTGATTTGGTAGCCACTATTGAAGTTCGTGACTGAACATTTAGGTGCCACCGGTACTATCTAGATCGTTACAGAAGCTAAAAATTTTCCATAGAAATCAAAAGGGCTTAAAACTCGAAGAGAGCCTACCGCAAGATTGATGACCTCTTCATCGGAGTAATAGCTAGGAAGAGATAGAACAATCCCGCGCTTTGGGTGATCTTGTTCAACTGTCCACTCTGAAGGTATTTTGACTTCAAATTCCCTAAGACGTTGAACTGCTTTGGTTCCCACGGGGCGAGTTATACCAATTTGGGTTGGTATTATTTGCTGCTTTCTCTCATAAGAGGGCACCCAAGTAAATTTAGGAATAATTGGACCCCTGCTTGAAAACATTTTCCAAAAAACGGAGCTCGAATGCACTTGGTCTTCCTTCACAGATGGTTCTATATTGACCCAGTAATTTTGTTCATTGATCTGGTGGTTGCCGCGCAGTAGAGCTATTACTTCGTCATAGTTCTGATCGGTGAATTCAAAAGTTCGAAAATGAATTGCCATGTACGTTCACTCTATGACTACTGCGATGGCTGAGCTATTCAATTTCCATTTTCTCCCGAATCTTCCCAGTATCGATCTGGACAATTGAAATCGACGACTGGACGGAATACTCCCCCGCGGACTTGGAGAAGTGACATGCCGCCGGAAGGGTCTTGGTGGACGAGGGCAGTCATTAAAGCGCAGGGACCTCCGGAGAAGCCTGGATCATAAACAATTCCTTGAATATTGGCAGCATTGAAGAAGGTCCGCGTGTCCAATTTTTCCCCTACTTCTTTAAGAAGTTGGATTAGCAGGTCGGTACTCCAGTAACCCAGTGATATAGCCTGGCTGTAAATCAGAGGCCCATTTATATTCTCTAAGTCGGTCGCTATACGTGTTGTGGCTTGGCGATATTCCTCTTGGGGAGGGAATTGAGTGAATACATATCCTCCCTCTAATTTCTTTGAATTTTGATACTCTCTTAAAATTCCAGGCAGGTAAGTTACGTCGTCAACGACCATTCCGGAGAAAGAGGCTATTAGTTGCTCTTTGGACTGAAGAGTCTGACTTAGGCTGAGTGATAGGAAAAGGATATCAGGATCATAGCTATTGATTTCGTTAAGAACGTAGTCAGCTATTTCAGATTCTTGAGACGGCGAGACCCTTACGACAGAAAGAAGATTAGAACCCCAAACTTCGCGCATCAGCGACTCCATAGCATCCCCCGCATCATCTGAGGAAGTGACCAGGCCAAGAGTAGGTTGACGCCCATAAAAAATTTCTGTTAGCCGCAATGAACCGTCATCGGGAGTTGCCCCAGGGACACCTGATGTATACCCGTTTAAACAGCCATTGAAGCTAAACCCCCACTTGTTCGGATAACAAAATCCTTCGAGGAATCCCCAGCCGAAAAAGGGAACATTTTGTTCAGCTAGATAGTCCGTTACTGCCTTATCCGCCGAAACGGATGCAAGTACGAGAGCGAAAATATCTTGTTCGACCATCTTTTGAGCCGCTTCTAATGTTTTCGATGAGTCACCCTCATCATCAATGACATTTACGATTTCTATATCTCTGATTTCTGGGTTTTCTTCTCCTATATCTCGGAGAATACGTGCTTCAACACCTACCTCAACGTCGTTGAATACATCAGCTGTCTTAATGATTCCAATACGTACAATTGTCTCAGTAACCCCTCTAGTAGAACTAGTCACGATTTCATCTGAGCTGGCTGTTGGCTCCTGCGCTTTCTCTTCTTCTTTTGGTGTCTCCAGAGGAGCCTCTATCTCTTGCGATGATCTTTGGTCTTCTTCTGGAACTGGAGAGAACATTTCGGCTTCTGGAGAAACTGGGGATAACGATGGATGATCAGCATTGGCACAAGATATAGCGGACAAAGCGATCAAAAAACCTATTACAAAATTCCTTAGGTTAGCCATGTACCGTTTCCCGCTTCCCTTTCAATTGGTTACGATAGATCTAAATTAGGTTAATGAAGCAATTTCACAGATATTTGTTAATGCCTTTATGATGAAATAAATGCCCTTCGAAAAGTGGTTAGAACAACATGAGCTAGAAGACAGTCCTCTGATTCCTGCTGCTACGGTAATTTTGCTCCGTGATTCAAATGAGGGCTTAGAAACTCTAATGATGAGACGCAATTCACGCCTTTCATTTGCTGAAGGCATGTGGGTTTTCCCTGGAGGAAAGGTTGACGATCAAGACGGTGAAGGCAGAACAGGCCCGTACAATATGGCTATAGCCGCTGCTGTTCGTGAATGTGAGGAAGAATCAGGACTAGTACTAGATCCAACAAATTTGATTTATTACAGCCATTGGATTCCTCCTGTCGAAGCACCGCGGAGATTTTCCACATGGTTCTTTGTCGCTCTCTCCCCGCCAGGGCAAGTCGTTATAGATGATGGTGAAATAACTGACCACGCATGGTGGCGGCCTGAAGATGCCCTTACCCGTGCGCACAACAAAACAATTGAGATCTTGCCACCTACTTGGATTACGCTATTTGACCTTCATAGTTTTGGTACCGTGGATGATGCATTGCATGCGGTTGCTGAACGAGGCCCAAGAGCATACGCTACGAAAATCATTAAGACCCAGAGAGGGATGGCCGCTATCTGGGAAGGTGATGAGGCTTATAACACTGGAGAAGACGCTAGCGTGGGTCAGTATCATCGACTGGTAATGGAAGACCCGATCTGGAGTTTTGAACTTGGGGAAAATACAGCGCACAACTGTTAACACGATAGAGTTTCCTAGCGGAAACCAAATTTAAATCTGAAGGAGAGTAGTGTGAATTCAGAAACTTTTGATGGCTTGAGCTCAGAAGAAGTTTTGAAGCGTATTGATAATGGACAGTTGAATAAAACTCCTGAAACGACTTCACGTTCTCTATCAGAGATTATTTACGCAAATGTGTTCAATCCTGTGAACGCAATCATGCTAGCTCTTTTTATCCTTATCCTTATTGCTGGTTTCCCAGCAGACGGACTGTTCGTAGGCGTTGTTATCGGGAATAGTGTTATTGGTGTTGCTCAAGAAATATATGCCAGACGCGAGTTAATGAAACTCCAGTTACTGAACGCCCCAATTGTTCGTGTTCGGCGAGACCACCAAGAAAGGGAGATAGATTCGGAGGAAATTGTTGTTGATGATTTACTGATACTGACCGCTGGAGATCAAGTAGTAGTTGATGGAGACGTTATTGAATCTATTGGACTTGAAATTGATGAATCTCTGCTCACAGGTGAGTCAGACGCAATAGTTAAGGAAATCGGTGACGAGGTTCTATCTGGGAGTTTTGTAAATGCAGGTTCAGGGACCTATCAAGCGACAAGAGTGGGCGCCGATTCATATGCTAATTCTCTTGCTATAGAAGCAAAAAGGTTTGAACTAGTTGATAGTGAGTTGCGCAAAGGAATCAACGTCATTTTAAGAGTCCTGATGTTTCTAATTCCTCCTGCGGGAGCCTTACTGCTTTTTTCTCTGTTTGATGTTGAAGATAAATGGCAGAACGCTTTGCAAGGTTCTGTTGCGGCAGCTGTTGCGATGGTTCCGGACGGTTTAGTTCTCTTAACAAGCCTTTCTTTCGTTGCGGGAGTCGTCACAATCGCGAAGCGTAAAGCATTAGCGAAAGAGTTGGCTACTGTTGAACTATTAGCCCGCGTCGACACTCTATGCCTAGACAAAACAGGGACGATCACCACTGGGGAAATTAGCTTCGGAAGCTTGGAAGTATTCTCTGGCAACGACAAAGAATATGCTCTCGCCGCTTTAGGAGCTATCGCTCATAGCGACCCAAATCCGAATCCCACTATGGCTGCAATAGCGGAAATCCATGAGTGTACGGAACTTTGGAAAGTCATTCATGTTGAACCGTTCAGTTCAGCCCGAAAATGGTCTGCTGCGGAATTTGAAAATTTTGGTACCTTTTTCGTAGGGGCTCCTGATATTTTGATTAACCCGTCTTTTCAGAAAGAGGCTGAGATAGCTCAAAAATATGCTGAAACTGGGCAACGTGTCCTTGCTCTTTGCCATAGTGACAGCCCATATAGCTCGGAACTCCCAGATGGCCTCAAGCCGATCGCTGCTATTCTGCTTGATGACACTGTTCGAGATGATGCGCCAGAAATACTTAAGTTCTTCGCTGACCAAGGTGTGGATTTGAAAGTTATTTCAGGAGATAACACTGCTACGGTGGCAACCGTTGCTGAGCGTGCAGGAGTTCCAGATGCACATTTGAACGTAGATGCTCGATCTTTAACTAATGACAGGCAATTGTCTGATGCGATTAATAACTCAACGGTATTTGGCCGCGTTACGCCCCATCAAAAACGATCCATGGTTGCTGCCCTTCAAAGTGAAGGTCATATTGTTGCAATGACCGGAGATGGTGTAAATGACGTTCTAGCTCTGAAAGATGCCGACATGGGTATTGCTATGGGTAGTGGAAGTTCAGCATCACGAGGAGTCGCTCAACTTGTTCTTTTGGATAACAGATTCTCTACGCTTCCAGAAGTACTAGCTCAGGGTAGAAAGGTTATAAACAATATTGAACGGGTAGCGAATCTTTTTGTTACTAAGGCTGTCTATGCCCTCCTGCTAACTGCAATCATTGGAATTCAAGGAGTTGAATTCCCTTTCCTACCTCGACAACTTACTCTAATAGGGTCATTTAGTATCGGGCTTCCAGGCTTAATTTTAGCTCTTGCTCCAAATACGAATTTAGTTCGACCTGGATTTCTAAAAAGGGTGATCCGGTTCTCTCTTCCTGCAGGAGCTTTAGCAGCTTTTGCAGCTTGGATTGTGTATCAGAAGTCACGAAACTGGGCAGGAACAGAAATCACCGTTAACGAATTAGCTGAAGCTAGAACAGCAGCAACAATTACACTTCTTTTAATAGGCTTGATTGTGTTAGTAGTAGTTTCGCGACCACTTAAGTTTTGGAAAGTTGGTTTAGCTGCTGCTATGGCAGGACTTCAGGCATGCATCATTGCGCTTCCATTCACTCGTAACTACTTCGCTCTGGAATGGCTCAATGGGAAAACATGGGGTTGTATCGCTATCATGGTTGCAGTTGCTGGGCTCCTCGTCGCCATACTTCCCTATCTGATCTCGGGTATTTTGCCATCACCCGAAAAAGAAGAGGTACCAGAATCCCAACGAACTAGCTCCTGATACTGATTTAAGATACTTTAACCATTAAACCCAAAGGACCTTTGATGACTACTGACCTAGACATCCATAAACTATCAGCGTTCGGAAAAAAAATTGGAACCATTCTAAACGGGGCTGCTGCAGCGTTGATGATCAGCGTTGGCCATAAGGTCCGCTTATTTGACGTGATGTCTGATATCGGCTCGTGTTCAAGCGCGAAACTAGCAAAGTCAGCGAAACTAGATGAGCGATATGTCCGCGAGTGGCTTGGGGCAATGACCACTGCTGGAATTGTCTCTTATGACGCTTTACGGGATCTTTACGACCTTCCCGTCGAACATGCAGCGATGCTTACACGTTCCGCTGGACCTAGGAATCAATCTCTTTACATGCAGTATATTCCTTTGCTTGCCAAAGTTGAGGATCAAATTGTCGAGCATTTTAAAAATGGAGGAGGAGTCCCGTATAGCGAATACACCACCTTCCATGAGGTAATGGCAGAAGCAAGCAGAGCCCGCTTTGATAACCTCCTCGTTGAAACCATACTCCCAATAGTTCCAGGTATTCTTGAGCGTTTAGAGAATGGAATCAATGTTGCTGATATAGGTTGTGGTTCTGGACATGCCATCAATGTTATGGGACAGGCTTTCCCAAAAAGTAGTTTCACAGGTATAGATTTTTCAGCAGAAGCTATCGCAGTAGCGAAACTAGAAGCTAAGGAGTTGGGGTTACAAAATGTTGAATTCATTGAACAGGATGCAGCTGATCTCAAATTGGATGAGGTATTCGATTTCGTAACCACATTTGATGCAGTTCATGATCAAGCGCAACCGCGCAAAATGGTTGCTGATATCTACAAGAGCTTAAAGGGGGGAGGATATTGGCTATGCGCTGACCTATGTGCTTCCAGCCATTTAGGTGAAAACCTTGACCACCCCATTGGCACTTTCGGGTACACGGTTTCATGCATGCACTGCATGTCGGTTTCTCTTGCATATGATGGAGAAGGCCTCGGAGCAATGTGGGGAGCACAGAAAGCTCGAGAGATCTTTACTAGTGCTGGTTTTAACGTAGAAGAGGTAGCTCGTGTCGATGGAGATGCAGGAAACAACTACTACCTTTGCCAACGCCCCCCGCAATAGATATCTACGAGATTGATCGAAGATCAGCTAAGACCTGTTCGGCGTGGATTGTAAGGTCAGCTCCAGATACTTCCAAGTCATAGCTTCTAGTAATGACTCCATCAGGACTAATGAGGTAACTGATTCTTCTGGGGATACCAGCTTCATGATATTTCATTTCAGGGGTACGAACCGCTTGGTAGGCTTCCCCAACTTCTTTCGAAGTGTCCGCTATGAGGATGTAGGGAAACCCCTCTTTTTCTGCAAATGCTAGTTGTTCTTCAACGGTGTCGAAGGAAGCACCAATCACAACACAATTCTGGCTTTCAAAATCTTGGGAACTATCACGGAACCCGCATGCTTCAATCGTTCAGCCTGGGGTAGCTGCTTTGGGATACCAGAACATCGCGACCCACTTACCTGAGAAATCCGATAACGATACTACCTCTCCAGATTGGTCTTTTACGCTAAAATTTGGAGCTTGTGATCCTTCAGTAAGCATGAACTGTGCCTTCCAAGTTGACTCTCATCTTATGCTAATCAATATCTGTAGTCGTTGCCCTAACTTGGCCAGTTAATTGCTTGAATTTCACTGTATGCCTCAAGACCCCATCTTCCACGGTCGCGACCTACACCAGACATTTTAAATCCTCCGAATGGGGCATACATGTGTGGGGCAATAGTGTTGAGAGCCACGTTTCCACTTTCTAGCTTCTCCCCTATCTCGTATGCCCTTGTTGTGTTTCCAGAGTAAACATAGCTAAACAGCCCGTAGTCACTGTTATTCGCTAATTCGACCGCATGGTCATCACCATCGTGAGGCATAATAACTACAACTGGCCCAAAAGCCTCTTCCTTTGCCACATGCATATCTGGGTTGCATCCAGCAAGTAGGGTCGGGGCTACAAAAAAACCATCCCTTGTAGGGCGTTCACCTCCAACGATTACTTCTGCGCCGTCATCTATTCCTGATTGGATAAATGCTTCAACACGATCCCGATGGGATTCTGTAATTACTGGACCAACAAGTGTTGTTTCTTCTCTTGCATCTCCTAGAGTCATAAACTCTGAAACTTCGCTTAGAGCTTGTATGGTCGGTTCGTAGATTTCACGATGACAAATCACTCTTGTTGGAGCTGTACATATTTGCCCACTATGGAATCCCCAAACGCTTGCTATTCCTCCGACTGCAGCATTTACATCACAATCTTCGGTCATTATCAAAGCGCCTTTTCCTCCAAGTTCCATGAGAAGCCGCTTCATTGTCTTTCCACCGTTTTCCATAATCTTGGCTCCTACCTGTGAGCTTCCGGTGAAAGAGATCATATTCACATCTTTTGTGTCGACTAGCGCAGAGCCTATTTCTGGGCTGGAACCAACAAGTACGTTCACAACACCGGGAGGAAATACATCGTTTAAGACTTCTCCTAGCTTTATGATCGCTAAGGGATCTTGTGGTGCTGGCTTGATTACAACTGTGTTTCCCATTGCCAGCGCCGGTGCAATTTTCCCTGCCACGTTCACGAGAGGAAAATTGTAGGGAGTGATACATGCAACGACCCCAGCGGGTTGCCGGATTACATTTCCTGTAATGAGGGACTCTGGAGCCAAGGCACTGGCCGCTGAGTAGATAGGAGGTAAAGGTTGATTCATTTCATGTGGTTTGGAGTAGTACCGAAATCGGTCAATGAACGCCCCTGCTACTTGCATTGTTCTAGCTATTTTTATAGTCGCCCCTGTTTCTGCTTGAACAAGGTCTACCCAACTTCCGCATACTGCCTCAATTGCATCAGCTGCTCGTCCGATAAACTCGCATCTCTCTTCCATGGGAAGCGTTTTCCATGAAGTAAGCGCTTCTTTGGCTGCAGCTGCCGCTTGCAAAGCGTGTTCAGTGGTTGCTTCCGGAGCGCGCCCGATAACAGCAGTCGTATTGGGGTCTACGATGTTGTAATGATTTTTCGTGGAGACGCGTTCGCCGCCGATGAGAATCCCCCACTCCTCTTCAACGTCAATTCCATTCACCGTTCTCTCCAATCTTAGAAACTTCTATCAACCTTAACTGCCTCATTGAGATTACAAGCTTAGATGAACTAACGTATCTTTAGGAAGTGAGGTAGCAATGTTTGATCTACTAATCAGAGATGCCGAGATAATAGATGGTTCTGGCAGCTCACGCTTTCGCGGTAGTGTCGGAGTTAAAGGGGATCGGATCTCTGACATAGGAAATTTAAATGGTGCGGCAGCTGAAAAAATCATCAATGCCGAAGGAAAAGTGCTCACACCAGGCTTTGTGGATGTCCATACTCACCTTGATGCACAAGTTTTCTGGGATGAAACGCTATCGCCTTCACCTCTTCATGGGGTGACAACGGTTATAGGTGGGAACTGCGGATTTACGATTGCCCCATTAGACGAAGACCCCTCAGTGGGTGATTACCTCATGCGTATGCTTTCAAGAGTGGAAGGTATACCTTTGAACTGTCTTCAAGAAGGTGTGCCTTGGAACTGGAAATCAACAGCAGAATACTTCGACACTATCGATGGAAATTTATCTATTAACGCGGGTTTTAAAGTAGGTCATAGTGCATTACGGCGAGTTGTAATGGGGGTTGATTCGACTGAGCGAACATGCACTCCAGAGGAATTGGAAGCTATGCAAGACCTACTAAGGCAAGGTCTTGAAGCTGGAGGGATAGGATTTTCNTCGTCTTGGTCNAGAACTCATAATGATCCGTTCGGGAAGATGGTACCTAGCCGTTACGCTGATCGTGAAGAACTGATCTCGCTATGTAGTGTTCTATCNGAATTTGATGGCACTTCGTTGGAGTTCATACCATCNCTTGGACCTTTCGAGCCTTGGGCGATGGAATTGATGAGCGATATGTCCGTAGCTGCAAATAGCCCCTTAAATTGGAATGTCCTCAATATCAACGCAAGAACTCTCGAAGATGGGAAAGCAAAACTTGAAGCAGGTNACGTTGCAGCAGCAAATGGAGGGAAAGTAGTCGCTCTAACTGTTCCTATGACCCTAGCTCTTCATCTAAATTTTATTGGTGGGTTCGTGCTTGATGCTCTTCCTGAATGGGAGAAATTTATACTTTTATCGAAAGAAGAAAAACTGCAAGTTCTTCGAGATCCTGAATCTAGGAAAGTTCTGGATGAAAACGCCCAACAGGATGGGCCACTCCGAAATGTTGCCCACTGGGGAGCAAAGACGGTATTCCATACAAAAGCTCTGGAGAATGCGGACTACGTCGGGAAGACTATCTATGAAATTTCTGAAACTACGGGGAAAAGCCCATGGGATACATTGGTGGATATAGCAATCGCTGACGACTTAGAAACCTCTTTCGGAAATCCGGTAAATGACGAACCAGATGCCGATTGGGAAGCCCGAGTTGAAGTTTGGCGCGACGACCGAGCAGTTATAGGAGCATCAGATGCCGGTGCCCACCTTGATCTCTTCCTTAGCTCCAACTACTCGACCTACATGCTTGGAGAAGCAGTTCGCAAGAGGTCTCTCCTTCCATTAGAAGAGGCAGTTCATCTTCTAACTGAAGTGCCAGCGAAACTCTATGGGCTTCGCGATAGAGGATCATTAAGCAAGGGATCAATCGCCGATATGGTTCTCATGGACGAAAGGACAATAGGATCAAACCCGATAACTGTCCGTAACGATCTTCCCCTTGGAGCTCAGCGCCTTTTCGCTGATGCTTCAGGAATTGAAAGTGTTTTCTGCAATGGACAAGAAATTGTCCACCAAGGGGATTTCACCAATGAACGTCCGGGTGTTCTTCTCCGGTCGGGTACCCATACTGAAAATCCCTCCATGTAATGATTTCTTGAACTGACTTTCACATAATTTGTGAGTAGGGAGTATTGTGCAAAGTACACAACCATAGGAGTAGATAATGGCTGAACCCGTAATCGTCGCAACTGCAAGAACGCCAATCGGGCGTGCTGCCAAGGGAAGTCTTGTTGATGCCAGACCTGATGATATGTCCGCATTTATTGTNAAAGACGCCCTAAGTAAAGTAGATGGCCTTGACCCTGCTGAAGTAGAAGACATCATTTGGGGAATCGGTCAACCAGGTGGAGAGGGAGGCTTCAATATTGGTCGAATTATCGCCGTAATGANCGACATGGAAGTTCCAGGAGTGACGGTAAATCGGTATTGCTCATCTTCACTTCAAACAATTCGAATGGCAGCCCATGCCATCAAGGCTGATGAGGGTGACTGCTTTGTTGCAGGTGGCGTTGAAACAGTGAGTCGATATGTCCATGGCGCTGCTGATACTGGTCCTCATAATGAAAAATTTGCCAACGCAGAACAAAGAAGTGCTGAACGCACAACTGGCGACGGAGCAGATTGGAGTCCATCTGACGGTATTCCAGATGTATATATCGCAATGGGACAAACTGCGGAAAACGTTGCTGAACATCTTGGTATTGCCCGAGAACGCCAAGATGAATTCGGGGTAAGATCACAAAACCGTGCCGAAGCAGCAATGAAACGTGGATTCTTTGAACAGGAAATAACGCCATATGAACTTCCTGATGGAACAGTTGTCTCAAAAGATGATGGGATTCGTGAAGGGACAACTCTAGAAGGCGTCTCCCAACTTAATCCGGTGTTCCGACCTGACGGAACTATCACTGCTGGAAATGCGTGTCCCTTAAACGATGGCGCTGCAGCTGTTGTAGTAATGAGTGACACTCGCGCTAAAGAACTGGGTATACAGCCGCTTGCAAGAATAGTAGCAAGCGGAGTATCCGCTCTGAACCCTGAAATTATGGGTCTGGGTCCGATCGGAGCCTGCCGTCAGGTATTAGACAGGGCGGGAATGCAAATGAGTGATATAGATCTTGTTGAGATCAACGAAGCTTTCGCTGTTCAGGTACTTGGGTCAGCAGATGCTCTAGGAATTGATATTGAAGAACAACTGAATGTGAATGGTGGCGCCATCGCTTTAGGCCACCCATTTGGAATGACTGGCTCGCGTATCATGACGACGCTGATCAATAGTTTACAGGATTCTGATAAACAATTTGGTTTAGAAACCATGTGTGTCGGTGGCGGTCAAGGCATGGCTATGATCATTGAGCGACTCAGCTGAGGTAATTCAGTCGCTTCAGAACATATGCCTAAATCAAGATCTCTCTTGGTCAGGATGGAGGAGTAAATGGGTCGCCTTGAAGAAAAAGTAGCAATCGTAACAGGCGCAGGAAGTGGAGTCGGAAGAGAACATGCCCTTCTTCTTGCTTCGGAAGGTGCCAAAATTATTGTTAATGACCTTGGAGATAGTGCCGACGATACAACTGCACAAATAATAAGCGAAGGAGGAGAAGCGTTAAGCGTTAAAGCTAATGTCGCCGAATGGTCAACCGGAGATACCTTAGTTGATGCGGCAGTGAGTACCTTCGGAGATTTACATATTCTGATCAACAACGCAGGAATACTTCGTGACGCAATGAGTTTCTCGATGAACGAAGCACAGTTCGATGAAGTAATCGCAGTGCACCTCAAAGGTCATTTTGTTTGCGCTCGAGCTGCCGGAGAGTACTGGAGAGCGCAGGCAAAATCTGGGGATGAAACCCAAAGGCGAATCATCCATACAAGTAGTGAGTCTGGTCTTTTTGGTGGCCCTGCCCAAGCAAACTACGCTTCGGCTAAAGGTGGAATTCTGACGCTCTCGATCACCTTGGGAAGAGAACTAACAAAATATGGAGTAACCACAAATGTAGTTGCCCCTAGAGCTAGAACAGCGCTAACCGACTACATCCAATCTATGGCAGCCCCTGAAAATCCGGATGAATTTGACGTCTACGATCCAGCAAATGTCTCGCCATTCGTGGTCTGGTTATGCACCGATGAAGCTCAAGGGATTAATGGCCAAGCTTTTATTGTTGGAGGAAGTGGTATTTGGTGGATGCGTAACTGGTCTCATCAAGGCAGTGTTAAGTTGGACGGGGAAAAGTTCACGTTGGAAGTCATTGATGCAAATCGAGATGCTTTATTCGGTGATGGGGATACCAGTCTTCCGAAATTTGAAGCTCCCCCATTTTCTTGAATTTAGGCCTTTCAGTAATAAAATTACTCTGGACTCTGATTAGTAGGTTCTTCTGGTTCTAAACCCCGAAGAGCTTCAATCGTAACTAGATTACTTTCTTCGCAGTCAAGTTCACCTAGCCTTTCTGGGTAGGATCGCCCCCATAGGCCATCAGTAAGAGTCATAACCATAAAACATGGTGACGGGATGCCTTCTGAAGGGTTTGATACTCCA
>PAZD01000045.1 GCA_002715405.1 Acidimicrobiaceae bacterium
CCACCGAAGCCTGCTTCTTCAAGAACTACAACAGCAACATATTCTGGGTCAGGATTTGGGCCCCACCCAACAAATAGCGCATAGTCTGCAATAAGTTGTCCCGTGCTTTGCTTTTCGGATGTACCTGTTTTCCCCGAGACTGGCCAATCTTCGTGGGGGAAGTTCAGAAACGCTGAGTATGCGGTCCCTTCCAGACCATTGTCGCTGCGCCTCCATGTCGTAACCCCCGCCAAACCATCATCAATCGGACGTATGAAAGCGTCAGGAAGATACATCTCTCGGGTTACTCTCGGCAAATATTCAACTTCGGTTTCACCGGTTACGGGGTCTATGCTTCTCAGACCGAGATTAGGAGCATACAGAGTCCCTCCATTCACTAAGGCAGAATATGCGTTTGCGATCTGTAGAGGAGTTGCTAAGACGTCCCCCTGCCCTATTGATGTATTTAATGTATCTCCAGTCAACCACTTGTCTGTTAAGAATGCTTCAGGGTTCTGCCTATATGCTTCCCGTCTCGAGTCTGGAGTAGGAATTCTTCCCCCATTCTCATTTGCTAAGGTGATGCCACTTGGCGAACCAAATCCAAAGTATCTTGCAGTTACTTGAACAGACTCAAGATCAAAACCTGGCAGAATATCAAAATGCGTAGCCAAGTTGTAGAAATAGACATCTGATGAGTATGTCAGTGCTAAGCGAAGATCGACTTCACCATATGCAGAAGCACCTGCATTTTGGAATTCACAAGTTCCACCCTCACATGTAGGAATAGTAAATATCCCTTCATCTAAATACATTGAATTAACACCTAGGATTCCTCTAGAGCCAATTAATCCAGTGTCTAAAGCCGCATAGGCTGTAAATGGCTTAAATGTAGATCCCGGCGGATATGTTCCTTGGATTGTTCTATTCAAAAGTGGGAGGCTGTTCCCAGGATCAATAAGGTCATCGAATTCATCCTGTCCGATCCCCGAGACAAAAAGCTCAGGGTCATAGGTCGGATGCGAAGCTAAAGCGATTATCGAACCGTCTTGTGGGTTCATAACCACCATTGCACCAGCTGGCGCTTTATAGATAATTACACCTTCTTCTTCAAACTTTGTCGGCTGTTGTCGCGCTATATCTAATCCATCCTTTAGATACTTTTCAGCCATAGCTTGAAGATCAATGTCAATCGTAAGTTGAACATCGCTTCCAGCGCGAGCGGGAACTTCATCAATGATGTCAAGAATATTGTTGAACTTGTCTACGACGACAGTTTTTCTTCCTGGTGTACCCCGAAGGGCGTTCTCATAGAAGAGCTCTATTCCCGCTTTCCCTATTTCATCATTAGCGAGGTACGTTTTTTCTGCATTTTTGACTTGATCAATTTCATCCTCGCTTAAGCTTCCAACATATCCGAGCATGTGAGCTGCCAAGGTACCGTACGGGTAGTCACGTACAGTTATGACCGTTGTTCCAACGCCTGGCCATTTATACGAAAATTCTGCAAGGTAGACCTGTAGTTCCTTAGAGATATCGGATACTACGGGTACTTTCGCAAACGGGCCATACCGCTCGGACTCATATGCGGCTTCGATTTGCGCTACTTTTGTCAGATTCCCTGAAAGGCTTATCTCTCGCGCTAGATCAAAGAAGAGATCATCTAGATCCGATGTCTTTACTGTAGACATTTCTTCCTTGTCGATTGTGACAACAATAGATTGGCGGTTATCGACAAGAATTCTGCCATTTACATCAAGTATTCTGCCACGTGGAGCACGTTCAATAATTGTTTCAGTTGTATTGTCTTCCACCCGTTCGATGAACTCTGTCTCCTTTAGAATTTGGAGGTACCACAGTCGTGCAACTAAAGGTATAAATAAGGAGATGGCGACTGCGCCCAAAATACCCAAACGCAAGCGCCTGGAACGCTCAAGAGGTCGTCTTCTATTCATTGGCCTCTATCCTCTGTCCCTTTACTAATCTTCTCACCGATCAAACCCCGAAGTAGGGAAACGGGCTACGCCGAATACCCACGCCATCATGTAATGGATTGGAGCCATGAGCAGACCGGTGTACAAGCTTGCAACTACCAATACTTTTCCGAAGTTTTTGTTATACAAATTTGGTTCAGCGATGAGTTCTCCAAATGTCACGAACAAAAGTAGACCTACAGTCACAGCCGCAATCGAAATTGTTATTCGGATAATCCATTCGGCTTCATCAGATAGAAAAGTCGCTATCTGGCCGAGTAGATAGCCCACTATGGCATAGGTTAGAGCGTTCAATCCCATAGGGGTAGCAAGGTACAGGTCATAGAAAAGACCGCCGGAGAAACCAACGATGGCTCCTCCGAGAGGGCCTCCATACCATCCCGCTGCGATAGCTGCGCCAAGAAGCAATTCTGGCATGACCCCAAAGAACCTCAATGAGGAGAAGAGCTCTAATTGAAGGACAAGAAGCACAAGTAGGGCAATGGCACTTTTTATGGTCGCTACAGCCAACATATCTAATTCATTTCCGGTGGCAGGTAGAGCACTACCGTTACAAAGTCGAGATTATTCATTTCTCCGGTGGGTTCCACTAGGAGTTCTTTCTCTAGATTTACCTCATCAGGAATAACTTCTACTACAGACCCGATAGCGAAACCTTCAGGGTATGGACTTCGATCTAATCCGCTCGTAACTAATATGCTTCCCACTTCAACGGGAGCAGAAATCGGTATCCCATCGATCACCCGCATCGGTTGACCTACACCACCTCCTGAGAGAATTCCTATTTCTTTGGTTCCGATGGCAAGGACACCGATGTTAACTGTCGGATCTGTGATTAAGCGAACTCGGGCATCTCGTAAGCCTGGATTTTCTATCCGACCAATTAGACCTCCTGTAGAGATTACTGGCATTCCTTCCCGTATACCGCTTTGAGTGCCTTTGTTGATTTCCAGAATATAAGGGTCGAAATTTGAAACAGAACCGGCTGTTACTTCCGACACCACTGTCTGATGACCTCCGAGACCCTGTAAATCTAGTTGAGTTCGTAGTGCGGCTAGATCATTTACTGCGCCTTCATTTGCGATGCGATAATCCAGAAGTTCGTCGAGCTGGGAACGAAGTAAGGCATTCTCTCGTTCGAGTTCATCTCCATTAGTTAGAGACTCCCACGCGTCGCCAACAGGATCAAAGATAACGCTTGCTAATGAGCGGAAGGGCTGAACAATGACGATGCCAGCTTTCTTAAGATTATCGACCGGGGCGTATCCCCGAGCATCAAGTGAAATCAGAGTAACGGATGCGAGAATTAGAATTGCGAGGGCAAATCGAGAGCCACCGTATCTTCGTGGCATAGCCATTCGGCAACGACCTTAATGCCTTACACCTGGTTCGAAGAGAAGAGAACTCCTTTAAGGGAGTCAAAGGACTCTAACGATTTTCCAGATCCTAAGGCAACAGCGTGAAGAGGTTCGGGGGAAATACATACCGGCATCCCAGTTTCATGAGCAAGGCATTCGGGCATTCCATTTAATAATGCGCCGCCCCCAGCAAGCATGATTCCTTTCTCCATGATGTCTGCGGCTAATTCGGGTGGTGTGACATCTAAAGTCATTTTCACTGCATCAATAATTGCGGACAGGGGTTCGGCTATCGCCTCGCGAATTTCTGAAGATGAGGTCACAATTGTTTTGGGTAGGCCAGTTATAAGGTCACGTCCACGAACTTCCGCATATAGTTCCTCAGTTACCCAAGCACTTGCAAGTTTGATTTTTAACTCTTCCGAGGTCCGCAAACCAAGGGCGACGTTATATTCCTTTTTAATGAACTGGACAATTGAATTATCGAGTTCATCTCCGCCGACGCGAACGGATTTATTTGCAACGACTCCTCCTAGAGAGATCACTGCCACTTCAGTTGTCCCCCGCCAATATCAACGATCATATTCCCACTCGGCTCTTGCACACGCATTCCGGAACCTATTGCAGCTGCCATTGGCTCTTCAATGATGTACGCTGGTTTCCTTGCCCCAGCAAACTCGGCAGCTTCCTGAACAGCTCGTTGTTCAACTCCAGTAATTCCTGACGGAACACAAATTACCATTCGGGGTTTCGCTAGCCTGCTTTGGTGAACTTTTTCAATAAAATGCCGAAGCATCTGTTCACACATATCGAAGTCCGCTATTACTCCATCTCGTAAAGGCCTCGAAGCTCGAATATGATCTGGAGTTCGCCCAATCATCCGCTTGGCATCGGTTCCTACAGCTAATGCTGAACCATCACGAATATCGATAGCAACGACTGACGGCTCATTCAAAACAATGCCTTCTCCGCGGACATAGACCAAGGTATTAGCAGTACCAAGATCAACTGCCATATCTCGACCCATTACTCCAAGTATTGAAGGCATATGTTTTACCGTTCGTTTCTAAATAATTTACTATGCGAAAAGATGAAAATTTTGTTGCACAGGGGCAGTAATCCCATATCTCCGCTCTTGTCCAGTCTAGGACTAGTTGCTAAAAGTGCAATCCACCCTAGAAAAATGAATGGCCTGACTAAAAAAAATACTGATTTCTCTTTGTGCCGACTCTGCGGAATCAGACCCGTGCACGAGGTTCTCAGTAAATAACGCACTGTAATCCCCTCGGATTGTCCCCGGTTCAGCCTCTGCGGCATTTGTTGCCCCCATCATCTGTCTAACGATTTGCCAAGTATCTTCTGGTCCCTCAACAACCATTGCAACTGCTTGCGATCTTCCGATGAAAGCCACCAAGTCGTCATAGAACGGTTTGCCGACATGCTCAGCGTAATGAAGGGATGCGATTTCAGGAGTAATCGTCAACATTCGCATTGAAGAAATAATGAGGCCCTTCTCTTCAAATCTAGAAATAATTTTACCGATGAGTCCTCTTTCGACAGCATCGGGTTTGCACAGCACTAAAGTTTGGTTCATGAATGGGATTTTATCGGTTTAGAAAGCCAACAAGGACGCTATTCACCTTAAAGACATATAAGCATCCCGAATGGCGCCTACAACGTATAATGACCCAGTCGCCAGAATCAGGTCGCCGATTCCAGCGTAAACAAGGGCGCTCTCCAATGCCTCTTTAGGTTGAACCTCTATTCTTACGTCCGAACAGATCTTTTCCGCTTCTAAAGCGAGTTCGCTCGACGGCATAGCTCTTGGAGAAGCCGCTTCCGTGCAAATAATCAGATCAGCTTTTTCTGCTTCTAAACAGTCAAGCATCCATCCCGTATTTTTTTCTTTGGTCATTCCCAAAATAAGAATGAGTTTCCCATCTACTGAAAAACTTTTCCTTAAAGTCTTTGCCGCTGCTTCAGCACCAGGGGGGTTATGCGCTCCATCAAGGATGATAAGAGGATTTGAAGCTACAACTTCAAAGCGCCCGAATAGCCGCACATTCTGAAAACCGGCTTGGACAACATCTAACGGTAACGATGTCTCAACAAATGCTTCGGCTGCGGCTAAAGCTATCGCAGCATTGCTCCCCTGATGCTCGCCGTGAAGAGGAAGAAAGATATCTTCGTACAGCCCATTAGGTGTTCGTAGGTTGAGATGACGTCCGTCGATTGCTAGCTCATTTACGTCCGCCGAGAAATCGATATTACGGCGAAGAATTTCTTTGGGGTTTTCATTTATGAAGATATCTTCGAGATCTTCATCTGTTTCACCTAGGCACAGAATTCCATTGTTTCGGATTATTCCTGCCTTTTCCCATGCTAATTTTCTCCTCCAACCCTCTTCCCCATCAGTGTGGTCATATCCGATATTGGTAATAACTGAAACAGCTGGGTGACTGACATTTGTGGCATCAAATCTCCCTAACATGCCAACTTCGATGACTGCCACATCAACGGCTGCGTCAGCGAAAGACCTAAATGCCACTGCTGTTACTAGCTCGAACCAGCTAGGGCTGAAATCCAGATGGGATTCTACAAGAGAGAGGACTCCGACGTTCTCAGCAAATTCTTCTTCATGTATAGGTTCACCGTTAATCAGAATTCGTTCGGTAATTGAAGAGACGTGAGGTGAGGTATATGTGCCGACTGTTAGACCTAAGGCGCTTAAAAGCTCGGTAATCATGGCAGCTGTAGAGCCCTTACCGTTCGTTCCAGTTATATGGATAGTTGGAAAGTCTTGTTGTGGATTTCCGATTACCTCTAGCAAGAGTTCCATTTCCCCTAGAGAGAGTTGATCGATCTTCTCTAGCGTTAACCGCCGATTGATATGGAGATCAAGGTAATCCAGTGCTTCATCTATAAGCATCTTTGCAATCTACAAGCTTAGGAAGCGGCTAAGCCACTCTCCCCTCGTAGGATGAGCTCTGGTTTCGCTTTTTTACGAACAACGTCTTCACCCACAACGCACGTGAGCACGTCGTCACGACTCGGAAGCTCATACATAACTTCCAAAAGGACGTCTTCCAAGATAGAACGAAGCCCCCTTGCACCGGTTTGTCGTTCTAGTGCGAGCTCAGCTACAGCCGCTAATGCATCGGAGGTAAATTCCAGATCTACATTCTCAAATCCGAAGTACTTTTTGTACTGCTTCAATAGAGCGTTCTTTGGTTCAGTCAGAATCTGCACTAGGGCATCCGTTTCAAGATTCCCCACAGCTCCTACTACCGGTAAGCGACCAATGAATTCAGGGATTAGACCATACTTAACGAGATCTTCCGGTTGAACCTGCGAATAGAGAGCAGTGAGATCTTTTTCTGCGGTTTGACGAAGATCTGCAGCAAATCCCACACCAGTATTCCCGATGCGTTCTTCAATTACATCGTCGAGTCCAGCAAACGCCCCACCACAAATGAACAGAATATTTCTTGTATCTATTTGAAGAAATTCTTGATGAGGGTGCTTTCTCCCACCTTGAGGAGGCACAGACGCCAAAGTCCCTTCCAATATTTTTAGGAGAGCCTGTTGAACACCTTCACCAGAAACGTCCCTAGTTATGGACGGATTTTCGCTTTTGCGAGCGACCTTATCTATCTCATCTATGTAGATGATGCCCATTTCAGCTTTCTTTATATCTAAGTCTGCTGCCTGAATAAGTTTTAAGAGAATATTCTCAACGTCTTCTCCGACATAACCGGCTTCAGTTAACGCAGTGGCGTCAGCGATAGCGAATGGAACGTTTAGCATTCGAGCGAGGGTTTCAGCCATAAGTGTTTTGCCGCAGCCGGTCGGACCAATCAGCAAAATGTTGCTCTTTGAAAGCTCTACGTCATCCTCTTTATTCTCACCTACCTGCACTCGCTTGTAGTGGTTATAGACAGCGACGGAAAGAATACGTTTTGCCTGTTCCTGTCCGACAATGTAGTCGTTCAGAAATTCGTTTATTTCGTTTGGCTTTGGTAATTCTTCAAATCCCAGTTCGACAGGAGATGATAGTTCTTCATCAATAATTTCGTTACAGAGGTCGATACATTCATCGCAAATATAAACACCGGGGCCAGCGATAAGCTTCTTAACCTGTTTTTGTGATTTGCCACAAAAAGAACATNTGAGGAGCTCACCGCCCTCTCCAAATTTCGCCATGGTTTCCCTTCCTCAGCAGTTTCAGACAGCAGCTATTGGGCCGCTGTTATCAACTTCACCTCTNGATTCAATGACCTCATCGATGATGCCGTACTCTTTTGCTTCGTATGCATCCATTATATTATCTCGATCAGTGTCAGATTGTATTTTCTCAATCGGTTGACCAGTATGAGTGGAAAGTACCTCTTCAAGCTGATTTTTTAAGCGTTGGATCTCACGAGAAGCTATCTCCAAATCGGAAACTTGACCTTGAGCGCCTGCATAGGGCTGATGGATAAGGATTCNCGAATGTGGTAACGCTAGTCTTTTACCTGGTGTTCCTGCAGCAAGTAAGACCGCAGCTGCCGCGACGGCCTGCCCGTAACAGATCGTCGCGATTTCAGGTTTGATATACGACATTGTGTCATATATGGCGAAAACTGAATTAATGTTGCCGCCCGGAGAATTGATGTAGAGGCTCACGTCTTTGTCTGGATTTTCTGACTCCAGATGAAGTAGTTGGGCGCATACAAGGTTCGCTATTCCATCGTCAATAGGCGTGCCGATAAAGATTATGTTTTCTTTTAATAACTTCGAATACAGGTCATAGCCGCGTTCACCGCGGTTGGTTTGTTCCACGACGGTAGGGACAAGGTAGCTGTTAGGGGCGTTACTCACTTTTTTCTTCTTCCTCGTTATCTTCGCTAGTAGGCTCTTCTTCTATATTTTCGCTTATATTCTCTTCGATGTCTGGGTTCTCTTCGAAAAGTAAATCTTCACGCTGAATTGCATTTCCTTCCGTATCAACGATTTCGACATTTTCTTCGAGGTACTGCATGGCTTTTTGTTTAAGTAAATCAGCTTTGAGAGTCAACATCTGACCATTCTCGACAAATATCTCTTCAAGTTGTTGTTGATCTTGATTGAAATGTTCAGCTAACTTACCTAATTCTTCATCTACATCGGCTCCTTCAACCGTTAGTCCTTCAGCTTTGGCGACAGCTCGAAGCGCTAAGTCTATTTTAACGACTCGAGCCGCAGGTTCTTTCATATTTTCGGCTAAAGACTCAATATCTTGACCAGTAGCCTCAAGAAATTGTTCGAACTGCATTCCTTGCTGGGCCATCCGCATTGCCATTTCTTGTAGTTGCTGTTGGATTTGTTCTTGTACAAGAGTTTCAGGAGGGTCTTCCGATACTAGGTCTGCTAATTCTGAACCTATTTGTTCCAATAACATATTTGAGGCTTGGTGTTTTTTGGTTTCCTCAATTCTGATTTTTGTGTCTTCAGTTAATAGGTCGACCGTTTCGAATTCTGTCATTTCCGCGATGAACTCATCTGTTAACTCTGGAAGGGATTTCTCTTCTATCTTCTTTATAAGTGCTTTGAAAGATAGTAATGANCCTTCCTCGTTTGGGTGGTCGCCTTCGAACTCGATGATTTCTCCTATTTTTGCTCCGAGTAAACTTTCATCTATGGTTTCGACGATGAATCCTGATCCTATCTCGTAGGTAAAATCGTCTGCGGTTAAACTTTCCTCCGGCTCACCATCTTGAGATCCTGACAAGTCAATGGTGACATAATCTCCGGAGATAGCTGGTCGTGTGACTTCATTTCGTTCAGATGCTTGCTCACGGAGGCTATCTATTTGTCCATCTATTTCTTCTTGGGATACCTCGAGAGGTGGAAGCGTTACCTTTAGTTCTTTGTAGNCGTTTACTGTGATTTCAGGTCGAANTACAACTACAGCTTCGAAACACAATGGGCCAGATTCTTCACCCTTANTAATTGTGACTTCGGGCTGGGCGATGCTATCTACTTCATGGGCGATAACGGCAGTCCTGTAGTTTGTGCCTATCAGTTCATTCAAAGCCTCGCTACGAGCGTATTCTTGGCCGAACTTTGCCTCGAGGACTTTCCTAGGAACGCGGCCGGGTCGGAACCCCGGAAGNTTGACATCTTTGGAGATTTTTTTGAAAGCCAAGTCTATGGCCTCATCTACCGCTGATTCGTCTACCTCTACGGTGATCTTTACTTTGCTATCTTCTAGCTGATCTACTGAACTACCCACAGGCCGAAAGTGTATCCGTGAAGCTGCTTCTCCCCTACTCTATTGTGCTTCTAGTTTTGAGTAATCTGGATTTTTAAGAATGTTCGGGTACTATCAAGGGGTCTGCGGGTGTAGTTCAACGGCTAGAACCTCAGCCTTCCAAGCTGATGATGGGAGTTCGATTCTCCTCACCCGCTCGTTTGTTTTCAAACAACTGCTCAACTCGTTCTTTGTTTTCCTGACCAGTAGACTTCTAGTGTGAATTCCAAGTTTGTGGGTATTGCGGGCGGTAGTTGTTCGGGAAAAACGACTATCGTGAACACTCTAGTTGAATCTTTCTCTGGTTCGATTACGACCGTTGCCTTTGACAGTTATTACCGTGATCAAGCGCATATCACCTTAGATGAGCGTGCATTGGTCAATTACGATCACCCAGATTCCCTTGATGTTGAACTTTTTGCAAGTGATCTCAAAGCGCTTCGGAATGGGGAAACTATTAATTCACCTGTCTATGATTTCTCTACCCATACTCGAAGCCCAGAATTTAGGAAAGTTTCCCCTTCGGACTTGGTTGTCTTGGATGGTATTCTCCTATTGGCATTTCCTGAGATAGCTAGCTTGCTTGATTTACGAGTGTTTGTTGAGGCAGCCGAATCAACTAGATATAACAGGCGGATACCGAGAGATGTTGAAGAGCGTGGTAGGACCGCGGAGCAGTCTCAAATGCAATTTGTTGAGATGGTTAAACCTATGCATCAAAAGTATGTTGCGCCTTCAATTGAGTACGCTGATCTGGTAATTGATGGGGAACAGAGCCCTGAGCTATCGATATCGGAGATTTATTCAGCTCTTGATGCATTGGATTAAGAGGATCCTTCTTCGACTTCAGTAATTTCTTCTTCGACTTCAATTTCTCCTCCTAGCCCGAGAATGATCTGGTCTAGGTATACCTTTGCTCCTTCTTTTCTGACATGTACGCCATCTCGAGCGAAGTACTCTGGGTAATCATTTGAGGCGCTTCGCCAGTCGACGAGTACCGCGTTCTCATATAAAGAAGCAGCTGCTTCAATAGCGTCGTTAACTCTGCTTTCCCATGGTTTAGGAACTCGGGCATTGACCAGTAATACAATTTCTGCATCTTCGAGAAGTTCGAAGGTTCTTGCAATCAGGTTTTCGTCAATTACCCCGTTACTACCTAAATGAATCACAACGGCTTCGCCGAGTAGGCCTTGAGATTGGAATTGGCGAATGAATCCGCGTGCTTCATTCCATTGACGGGCTACTTCGGCTTCGACAGTCACATTATCTGTTAACGCAGAGATCCGTTCAACAAAGATTGTGTCCAAATCTCTTATGGACGCATTTGTTAGCGCCCCTTTCATAATCGAGTCCCCTAGGAAGGTAATTCGGTCATAAAAAACAGAGAATTCAGGGGCAACAACTAGTTCTAGCAACTCCGACCAGGTTGATTCGTCTGGGTCAACTGTTTCGATAAAGGAAGTTAAGTCAAAGGGTTCGATCGGGGGCTCTGCTTCTGGCGTCACCTCCGGCGCTGCTTCTTCTGGTGGTGGTTCCGGAGTTGGCGTTGGAGTTGGCGATGCCGTAGGGGTTGGTTCCGGTGTCGGGGGCACAGATTGTTCTGATGTATCAGGTCCAGATAGTTCGGATTCTTCCTCGAGAGCTGTCTCGTTGCTCCAATCAGCCTGGACTTTCTCAAGGGTGATGAAAGATCCCATAAGAACTGCTGCGACAAGAATTCCTCTGCCGAACGTTATCTGGATAGATGATTTCGAAATTGCAAGATTGAGTGATTTACGAAAGCGCCTTTCGCGAATGGGGCGCTCTATGATCTGATAACTGACCTCAACGAGGATTAATGTAATAGCCATACGGATAAGGAACAGTTCCCACCCATCAATCTCGACGTCTACTCTGGGTCGGGTCAGTTGAAATACAGGCCAGTGCCATAGGTATAGGCCATATGATCGTTTCCCTATCCAACGCATCGGTTGAATCCCTAAGGCTTTACCCAACATTGATTTTGGGGTTACCGAAACTGCAATGACTAACGCTGTTAGAACAGAAGTGATCAGCATTCCGCCGCGGAAGAGATCATCTATACGCGGATAGAAGAGCGTGTAATGCATATTGGCCCAAATCAATCCGCCCAGACACACGCAGCCAACAACTAACACTGAGACTTTTGTAAAAACTTTCGGTGTTTTTATAGCTTCCCGATCTGATTCCCATGGCCTCCAAAGAAAAGCTAGAGCTGCTCCGATGAGCAAAGCTGAAGCGCGCGTGTCGGTTCCGTAATAAACACGAAGAGGGTCAGTGAATGGTTCGTATAAGATCCATCGCAGAATGGTTGACCCTATTATCCCAGCGATAACAAAGGCGAAAGTAATACGTTTACCCACCAGTGTTAGAAGGCCCCACAAAATCAACGGCCAGAATAAATAAAACTGTTCTTCGACTGCAAGAGACCAAAGATGGTGGAAGAAGTTCTTTCGTTCGAACCCTTCAGTGTATGAAACATCTTGGAATATGCTGAACCAGTTGTATACATAACCTAAGGCTGCGAAAATTTCAGATTTTGTTGGTACAACATCTCTTGCGGTCAGATACGCCAGAGCTGTAGCCCCTCCGATATACGCTATTAGCGCTGGGAAAAGTCTTCGAGCTCTTCTATTCCAGAACCGTTTTATATCGATTCGGTTATTGGTGGTGTATTCAACTAAAAGCAGCGCAGTAATTAAGTAGCCGCTTATAACGAAAAATATTTCAACGCCGAGAAATCCTCCTGAGAATCTTGACATTCCGGAGTGATAGGCGATCACGGCAAGGACTGCAATGGCACGAATGCCGTCTATGCCAGCGTTATATGGGATGTAGGTGGTATTGTCGGCAGGCTTCGCCATGACTTCGCCCGTATTATCTTTTCCCGAAACTGGACTGCTAGGCATACAACGAGAGTACTCGGGATTGAACCAAATTTATGTGCTAGCTAAGGGTTGTTACGTCGATTCTTGCCGCTCGAGAAACTCGTATACTTCGACCATGTCGACTCCTGGGAATTTAGAAAATCCTTTACCTGCTACTGGAAGGCCAGAAGCGACGTAGCTTCGGTCGCGTGCTGATGGCCACACTACTCCCTGCCAATGCTGGCGAATTCCAGCTCTGGGTAGCGTGCAGCATACGGGGTCGGGGCAATATGACGTCGAAGTCCTTTTCGTTTCGCTTCCACGGAACCATTTGGCTTGATCGGCCGTAGTTCCTATAGTCACTGCGTGATGCGGTAGGCGATCTGCTTCTACATAGGTAACGCACCAGAATTTTCCATTTGATGTGTCGGTGTATTGATAATGAAGAGAGTACGAATCTTCGGAGTGAAATGCTTGGCGTGTACCCCAGTTTCTGCAGAGGTTTTCACCTTCGATTGTCCCATCCGGGCTTGATGGAAGTGGAACTCCATCATTCTCATAAGCTTTCCAAACAAATCCTTCATCGTCTGACCGAAGAAAATGTAATGTTATTCCAAGGTGCTTTGTTGCTAAGTTCGTTAGTCTATGGCCAGCCATTTCATAGGAAATATTGAAGATTTCTTGGAGGTCTTCTACTGATATGTCATGAGCGTCGTAAGCGGACTGGAGAAAGTTCGTTGCCGCCTTCTCTGGCGCCAGAATCGCTGCAGAAAAGTAGTTGGACTCAATTCTCTGCCGGAGATACTCATGAAAATTATCTGTGTCTTGGTGCTCAAGGGCATAATGGCCCAAAGTTTGAAGAACAACTGATCTCGAAAGACGGGTCGGGAGGCTGTTGCGCTGAGGTATGTAGATGATTCTTTCTCGTTGGTCTGTCACTGACCTTGTAGAATTAGGAATTTCTTGGGTTCTTTTCACTGCAAAACCGAAATGGTCGCATATGTCTTTCAATACTTTTTCTGAAATTGGTCCAGATCCTGCATAATTAACGGATGAAAGTATGTCTCCGGCAATGATCTCTATCTCTTCGAAATAGTTATTTCTCTGTTTCATTTCTGCGCGTAGAGCAACGTTTGCTTCCCGAGCTTCTAGAGCTGATTGTTGTTCGCGAGTAATGCCCACAGTGCTCTCTGCTTCTAAGGCCGCGTATAGGCCCACTATATGTTCAAGAACTTCATCAGGAACTTTTGATGATGGTCGCAGTAAGGGCAATTTCCGATCAATATTATTCGGCTCTTCTTGGTATCTCCGAAGTGCAAGTTCCAGGGCTGCTCGTCTTGAAGGGGGTTCTGGGTCTAGGAGGTCAGCAGGTGTAACTCCAAGTGCAGTAGCTAGATCCCCGATCAACCCAATTTTTGCTTCAACATGACCATTCTCTAGTTGTGATAGAAACGGGGCAGGCTTACTGACGACTTTACCCAGATCTGTTAAGGTCAGTCCAAGTCGCTTTCGAAAGAACCGGAGTCGATGCCCAAATAATAGTAAATCAATGTTCCCTGTATTCATATTCACTCCATTTATCTCGACCGATAAGAGAAATACTAAGTAATTTTACATCTTTTTATTAAAATCACATATTTACCCGATATTTATAGCCAAATTAAGTTGATTTTTAGCGGATTTTGCAGCATTCTGTTCTGTAGCCAAAAATCCCCCAATTGGCTAAGACACTCTAGGAGTCACTATGTCTAAATCTTTTGATGCCCAAGTAGAAGAACTTTCTCGTGACTGGGAAGAAAATGACCGGTGGAAAGGTGTTCAACGCGATTACACCGCTGAGGAAGTAATTAATTTACGCGGATCGATCCAAGTTGAGCACAGTATCGCACGGCACGGTGCAGAGAAACTCTGGGAGAAACTGAATTCCAATGCCTATACCCATGCCATGGGTGCTCTTACCGGAGGTCAGGCTATTCAAATGGTCAAGGGAGGGTTGGAGGCAATCTACCTTTCGGGATGGCAAGTTGCAGGAGATGCAAACCTCGCTGAACAGGTTTACCCTGATCAAAGTTTGTACCCTGCGAACTCTGTTCCTACCGTGGTGCGGAGGATCAACAATGCCCTTCGGCGTGCCGATCAGATCGAATGGAGTGAAGGCGACAGGGACCGAGACTGGATGGTTCCCATTGTCGCTGATGCCGAAGCTGGATTTGGCGGCCCACTAAATGCATTCGAACTCATGAAATCTATGATTGAAGCTGGAGCTGCAGGCGTGCACTGGGAAGACCAGCTTGCTAGCGAGAAAAAGTGTGGCCACATGGGCGGGAAAGTACTCGTCCCTACCCAGCAGCATGTCCGAACCCTTACAGCAGCCAGGCTTGCTGCTGATGTGATGAATGTTCCTTCATTAGTTGTTGCTAGAACAGATTCGCTAGCCGCAACACTACTGACAAGCGATATTGATGAACGCGATCAGCGTTTCTGCACAGGAGAACGGTCAAGTGAAGGGTTCTTCCATGTTGATAACGGTATGGATGCTGCCATAGCAAGGGGATTAGCGTATGCCCCGTACGCTGATCTTGTCTGGTGTGAAACTAGCACTCCAGACCTTGACGAGGCGCAGCGTTTCGCTGACGCAATGCACGCAGAATACCCAGAAACGATGCTCGCCTATAACTGCTCGCCTTCCTTCAACTGGAAAGCAGCTCTGGACGATGCAACAATCGCTACATTCCAAAAGGAGCTTGGCGACATGGGATACAGATTCNAATTCATCACCCTTGCAGGATGGCACGCACTGAATGCTTCTATGTTCGAACTCTCCAAGGCATACACCGAACAAGACATGACCGCCTACGTGGAGCTTCAGCAACGAGAATTCGCTATGGAAGACAGTGGGTACAGCGCCACTCGACACCAAAGAGAAGTCGGTGCAGGATACTTTGATCAGGTGGCGACAGTGATCTCTGGCGGGACAGCAAGCACTCTGGCCTTAAAGGGAAGCACCGAAGAAGAACAATTCTGACAGGTCCTCAGAAAAGAAGTAAATTATCCAAGGGAACCATATGGGCGACCTGGGGGTCATAGGGTAATGGCAAACGACAGAATTTCGTACGGCGAATTAGAGNTTGATAGTGTCCTNCACGATTTTGTATGTACGGAACTCTGCCCAGAAACAGGCATTGACATTGACATGTTCTGGCAGGGTCTTGGATCTCTCCTCGACCGCCTAATCCCTAAAGCTAACAATCTTCTAACTTTTCGAGATGACCTACAAGCNCAAATCGACCACTGGCATCGGGAACACCGGACGCTCCCCCATGATGAGGACGCCTATCGTGAATTCTTGAAAGAAATCAAGTACCTTTTGCCCAAGGCGGAAAGTGTCCTTGTAGATACCCAGAACGTTGATGATGAAATTGCTTCTATCGCTGGGCCACAGCTCGTCGTCCCTATAGATAATGCTCGGTATGCCCTGAATGCTGCGAATGCCCGTTGGGGAAGTTTCTACGATGCACTCTATGGGACCGATGTCATNAGCGAAGACGATGGAGCTCACAGCTCAGGTCCATATAACCCTGTCCGAGGTGAACGCGTAATTGCATATGCTCGCGACTTCCTTGACGAACATTTTCCTCTAACCGACGGATCGCACCACGATGCCACAAAATACACTGTCAGCGATTCGGGTTTGACTATTTCGATAGGAGCAACTGAAACTTTGCTTTTATCTTCTGAACAATTTGTCGGCTACACCGGGGCAACGGAATCACCGAAGACTCTGCTTCTAAGGAAAAATGGCTTACACATTGAAATCTGCATCAATCCTGATGACCCTATTGGCGCAACAGATCTCGCTGGTATCGCCGACATCAATCTGGAGTCAGCGTTATCTACCATTATGGATTGTGAGGATTCGGTGGCGACCGTTGACGCTGATGACAAAACAGGCGCGTACCGTAATTGGCTCGGGTTGATGCGGGGTGATCTTACTGTTGAATTCAACAAGGGCGGCTCGCTAACGACGCGATCATTAGTTCAAGATAGTACGTACTTTATGCCAGATGGACAAGAAGCTCTTCTCAAACGCCGTGGGCTGATGCTAGTTCGCAATGTCGGCATGCACCTCCAGACTGACGCCATCACATTCAGAGGTGAAATGATTCCTGAAACCATTCTTGATGGAGTTATCACAGCATGGTGTGGAGTTCATGATATGCGCTCACAAGGGGCAATCAGAAATAGCTACGAAGGGTCAATCTACATTGTTAAACCAAAACTTCATGGCCCTGATGAAGTTGCTTTTTCAGTTGAGCTATTTGGAGAGATAGAAGACTTATTGGGCCTAGATAGAAATACTTTGAAGATGGGGATAATGGACGAAGAGCGCCGGACTTCCCTGAATCTCCTTGCGTGTATCAATGCAGCCAGTGACCGTGTTGTCTTTATAAACACTGGATTTCTTGATAGGACCGGTGATGAAATTCATACAAGTATGGAAGCAGGACCCTTTGTGCCAAAGGCTGAAATGAAGGAGCAAGTGTGGCTTACGGCTTATGAAGATATCAATGTTGAAGAGGGTTTAGCTGCCGGTCTCCTTGGGCATGGCCAAATCGGAAAAGGCATGTGGGCTCGTCCTGACGATATGGCCGCTATGGTGAAAGAGAAAATAGGGCATCCTGAAGCTGGAGCTAGTTGTGCGTGGGTGCCTTCCCCTACAGCAGCAACGCTTCACGCACTCCATTATTTCGCTGTGAATGTTGCGTCTATTCAAGAAGGTCTTAAAAAGAAAGAAGTGACACCACGGGAAATGATGTTGACTATTCCGACGCTTCCTCTGGATCGCGAACTTAGCCCAGATGAAATCACCGCTGAAATNCGAAATAATGCTCAGGGTATTCTCGGATATGTCGCCCGTTGGGTAGGACAAGGAATTGGGTGTTCGAAAGTCCCCGATATCAATAACATTCAGTTAATGGAAGACCGAGCTACCTTGCGAATATCAAGCCAGCACATTGCAAATTGGCTACATCATGGGATTGTGACTGAGGAGNACGTTCGAGCAACCATGGCCGAGATGGCAACGATCGTTGANAAGCAGAACAAAGACGATTCCGAATATCAATCTATGGGTCCTGACCTAGATGCAAGTANCCCCTATCAGGCTGCATTAGCTCTCGTATTTGAAGGCTGTGATCAACCCAATGGCTACACCGAGTTCTTGTTAACGGAACGGCGGCAGAGAATTAAAGCCACCTAAAAATACGACATTAGTATCAGTCGTGGTCGCCCCAATTTTGCGCGCCCCCGGCAGGAGTCGAACCTGCGACCTACGGATTAGAAGTCCGTTGCTCTATCCAGCTGAGCTACGGGGGCGAATTACTAGTCTTATATTCTAGGGAGAAACAGGTATTAATATGGACGCTCGCCGATGATTGTGACCCGTTCGACTATCCGCTCGGCTGGATAGAAGTCAGCAGCAACTGCATGTTGTGACGACCGGTTATCCCACATGACAAATGTATCGACATCCCATTTGAGTCGGAATTGCACCGTGGGGCTCAAGATCGCTTTCTCCATAAGAGCTAAAAGTCTTTCACTCTCTTCCTCCGAGACACCTTCGATGTATGCAGTGTGGTAGCCGTTGGTGTAGATGCTCCGCTCCCCTGTCTCCGGATGTGTCCGCACAACAGGATGGCGAGCCGGAGGGTATTTTTTCTGTAATTCAAGCCGTTCCTCATCGTTGAATTTCTCTCCGATGCTTTTCGTAAAATCATGAATTGCATATAAATCGTCAATTTGGTTTTTGACATCTACAGGTAACCCCTCGTATGCCGCCGCCGCGCTAGCAAAACAGGTGTCGCCACCGACTTCAGGAATAACTACACCACGAAGGATTGAACCCAACGAAGGTTCTTCGCGCCATGTAACGTCAGAATGCCATATCACTGCTGCAAATTCTTTTTCAGGGTTAGATGCGATTCGAAGTATTTCTGGGTACTCACCAAGACCAACGTGGCCCCCGCGTGCAAACGGGTGGATCTCAAGTTCGCCGAATTTCTTTCCAAACGCAATATGTTCTTCTGTAGTTATGTGTTGGTCTCTAAAAACAAGAACCTTATGGTCAAGCCACGCTTTTTTGATGCTTTCAACTTCTTCCCCACTGACGTTCGCTAAATCAACATCAGAAATTTCGGCACCTATATTTCCAGTTATTTGTTCTATACGCATTCTTGCCCCACGAATCTATTTTAGACCTATCTTTAATCCTCGTCGATTTTTTGTCTTTTCTTAGATTATCTCTTTAATGTTGCAGTGTTGGTCTCTTCTAGGGCTTATTATGTGTTTCACCCGTGTATTCGGGTCGTGGTGGCCGTAGCTCAGTCAGGTAGAGCCCCAGTTTGTGGTACTGGTGGTCGCGGGTTCAAATCCCGTCGGTCACCCCAAACTAGAGAG
>PAZD01000046.1 GCA_002715405.1 Acidimicrobiaceae bacterium
ATGTGGAACTGGTTAGTTTCCGCCCTAGCTTCAGAAGCAACAGTTATCCTTTATGACGGGTCCCCGTTCTACCCCACCTCCACCGCGCTATTTGATTTAGTTGATCAGACAGGGGTTACCCTCTTTGGTGTTTCAGCAAAATATATAGACGCCTGCGCAAAGGATGGAATTTCACCGAAATCAACACATAATCTGGATAGCGTTCGGACAATTTGTTCTACGGGGTCAACTCTCGCAGTAGAAGGTTTTGACTACGTGTACCAAGAAATCAAAAATGACGTGCATCTTCAGTCAATGTCTGGAGGAACAGATCTATGCGGATGTCTTGTAGCGGGTGACCCTACAGGGCCAGTGCATCGTGGAGAGATCCAAAAACCGGCTTTAGGTGTAAAGATTGAGATACTTAGCGAATCCGGTGAAGAGCTTCGCCATGGTGATCAGGGTGAACTTGTCTGCTCAAATGCTTTCCCGTCAATGCCGCTCTCATTTCTTAACGATGAAACAGGAGAAAAATATCGTTCAGCCTATTATCAAAGATATGAAGGTAAATGGCATCAAGGCGACTTCGCTGAATGGACTCCAAATAATGGAATCATCATTCATGGTCGGTCAGATGCAACTTTAAATTCTGGTGGTGTTCGAATAGGTACAGCCGAGATCTATAGTGTTGTCGACTCGTTGCCTGAAATTAATGAAAGTGTGGTGGTCAGTCAAAGATGGGAAGGGGATAGTAGAACAGTTCTTTTCGTTGTCCTTTCCCAAAGTTGTACACTTGACGAAAAACTCAAATCAAAGATAGGAACTTCACTTCGTGATCAGGCTTCACCAAGGCATGTGCCAACTATTATCGAAGCAGTGCCGGATATTCCTAGAACTCGAAGTGGAAAGCTTTCAGAATTAGCTGTGAAAGCAATGGTAGAAGGAAACCCTGTTCGCAATACTGAAGCATTGGCTAATCCTGAAGCGTTAAACTATTTCAAAGATGTGGAGGAGCTTCAATGACACAAAAATTAAGAAGCATGTTGTTTGCTCCGGGGAACAAGCTAGAACTTTTAGAGAAGTTTTCCAAAATCCAGCCGGATGCGGCCATTATTGATCTCGAAGACTCTGTTCCTGATGCAGAGAAGCTCGAAGCGCGGAANAATCTTCTGAAATTCGGTTCCGAAGCGAATCATAACCAATTCGTACTATTTGCAAGAGTAAATCCAATTTCGTCTGGACATTTTGAACCTGATATTCAAGCTATCCCTCCGCAGCTAGATGGAGTTATCATTCCCAAAGTCAATAGCGTCGAAGAATTAGGAAAAGCCCAAGAAATACTCGTAAAAAATTCTGTCGAAGTAGGCGTCATCGTCGGGATCGAAACTGTTCAAGGAGTAGTTTCCGCAAACGAAATTCTTGGATATGAATCAGTGCTTGCCGCCTACTTTGGTGCCGAAGACTATGTCCTTGATTTAGGTGGGGTTCGTACAGTNGAAAATGATGAAGTTTTTGTCGCTCGATCACTGCTAGCAATAGCTGGAAGGTTGACGGGGGTTCCCGTCATAGATCAAATCGTGGCAGATATTACTGACAGCGAGCGTTTCACGAAAGAAGCGGAACAAGCTAGAGCATTGGGATTCTCTGGAAAACTTTGCATCCATCCTTCTCAAGTTCCCCTTGCCAANAGATCGTTCTCTCCCTCGGTTGAAGAAATCGAACGTGCAAAAAAAATGCTCTCTATATATGAGCAGTCTGTTTCTCAAGGTTCAGCGTCAGTTGTATTTGATGGACAAATGGTTGACGAAGCTTTGGCTAAGCAAGCTCGAAGAATTTTAGATCTTTCAAACTGAATTGTTTTCTCTTCCCCGGAAGAAGATCGCAAATATTATCAGCCCAATACCGAGAAGCTCCTCCACCGAAGTCTCTTGCCGGAGCACTAATATTCCTACACATGCTGCGGTTGCGGGTAATAGAGATTGCAAGAAAGCAAATCGAGATTTAGAAATGCGTCGGAACACCATTTGGTCTATCCCATAGGGAATTACGTTCCCCAACAATCCTGTTGAAAGGGCAAGTAAAACAAACAATGGGGAATCGATTACTCNGTCAATGGAATCAAATGCTGCTGGGGAGATCACTAAACCTCCGATAAGCATTCCAATTCCTAATCCATCTAAATGAGCTCCTGTTCTGGCAACTCTGCTTCCTAAAACGATATAAAGCGCCCACAAAGTTCCTGAAGCTAACGCAAAGATCACCCCAGTGAGTGACCCTTCAGGCGTCACCTGAGCTAAAAGAAGAACCCCAAAGCTAGCTACAATAAGAGAAAAAATATTTCGCGAAGAACGGTGGCCAGCAGCAGCCACTGCGATTGGGCCCAAAAACTCGATCGCCACAGCATTCCCCAAGGGAAGGTTGTCAATGGCGAGATAGAAACATAGATTCATTCCCGCAAGAACAATGCCAAACGCTGCTGTCCAATACATATCTAAATCACTCAAGGACCGTTTCCATGAGCGTCTAAAAAGAATCAGAATGACTGAAGCCCCGATTACGCGCAAAGTCGCCACCATACTTGCANCTAAGTTGTCAAAGATACTGAAAGCCAGCGCGGCACCAAGGTACTGTGAAATCGCCGCCACGACAAACAAGAACTCAGGGGGTGCAGAACCCATCAATCCGCTCTGTTCGTATCTGTAGTTGTCAGATCTCACTAGATAACGNTACCNCAAACGGTCCACATGGCGAATTTAGCGGCTAACGTCTTTCCTATGAAAGAAATCCAGACTCTTGAACAAATAAACGGCATACGAGATGAACTTGAATCAAGCATAACTAACTACAGTCAGCCATTTGCTTTTGGTATTGGAATATCGACTGAGACCGATGATGGTGAGATTCTGGATGTTTTTTACCCTTCTCCTCAACGCCANTCTCAACCTTTCACCTGTGCCCTNCTGGCCAGCACGGTTGGCTGGAACACAGAATCAGCTACGTACAGATTAGAAGAAGGTGTTCTTAATGAGATGTTGGCTATTTTGGAAAAAGCTGAACAAAATGATGAGTATAAAGAATCTTCTGCCGCGACATTATCAGCGGTCGCTAACGCAGTAGAAGAGTCACAAGTACCTGGCGGAAGGAGAATAGCTGTTGCAGCTATTATCGCTGACCCTTCACATGCACCAATNGATGCTATAGATACATATCTACGCCTTCACCTTCTCTCGACTCGTCTCGTTCAACCTCATGGAATAGATTTGTCGGGTATATTCGGAAAGCTTACTAATTGTGTATGGACTAATCATGGCCCCTTCGAGGTTGATAGCTTTGATTCTCATCGAATTCAGTTAATGGCTGAAGGCAAAGAAGTCCATGTGCACGGGCTTGATAAATTTCCGCGAATGACAGATTACGTAATACCGTCCGGTGTCCGGATCGCTGATGCGAACAGAGTCAGACTTGGAGCCCACCTTGCAGAAGGAACGACAGTTATGCATGAGGGATTTTGTAACTTCAATGCGGGCACATTAGGCGCGTCTATGGTTGAAGGAAGAATTTCCGCAGGTGTTGTCATCGGTGATGGTTCGGATGTAGGCGGAGGAGCATCAATAATGGGCACACTTTCCGGAGGCGGATCAGAAGTCATATCCGTTGGTAAAGACTGTTTGATAGGAGCAGAAGCAGGTATCGGTATTTCACTAGGGGATAACTGCGTTGTGGAAGCTGGGTTGTATGTCACTGCAGGGACTTTGGTGTCTGTACCAGATGGAACAACTNCCAAAGCCAAATCGCTGTCGGGCTTCTCAAATATCCTATTCCGCAGAAATTCGACAACGGGATCAGTTGAAGCTCTTCTTCGGGGAGAGAATTCAAGTTGGCAGGGGTTAAACGACGAACTCCACGATAATTGATCTCTTATGCAGATATGACCGCTCTTCGTGAACTGGGATGGGAGATCTATAAAAAATCTCAAAGTCCAAACTTTAATTCTGGTTTCTTTGGGAGAGTTCGAAGAGTAGATCGTGGAGAAGTAGACGTTATAACAGAAAGAGGTGACATTCGCGCCCTTTCGGATAGTCAACGGGCAGTATCTAATACAGCTCCCNCAACTGGAGACTGGGTTGAACTCGTTGAGGATCCGGACATGGGGTTTCTCGTTGAGAAGGTTTTACCACGCTATTCAGCGATTGTGCGTCGCGACCCTGCTGAAACAGAATTAGCTCAGGTGATGGCAAGCAATATCGACCTTGTAGGAGTTATTTCATCAACGGATCGCCCAATTAATCTCGCCCGCATTGAAAGATTTCTGGTACTTGCTGAGCATAGTCGGGCACTACCGGTATTAATCCTAACGAAAGCTGACCTGAGTATTCCGAAAGAATGGGATCAAGTGACGAAGGAATTCTCAGAAATTCAAACATTCAAAACTAGTGCTCTTGATGGTAGAGGAATCTCCGAGATCAGAGATCTAGTCTCCCCAGACCGCACTTTGGTTCTTCTAGGTGAGTCAGGAATCGGTAAATCATCTCTGGTGAATTCCCTTATCGGAAAAGATGTTCAGGAAACTTCTGAGGTGCGCCATTCAGACAATAAAGGAAGACATACTACGGTTGCTCGCGAGTTGCTGACTATTCCCACGGGAGGAATTCTCATTGATACTCCCGGCATACGAGGAGTGGGATTGTGGGATGCAGATCAAGCTCTTGCTCAGGTTTTCTTTGAAGTTTCCTCAGAAGCTCAAAGTTGTCGCTTTAATGATTGCACACATACGGTTGAGCCAAAATGTGCAGTAATCAAAGCTGTTACTGACGGGCGTATTGATCAGCAGAAATTAATTCGGTATTTGCGTTTAAGAGATGAACTCCAAGAACAATCGCTGAAACGTAATCGACAATGGAGAAAACCCCACTAGCCACCCAAATGCTAGAAGGGCGAACTACTTTTATTTCAATGGATTTTACTTACACAAAATCTGAGAGAAGGTTCGTTGAAGAGGTAAGGACTTGGCTCGAAGAAAATCTACGAGGTGAATTCGGCGCGCTTCGCGGTAAGGGTTTAACGGGCCATGAAGATGTTGACCCGCAGCTTCAAATAGCTTGGGAAAGAAACCTTGCCTNAGGAGGGTGGCTAGGAATAGATTTCCCGAAATGGATAGGGGGACGTGAATGCTCTTTAGTGGAGCAGGTTCTTTNTCACAAAACCTATGTTGAGGCTAAGGCGCCAGGACGTCTTCCAAATATGGGCGTCACTCTTCTAGGCCCAACATTGATGGCATTCGGGTCAGATGAACAACAAATGAGATTCGTCCCTGAAATTCTGGCTGGCAGAGAGCTTTGGTGCCAAGGTTACAGCGAACCGGACGCAGGGTCTGACCTTTCAAATATTAATACGAAAGCGGAATTAATAAATGGGAGTTGGGTGGTAAATGGCCAGAAAATCTGGACATCTCTAGCTCAGTTTGCTGATTGGATTTTTGTTGTTGCTAGAACAGAAAAAGGATCACAAAGACATAATGGGTTGTCCTACCTTCTGTTACCTATGGATCAAGAAGGAATCACGATTAGGCCCATTATCCAGCTAACTGGTGGTACGGAATTTAATGAGACGTTTTTTGACAATGCGTTTACGAAAGAAGGTCTTGTTGTTGGTGGAGTAGGAAACGGTTGGAAAGTAGCGATGGGAACTCTTTCATTTGAACGCGGAGCATCAACGTTAGGGCAACAGATAAGTTTCCGGCAAGAGCTTGATGACCTCCTAATGGCAGCAAAACAAAACGGCCGTTGGGACAGTCATGTGATTCGTCAAAGAATAATGGATTCATATATCGGTCTAGAGGTTCTTCGGTTCAACCAGTTAAGGATGCTCACTGCGTTAGCTGCTGATGGTATACCTGGGGCTGAGCAAAGTATAGGAAAACTTTACTGGTCCTCTTGGCACCGAGCACTAGGAGAGTTATGGATGTTGGTTAAGGGCACATCAGGAATGGTCGCTGAGAATGGTTATGTCGGTGAGGGGGGAATGTCGTATTTACTTGATAGGGAACAAAGAACCTTTTTGTACAGCCGAGCTCATACTATTTATGGAGGAAGTAACGAGATTCAAAAAAACATCATCGGAGAACGTGTTCTCGGGCTTCCTAAAGAACCCAAATAGTTCAGCAAAAAAATTCCGAATGTGAAGAGGAACCGCCATCCCGATAAAGTGAAACGCGAGTAAAGAACGAATTGAAAGGATGCCATATGGGAGAGGCCTACATTATTGATGCTGTTCGAACGCCAGTAGGAAGAAGAGGCGGAGGCTTAGCTGAAGAGCACCCCGCCGACTTAGGAGCGCACGTTATACGTGGCCTAGTTGAGAGGGCTGGGGTAGACCCGCTAGCTGTTGATGACGTAATCATGGGTTGTCTGGACAATATGGGCCCTCAAGCAGGCGATATCGCTAGAACAGCTTGGTTAGCTGCAGGAATGCCCGAAGCAGTGCCAGGAGTAACCGTTGACAGGCAATGTGGGTCAGGCCAGCAAGCAGTTAGCTTTGCAGCAATGGGTGTTATGTCCGGCGTGCAAGACATGGTGGTGGCAGGAGGAATTCAGAATATGAGCCTAATACCAATTGGTTCAGCGATGGACGTAATGGGCCATGAAACAATCGGCCGTCCCGAAATTGAAGATCCATATACGACCTCTAAAGGTTGGGTAGATCGCTATGGAACTCAAGAAGTTTCTCAATTCAGAGGAGCAGAACTTATCGCGAAAAAATGGAACCTAAGCCGAGAGGAATTAGAAATATTTGCTTTAGAATCGCATGAGCGAGCAGCCCGCGCTCAAGATGAAGGTCGTTTCGATAATGAAATCCTTCCTTACGGCGAGATAGAGCATGATGAAGGTGTTCGAAGGGGAACCACATTAGAAAAAATGTCACAGCTAACAACTCTGGAAGAAGGAGGAGTCATTACTGCTGCAGTGGCAAGTCAGATATCTGATGGCGCGGTTGCACTGTTAATTGCGGGTGAGCAGGCTGTAAAAGATCACGGATTAAAACCTAGGGCACGAATTCATCATATGAGTGTCCGTGGAGATGATCCCATTTATATGCTGACGGGACCTATACCGGCGACAGAGCACGCATTCGCAAAAACTGGGATGTCTGTTAATGACATTGACCTTTTCGAATGTAATGAGGCCTTTGCCCCAGTCCCCATAGTCTGGATGAAAGAACACGGGATACCTCATGAGAAAGTGAACGTCAATGGTGGGGCGATAGCCCTTGGTCATCCTTTAGGTTGTACGGGTGGCCGGCTTATGACAACGTTGCTTAATGAACTGGAAAGATCAGGAGGGAGATTCGGTCTTCAAACAATGTGTGAGGGCGGCGGTCAAGCAAACGTCACAATTATAGAAAATCTAAGCTAAGACCTAATCCAAAGTTAATCACTTGTTAACTCGTCTACGAGTCCCCACGCATAAGCATCGTTGGCGTTTATTTCATGGCCTGTTACCGCAAGGTAGAAGGCTCTGTGGCGGCCAATTCGCCTAGGGATGCTAACAGTTCCCCCAGCTCCAGGGATTAATCCCATAGAAACTTCAGGAAGAAAGATCCGAGTAGTTTCATGGGCGACAATTTTTGATGCAAATGCTGGAATCTCAATTCCAGCTCCCGCACAGGCACCGTGGAGATACGGGACTATTTTTCTCTTTAGCCGATGAACCAGCATGCCAGGATTTCGTGAGAGGCGAGTTAGGTGTCCATCTGTAGGAAATTCAAACAAACCAAACTCAGACAATTCTCCGCCAGAGCAGAAAGATTTTCCGTTTCCTTTAACAGTGATTTCATCGATACTTTCGTCGATTAAGGCGACTTGCAGAGCTTCAACAAATCCATCACGTACCTTAGANGAGAAAGCATTTGCACGTTGCGGTCGATTTAACGTGATATTCAATTGGTTACCGATTCTGTCAGAAAGCACTACTTGGTTTTCATCAGGGGGAGCCACAACGGGCTCTCGTTCTTTGAGCCAATTCGTAAATTCAGAGCCATTTTGTAGCATGGCGTATCCAAGCGATTCAAGTATTAATCCTTTCGCCACATCATCGAAAGCCTGTTGACGCAGGATCTGAGCGAGAGTGATAGCTGCTTGTGGATTTTTTGCAACACATAAGGATAAATCTTGGGCTGCTTCTTCGAGTCCTGTGACTTGTACGGAAAGGCCATCATCAGAAAATCCAAAGAGAGTATCAAATCCATGTAGTAGATCAGAAAATGTTTTTGAAATTGTTCCGGTGATAAGACCGATAATGACGAGATTTAAAGAGCAGGTAGCTGTCGAAAATTCGTGCAAGTCTTCAGGTCGAGATTCAAGTANTCCCGAATCAATCTCTACAATTATGCTTTTCTTTTGATTCTCGTAAATGCGGTCAGTGGCATAAACACCTTTGACGAAATTTAAAGCTTCGGGGAAGGTGAGGACATCGAGGTCACTCACGGGTCAATCCTCACTATCGATTCCGCTAATAAGGTTTTCCTTCAAGACTCGTCTAAGTAATTTACCAGTCTCGTTGTATGGGAGCTCGTTGAGCACTATGACTTTGTCTGGAGTTCGCGATGATCGAAGATGCTTCTCGGTGAAACTTTTAACTTCGGTTTCGGGTAGATTCTCAATACCGGAAAGAACTATAAATGCAACAATAACTTCTCCCCATTGTGTATCAGGTGCCCCGACAACAGCAGCATCTCGGATACCGGGGTGCTGCAAAAGAATATCTTCGATCTCCCCAGGAGAGATATTCTCTCCTCCGCGAATGATGATGTCATCAATTCTTCCTTCCACGAAAAGGTACCCTTCGCTATCAAGGGACCCTCCGTCGTTGGTTGGGAACCATCCGTCTTCAGTGAGCCGTTTCCCTTTCCCAAGGTATTCGCCCGAAACCTGTTCTCCTCTAACCCAAATTTCACCGCTCTGTCCTGTCTCNACCTCTAAGCCTTCCTCATTTCGGATTGAAACCTCCAAAGTAGGAAGTGGTTTCCCAGCTGAAGCAAGTCGCTGCCGAATAGCTGGATCGGAACTTTCAAAAGCGATGCGATGATCTTCTGGGCCTAGGACAGAAATTGTTGAACTTGTTTCCGTTAGCCCATATGCATTAACAAAGTTAGTCTTTGGAAACAATTCCAGAGCTTTCTCAATTACAGAACGAGGCATTTTCCCTCCTCCATAAGATATGGCTCTAAGGCTTTCGATTTTTTCATTACCGCGTTCGCCGAAGTGTTCAACGNTTCGAGCAAGCATCGTTGGAACAACCATCGCGTGGGTGATTTCTTCTTTCACTACCAGATTAATCCAAGACTCTGCATCAAAATTTGGAAGCTGGACTATTCTCCTACCTGCGTATACTGAGCTACACATAGCGGCTATCCCAGCTATATGGTAAGGGGGTACGGATACCAAGGTTGCTTCGTCTTCACCTGCGCCCATGAATTCTACTGAACCTAGAATATAGGAAACAAGGTGGGAGTGGCGGAGAACCGCAGCCTTTGGGGCTCCGGTAGTACCAGATGTNAAAAGTAGTATAGCGATCTGGTTGGGGTCCATATCCCAATCAGGTTCAGGGACCTCACCTTCATTTGTTGATGTAAGGAAATCTTCCTGCAAATAGCCTTCAAATCCAACAACATCTTGCACGATCGCAAGAGAGTCTTCGTTGGTAATTGCATTCGCAGGGGAGATACGTTCTGCAAGTGTTTGAATCTCGTCGACCGTCAGCCTGTAATTCAAAGGAACAAAGGGTGGTCCTGCCCAAGCTGAACCGAAAAGGGTAACCGGTAGCGCCGCACTCGAAGTGTCTATGTAAGAGATGTTTTCGACGTCATTCTCTGCTAGAGAGCGGCTTGCACGTCCCGCTCGTACGTAAAGGTCAGCATATGTTATTCCTGATCCATCTCGGCTACCGATAGCTGTTCGATCGCCGAATGCGTTTGAAGCCATTTCTAGCAACATCATCAAGTTCATGATTTATATCCTTAGTCAGATGCTGGAAGCGGCTTACTTTCCTTGATGCTTAACAAAGTATCACCGATTCCCAATGAACCTTCACCAGGCTTAGTACAGAGAAGTTCTATGCTTTCATCAGAATCTACATATCTCTTCCCCATCTGGGTTCCATTAGCAGCTCCCTCAACCGGTGATGTCTTTTCCGTATCGGTATCAGATGGCTCAAGCATGGGAACTCCACCACACCTGATATCTATATCCTCGCTTGGTGCTTTAACCGCTATTACCTCGGTATCGCAAACTGCGCTTTTTAGCCGACTACCTGCTCGAAGCTCCATATATTTCCTCCTTTAGTCTTATACATATAATAATTTCGTATTCTTAAGAGTATTGCCAATGCCAGCGTTTCCTCTACGGTATGAGTAATGGAGAGCACTACTACTTCTGACCCTTTTCTTGTCGCAAAAAATCACCTACTTGAACTTACACGCAGGTTTCCACCTGATACAGTCCCAGCGCAGGTAATTGAAAACGTGTCGTCATCCTACCTTGCATGGCCTGTATGGCCGGAAGAAGGGCTAGCTGATCTAGTAGGCCCACCAAATATTTTATTAAAAAATTTGAATTTACTTTGGTTACACCGTTTCCGAGCAACGGTAGGAATATTGGGTTGGCTTTCAGGTCAATTAGGTGGGCCCAAGGGCGGCCCTAGCGCACTTTCTTTGGTAGTTGAAAGGGCGCCGCTTCTAGGTTTTCGTGGTTGGGGGTCAACTTCAGCGGGTGGGTCATGTCAAATTCTAGAGACCTCGGATACCCCAATAGCCCTGAATCTTCCTCGTGTGGATGATATACATAGTGTTCCTGCTTGGCTTGATACATCGATAGAAGGAAATGATTGGGCGTTAATTAAGGAAGCTGTAAAGGAGCGAGGCTCCAGAGAACTTGTTGATAGAGGGAAGTTATTGGGAATTCCGGTGTCATTAATAGGGGAGACGAAGCCTCCTTCACCGCAGCTAGATTTATTCGGAGGCGAAACAAAGTTTACTGGGCCACCAACGGTAGTGGATTTGTCAAGCATGTGGGCAGGTCCACTGTGTAGCTGGTATCTCATGCGGTGTGGGGCACATATTGTAAAAATCGAGTCTGTTCAACGCCCTGATGGAACTCGAAAAGGTTCAGAGTTGTTTCACCGTCGTTTAAATGAAGGAAAGAGTATTGTCGCTCTTGATTTCAACGACCCTCAAGATATTCGTCAACTACATAGTCTTATCCGAGAAGCTGACATAGTAATCGAAGGGTCACGTCCCCGAGCGCTCGAACAACTTGGGGTTAATGCTATGGAGGAGGTATCAAGAGGAGCTATATGGTGTTCGATTACAGGACATGGTCGGTTCAGTGAACCACAGCGGGTTGGTTTCGGAGACGATGCTGCTGCGGCAGCAAACTTGTTAGCTGAAGTAGATGGGCAACTCTGGTTTATTGGTGACGCTATTGCCGACCCGATTACTGGCGCATTAGCAGCGGTTCTAGTTATGGGGCATTGGTTTGCAAATTCGTGTGCTCTCCTTGATGTCGGACTATCACCTACCGCCGCAGCACACTCTCAAGGTCACCGCTCACATGGACGCCTCTTCTAAATAAAGAGATTAAATACACGGGTTAATTCAATTTAGGGTTCTTTGGATAATTTGCGAGCCAAGCCATTGGGCCTTCCTGCCTTCGGAGCACTATCGACCAAAGATCGTGGTGACTTGAACTAAAAACGTCAAATGGATCTGCTTCAACGACAAACCATGCATCTGCTGCCAGTTCTGAGTCGAGTTGCATCGGACCCCAACCCGAGTAGCCAGAGAAAATTTTTATTTCACTTATAGTTTCAGGCAACGTTTTGGGATCTGTACTTAAGTCAATGATTCCCACATTTGCGAAAACAAAGTGAAAGTCAGTAATTGCCCCTCCCAGAAAACGCCCTAGAGCTAGACAGGAGTTAGGCTCTACTGGTCCTCCTCGAAAGATGTCAGGTATTGGGTTGGCGTAATTGTGCCAATCCGGAAGAACTTCTTGAGTGCCGGTTTCTGTGATGTGATTGAGAACTAAACCCACAGCTCCATTTTTGGAGTGTTCTATCATTAGCACTACGGATCTTTCAAAATTCCGATCTCCCATAAGAGGGCTTGCTATGAGAAGTTTCCCCGCCGTACTCAGAGTAGTAACTCCAGAAGATAGTCGATGCTTTTTGTGAGTGCTCTGATGTCGGAAGGTTCGATTGCAGGGAACGTGGCTACTCTGATCTGGTTCCTTCCTAGTTTTCTGTATCCTCCAATATCGAGAATCCCATTTTCTTTACAGGCAGATACAAGATCGTCTGCGGGTATTCTTTCATCAATATCAAGTGTGACGACGACCGGGCTTTGAAGGTCAATGTTAGATACAAAGGGATGAACATATTGGTGTTTCTCCGCCCAGTTGTAAAGGTAGGTAGACGACTCTTTTGATCGTCCAGTGCTCCACTCAAGTCCACCCTGTCCATTTATCCATTCGATCTGATGGACTGCCAGAAAAATTGTTGAAAGGGACGGTGTGTTGTATGTCTGATTTTTTCTACTATTATCCAAAGCAATTTTGAGATCAAGGCCTGCGGGAACCCATCGATCAGACGCAGCAATTTTTTCTATACGATCGATTGCAGCAGGTGAGCAAGCTGCAATCCATAATCCTCCATCACTAGCAAAACTCTTCTGCGGGGAAAAATAATAGCAATCGACTTCCTTCGGGTCCCATAACATTCCACCTGCCGCTGACGTGGCGTCTACAGCTACTATTGCTTGGTTGGCTCTTACCTCTTTAGGTCTTTTGAGCTGAAGAGCGACTCCAGTTGAGGTTTCATTTTGAGTCAACGCATAAAGATCCACATTTGATGGTTCTAGAACCGGGGCAGATCCATACTCAGATTTTATGATTTCTGGTGTACTTAAATGTGGGGCACTCATCGTTGCTTGAGCAAATTTTGATGAAAATTCGCCGAATACCAAATGTTGGCTCTGGGATTCGATAAGTCCAAATGTAGCGGCATCCCAAAAAAGAGTTGCCCCACCATTCCCTAAAAGTATTTCCCACCCTTCAGGTAGGTGGAATAACTCCATCAGCCCTTTTTGTAGGCGTTTGACCATTTCCCGAACTGTGCTTTGACGGTGGCTTGTGCCAAGGTACTTTAGGGCGATATCAGCAAGTGCCTGTACGGCTTCTTCTCTTACCAATGAGGGACCACTCCCAAACCTTCCGTCATTTGGAAGTAATTCAGTGGGGATGGTTATAGATTTATTCTGGCCCATTATGAAAATCTACTCTGGTTCGTCTTCTAGAGGGAGCAATAATGCGAAAAAATCAAGAAGATAATTAAAACAAAAAAGAAATAATCTGCATTCCTTTCACAGATATACCAAGATGGTGAAATTGAACTTAACGGAGGAAAATTGTCTGATCGATCTCGGGTTTCAACACGTGTTGGGGCTATATCGCCATCTGCCACGCTCGCTGTCACAAATAAGGCGAAAGAACTAAAATCGGCTGGTGCTCCAGTAATAGGGTTTGGAGCCGGAGAGCCAGACTTCCCAACGCCAGAGCATATTCTTGATGCAGCAAAAGAAGCGATTTCTGACCCAGTTAACCACCGGTATAGTCCTGCGGGGGGCTTGCCTGAGTTGAAAGAAGCATTATCTGAAAAAACCAAACGTGATTCAGGTTTGGTCGTCGCGCCAGACCAAGTGGTAGTTACGAATGGAGGAAAGCACGCTGTGTACAACTGCATGCAAGTCCTCCTTGACGCAGGAGACGAGGTTTTACTTCCTTCTCCCTATTGGACAACCTATCCAGAGCCCGTAGCACTTGCCGGAGCAGTGACGAAAGTTATTCCCACCACTGAAGAATCCGGATTTCGTGTATCAATAGATCAACTTGATGCAGCAAAAACAGATCGGACAAAGGCCTTGATCTTTTGCTCTCCTTCGAATCCGACTGGGGCAGTGTACCCAAAGGAGGAGATAGAGGAAATCGGTAGATGGGCAGTAAACAATGATATTTGGATTATCACTGATGAAATATATGAACATTTGGTCTACGGCGAGAGTAAACACTTTTCAATTCCTGCTCTTGTCCCTGATATCAAAGACCGATGTATTGTGCTTAACGGAGTAGCTAAAACCTACGCGATGACAGGCTGGCGAGTCGGCTGGATCATTGCTCCACCTGATATCGCAAAAGCAGCTTCGACACTGCAATCTCATCAAACTTCGAATGTTTCGAATATCGCACAGCGTGCTGCGCTTGCAGCAGTTTCCGGCCCTCTCGACGATGTAAGAAAAATGCTGGAAGCATTTGATAGGCGACGCCAAGTAATGTTTAACATGCTTTCACAAATTCAAGGGATTTCTCTGCTTGAACCACAAGGAGCATTTTACGCTTTCCCTAATTTCGAAGGTGTTCTAGGGCGATCGTTGCGTGGTCGAAATCCTGAGACAACTCTTGACCTTGCGGAGATACTTCTAGAAGAGGTGCATGTAGCCCTTGTCCCCGGAGAAGCATTTGGATCTCCAGGGTATGCGAGAATCTCATTCGCTCTTGGGGATGAAGAACTTGAAGAAGGGATTCAACGAATCACTGAACTTCTTCAGGGATAGCCAGTATGGGGTCTTCAAAGAATTTACCGTATGGAAGTTGGCCCTCACCCATATCAGCTCATTCGCTTGTAGAAGGCGTGTCCGTAATTACAGATATGTCAATCGATGGCGAAGATATTTGGTGGTCGGAATCCAGGCCTGACGAAGGTGGTCGAGTCGCTATTATGCTTCAGTCAGGTAAGGAAACCCCGCGTGAAATAACACCACCTGACGCGAATGCTCGTTCAAGAGTCCACGAATACGGAGGAGGAGCTTGGTGGGTAGCTGGCCAGTATCTGTATTACGTTGATTTTGAAGATCAGCGTATCCGTCGGATTTCTCCCGATGGCCAATTTGATTTTTTGACTCCTGAGCCGCCCGAAGGCCAATTATGGAGATTTGCGGATGGGCGTGTTACTCCTGACGGCGCATCTATCGTGTGCATTAGAGAAGTGCACCATCAATTCGATAATGAAATGGAAATTGAGCCAGACAATCAAATTGTCTCTATTGCTACAGATGGCAGCTTTCAGATTAAAGAACTAATTGTCGGCGCGGACTTCTATGCGTTTCCGCGTCCTTCACCTGATGGTGAATTCATCGCGTGGATTCAGTGGCTCCATCCTTCCATGCCGTGGTATGGCACAGAACTTTGGGTCGGGAAGATCTTTGATGGACAGGTTACCAACGCTAGAAAGTTAGAAGGGGGCAGCGGGGAATCAGTAATGCAACCTGAATGGTCTTTCCATTCAGATCTATACTTTCTCAGTGACCGATCGGGATGGTCGAATCTTTATCGATTCAGTAGTGAAGGAAGTTCTCTAGTGTGTGGGGGAGAGTTTGATATCGCAGGTCCTCTTTGGGGGTTGGGGCAATCACGGTATTCGATTACTCCCGAGAACGATATTTATTTTGCGGCTCGTAACTCAGTTAATGATACTTTGTTCAGAAACTCTACCGAGAACGAGATTGCTCAATGGTCAACTATCCACACCGTTCGGTCTTCAGCCTCAGGTTTACCGACTGTGGTGGCAGCTACTTACCAAGACCAGTCAGCTATTTTCCAGATGACTCCGGAGAAAACCATCCTTTTCACTCCTAAGCCTCATGTGGTTCCAGTTGAGTACCTTCCAGATCCGGTTGATATCACTTTCCCAACTTTTGATGGGGGAGAAGCCCATGCTCTTTTCTACGAGCCTGCACATCCAGAATTTGAAGGGCTAAGAGGTGAAAGACCTCCACTCCTTGTCCTTGCACATGGGGGTCCAACAGGATCTGCACGCCGAGAACTCCAGCTAGCACTTCGCTATTGGACGAGCCGTGGTTGGGCTGTCGTTGATGTAAATTACAGAGGAAGTACAGGTTATGGTCGTTCATTTATGGAGGCATTAGATGGCGAATGGGGGGTCAAGGATGTTGAAGATTGTGTTGCTGCCGCGCAATACTTAGTTCAAGAACGAAAGGTAGATTCGAAGCGATTAGCTATTAAAGGTGGAAGCGCCGGAGGGTTTACAGTGTTAGCAGCTCTCGCATTTCATGAAGTTTTTTCTGCAGGTGCCAGTCGGTATGGTGTTGCTGATCTTGAGACGCTTGCGCGCGATACTCACAAATTTGAATCTCGGTATCTAGATCGCCTGGTAGGAATTTATCCAGATGAGCAAGATGTATATGTTGAGCGTTCACCAATTAATCATTCTCAGAAATTTAACTGTCCCATGATTATCCTTCAAGGCGTAGATGATGCGGTTGTTCCTCAAAATCAGTCGGATCATGTCGTCTCTGCGTTGGAAAAGAATGGGATACCTCATGCATATCTTCTTTTTGATGGAGAAGGTCATGGTTTTCGGAAATCCGAAAATATTGTGACTGCTCTTGAAGGCGAATACTCATTTTTTTCTCAAATATTTGGATTCGAACCAGCGGGTGCAATTCAGAAAGTAGAAATCATCGGTAAGCAATAAGAGCTTACTTAGCTATAGAAAGTTGCCTGCTCATCCCAATCAAAGTCCCATCGCTCAACCACATTTGACCGTCTTCTTCAAGAAAACCATTTGCAATGTGCCTCGTGACGAATCTTGCCAGCACCCAGCTATCAGTTCGCCATTCCATTGTTTTTAAATCTGCTCTGAGATGCACAGTTAAGTCAATTGTGGGTACAAAGCGAAATCCAGCAGATGTAACAAATATCGGCGGTGGTAAAGCATCTGAAATAGCGACAACCAATGGGGCGTTGGGGGTAGTTAATTGAACAGGGCGTATCCACCATAAGAGATCTGGTTCTGGTCCGAGCTCTTCTATAGATTTCGCAGTTCCATTACTGTGTGCAGATCTAATTTCCCACTGTTCATGGAGGCGAGTAGATTGCTCAGTTAGTCGATTGATCGGTGAGCATTCAAGTGGCCCGGGTACGTCCGGCATTGTTAGTCGCGGTGTATCGGGGCTATCCCCACTAAGGCCCCAAACTCCGGTCCCAAGAAGTATTGTTTTGCTGTTCTGGCGTAATTCGAGCCGAAGAAAATCGACAAGGCGTCCGCTGCGTTCTGTTGAGACAGTTATAGTAGCTTCTCCCACTTTTGGTGGAGCTAGGAAATGGGTGGTAAGGCTTCGGAGCTGCCTATCAGGTGAGTTGACGTGAAGATCGCCAGCATTAGCAAGTAAAGCAGCTAAATAACCGCCATTCGGTCCAGCAACAATCCAGTATTTGTCATGGATATTCAGATGATATTTACCTGTATCTAACTTTTTGAGAGCGATATCGTCGTTAAAGGCCATTTGTAATCAAATTTTCCTACCCTGATTTTAGAAGTTAGGAGTAATCAGCCCTTTCCCGTTTGTTTGCATAATTTTCTTAATCTCTTCTTCCGTGAATCCTTCTAAATCATGAACGAAATCGGCTGGGTTCGCTAAACCTTCTGCATGAGGGAAGTCAGATCCAAAGAGTATATGTTCCACTCCGATAAGATCGCGAAGTTCCAAAAGGTCGTCCTCGTAATAAGGGGCAACCCATATGTGTTTGCGGAACACTTCGACGGGATCCTCTGGGAATGCGTAACTTGCTTGCTTATATGCTTTCTCCAAGCGCCGCAGTAAACCTCGAACCCATTCAGATCCGTTTTCTATAGTGCACACTCGGATATTTGGGAATCGGTCAAATAACCCGCCGCCGATGAGTGCAGCAACCGTATCAGCAATATTTGAATAACATAGAAGTCGTTTTAGAGGGTCGTACCGAAATGCTTCAAATTCTGTTGAGAGGCCCCAATGCCCAAAGAGAAAATCATACGCAGCATCACCGGCATGGAAAGCAACGGTTATGCCTGATTGGTTTACGCGCTCCCAAAAAGGGTCAAAGGATTTATCTGCTGGGCTTCGTTGCCCATCGTGTGTTGTAACTCCAGAAGCCCGAAGGTTTATTAAACGGGCATCGTTTTCCAAAGCGAATTCCAGCTCTCCTATGGCATAATCAACATCTGTGAGCGTTATATACGGAGCAGCAAAGAGCCTCTCCCTGTAGCTAAATCCCCAATCCTCTGCTAACCATTTATTAAACGCAGTGAATGCCGCTTGTAGAGCAGGAAGATCGTTAGCAAGAGCAGATTCCATTCCAACACCTAAAGTTGGGAAAAGAAAGCACCCTTCGAGGCCTTGAGCATCAAGATGGTTTACTTTGGCATCTTTATTTCGGTATTCCGGACGGCCAGCAATCGGTTCGAGATCTCCAAAAGCGTCACGTATATCTGATACGGACACTTTTCCTCGAAAGTATGCATCCAAACACCCTGGCTGGGCTATGGGGTCAAAGGTCGGATTAGGGATGAACCTATTTACCTTGCCTCCAACTATTAATCTATTTTTCCCATTGACCTTCGCCCATTGCATTGCACGACTAGACATAGCTGGATCAATATACCGAGTAAATGCATCTTGTGCTTCGTAGTAGTGATGATCGCAATCAAATGGAGAGAAATTCAAGTCAGCCACATAGTGTCCTTTGTCGATAAGGTACGACTAGTAATGAAATCACCAGATCTACCAAACCTTATTGTAAGTACATATACATAAATTGTTGCCCTTATTACGTAATGACCTTCTACATTGGAACAATGGCACGTGTTCTAATAACAGAAAACATAGCAGAGGCAGGGGTCGCTCGACTCCGTGAAGCTGGACATACAGTTGAAGTAAAACTCAATTTGACTGAAGATGAACTCTTAATAGAAATCGCAACAGCAAATGCGGTTATCATTCGCTCTGCCACAACGATCTCTCAAGAGGTTATCGAAAAGGGCCAGAATTTAATTGTTATAGGTAGAGCGGGGATTGGCCTAGACAATGTGGACGTTAAGGCAGCTACTGAGCAAGGGATTATGGTGGTGAATGCACCAAAATCAAATATTCTTTCAGCAGCTGAACACACAATTGCTTTAATGCTCGCGCAGGCGCGGAATATTCCTCAAGCTAATGCCGCATTAAAGAGCGGAAGATGGGAAAGGAGTGAATGGACCGGAGTTGAATTAGCTGACAAGACGCTAGGAATTATTGGCTTGGGACGAATTGGGAAGTTAGTTGCGCAAAGAGCACTCTCCTTTGGGATGAACCTCGTAGCATATGACCCCTTTGTAGCCGTAGATCGAGCACGTCAATTGTCTGTAGAACTGATGCCTTTAAAAAATTTAATCGAAATCTCGGATTTCGTCACGGTCCATGTGGCAAAGACACCCGAAACCCTCAATCTTATTAATAGTGAATTACTGTCTTATGCAAAGCCCAGCCTAAGAGTAATTAATGTTGCGCGAGGTGGGATAGTAAACGAGGTTGACCTTGCCGAAGCGATTAAGTCAGGAAAAATTGCCGGAGCTTCCATTGATGTGTTTGAAAATGAACCAACAACAGATTCCCCACTGTTTGACTTATCCCAAGTCGTAGTAACACCTCATCTTGGAGCTAGCACTGCAGAAGCTCAGGATAAGGCAGGGGAATCAATCGCTGAACAAGTCGAATTAGCTCTTCTTGGAGACTTTGTCCCATACGCTGTTAATGTTGCTGCGACGGAAGCGACTGAAACCGTCCGTCCATTCCTTCCCCTAGCAGAACAATTGGGAGCACTTTTCTTTGGTTTATCGACATCGCTTCCAGAAATGATTGAAATTGAATTCGCTGGAGAAATAGGAGGGTATGACAATAAAATCACTGAACTATCCTTAGTAAAAGGCCTTTTTTCTGCAATCAGTGACCAACCTATTTCTTATGTGAATGCTCTTGATGTAGCAAAGGAACATGGAGTACATATCCGGGCTGTAACGACTACTTCAGCTGCTGATTACGTTAACACCATCACTATTAGAGGCGGAGAGCATGCCATCGCCGGCACCCTCGTCGGATTGAGAAGCGAAGCTCGAATAGTAATGGTTGATGACCATACAGTAGATATGCCCCCTAGCACTCATATGATTATTCTTCGTAACGACGATCGTCCAGGAGTTATTGGGAAAGTCGGAACGATCCTAGGAGAAGAGCAAATTAACATAGTCGATATGAACGTCGGCCGAAGCAAAGATGACTTAGGGGCCCTAATGGTGATCTCTACTCACGATTCAGTTTCAAGTGATGTCGCTGATCTTCTCTTAGCAACTGATGGCGTTACACGGTGCTCAATTCTCAACTTGAGCCCAGCAAACGAAATGTAAGGCTTAACGTTGGGCGGGACTATAGCCATCCGCTTCTGCGTCTTCAGCTGAGCGATAGCAACGGTCAGGAATCGTGCGTTCATACGCATTTCCTCCTGGGACGTGGTACAAGCCGCTACTATCTTTTGCTTTTATTGGGTGGGAGGCTGGGCAGGTTCCGTCGTCCTCGCATGTTACCCAGTGGCGAGGTTCTAATGGGCTTCCATCAGTTGGTTCAGCTAGAGGAGTGTCCGCAGAATCTTCTGAATCAGCAAGATTGATTGGTGGCCAAGCGAAATCTCCTTCGTCTTCATCCTGATCCTGGTCAGTAGAGCGATTACGAAGCCGAGACACGATTAGGGCAACGATGGCCGCTAGAAAGGCAAATTTTATGAGTTTTCGAAATAGTTTCATCCCACTCCAACTTTAGAGGATTCTAGGTCAATGCGACAGGCCGGATAACCGATATCATGGTTGTTCCAACCCTTGAACCCCATTTTAACATGGGGTGCAGAAGGCGCCACCTAGGTGGCGCCTTCTTATTTGTACTCGGTCATGGTAATGAGATTACTGATTTGGTTTCAAGCCCATCAAGTTCATTTGCCTGTATTTGGCCCCAACTCATAGTCCAAAGAATATCGTTGATAATCAAGCTACGTTGGATTTGTAGGTTCCAATTAAAAGGCTGCGGCCAGCACTCTTCAACACGGTCACCAGATTCAGCTCCAATTTCTTCAAGGATGCTGCTTATTTCATCACCATCGTCGCCATACCAGTTGTCTATTGCCGATAGTGGAATAGATTCACACCAAGAACCCTCATACCCTCCATTATCTGTAGCTTTACAAAGCTGGATGTAGCCACCGTACTCTTCGATCCAGATTTCAAATTGTGTCCCTTCGAATTCAACGGCGGTCAGTTCACGGCAGTCACTTACTGGTTCCGTCGATTCAGTTTCATGGGTAATTTCACCAACATATGAAATCTTCCCATCTCCTATCTCCAGAAGAACAGCTCCATTAAACTTCTCTGACCAGCTTTGCACTGGCAGTATTACCGTCTGTCCGTAGACTTGGAAAGCGCGATGATCCCTTTCGGCTGGTGAATTGGCGTCGTTCATTGTCCACGTTGCTGTTTCGCGTGGATCCGTCTTGTCAGAAACATCGAACAGGCTGACCTTTAGGCCTAGTACTCGCCCTTCATCGGTAGCGTTCTGTCCAATGCCTATTACATGGTTTTCATCAATTGGATGCAGATAGGTCGAGAATCCAGGAATCTTTAGTTCCCCGACAATATCTGGGTTAAAGGGGTCGTTTAGGTCTAAGACGTAGAAGGGGTCAATCTGTCTAAAGGTTACTGCGAACCCAACATCATCAAGAAGACGAGCAGAATACAGTGACTCTCCTTTCCCTAGGCCGCTAACTAATCCGACTCTTTCGAGAAGATTATCTTTCTCTTTCATGACAACCAGCTGACTTTCACTGAGATTCTGTTCATCCCATGGTGAGCCAGTAGTTGTAATTATTCGAAGGAATCCTTCATGCTCATCCATCGAGAATTGATTTAGTAAAGTTCCAGCGACAATACCGGAAGCTACATATTGTGCTGGAGTATCGACGCCGATGCTGAATGCATGGATATCTGTCGAGTAGGATTCAGACCACTCGGCGAATTCATCTTCGGAGATCTCAGCATCTACCCATTTCGTGGTCGCGATATAGAAACGGTCCATAGAAGAGTAGACGGTCTGTCCACTAGCAAGCACCCCAACTCCTGCACCTTCCGTTAAACCTTCGGAGATGTCGAAACTTAGAACAGATAAGACATCGAATCCAGAAAATTTCTCCGGCTGATGTAGATCATTGCAAGGGAGCAGAGATCCAGTTGATTCAGTATTTCCTTTTGTAAGAGTAAATTGAGGTGTCCAATCTTCGATAGTTGTTTCATCTATGAGTTCTCGGTTGAATCTGGTAGCCCGGTCTTCTGACCCCGGATTGGCTGGATAAACCCATTCAAGTTGATTCGGAGCACTATTTACTGCCATCCGCACTGTATCCCCTACTAAACGCGCACTCAGGTAGTTGCCATCAATCTGTATTTTCCCGACGACCTCAAGGTTATAGGGGTCAGTTAGGTCGATTTCGATTACGTTTGCCGTTGGGAAATAGGCTGGAGGCATTGAGATGGAAGCAGCCATCTCTTCGCTATCTGTAGCAGTATCTTCCAAGATGATGACATCTTCGTAGCCGCTGCCATTGGTAAAGAGAAGAGCCCTATCTCCGGATATGAAAAGTTCATGCCCCCATCCATCACCAATTTCGATTTGATCTGTCTTCATTCCTTGAGGTCCATCGACAGTTATGTAGGTCAGGATTCCGTTATTAACAACTAAAATCCTCTTCCCATCTGTTTTGATTATGTCAGGCTCATCAACCCCGACTTCCTGAACATTTGTGCCTGTAAAGGAGCTATCATCTGATCCTCCAGAATCTGCAGAGTTCTCAGCCTGACTAGAATTCGGTATCTCTCCTGCCATATCGCTTCCTGATGACATTGAAGATTCTTCCATCATCATGTCTTCGACGCGGAAGATATCTGGTTCTCCCCACCAGAATGGGCCTCCTTGATAGTTCAGCCCATATGGGCCTACCCTTTCTTTCGCTTCCTCCTTCAAGTGGTTCAGTAATTCTTCACAATCGGAAAATGGGACAAGGTTAGAAACGAGCTCAATATCATCAGAGCTGAGGTTCAGAGATGTCCCAGAGGATTTGACCTGTTCAGTACTGGAACACGCGCCAAGGGCCATACTGAACAGCAACAGGATTGGTATAAAAAATTTCTGCATTTTTCCCCCTACTACTAGTGCCTATGTAACTCCGACGTTTGAATAGCGGCTTTAGTTCCCACCTGTATGCCTTTTCTTTGAACAAGGCTTGGCTTATGAAGATTGAGTTGGTAACCACGCCAATCTATCTTCTTCATATTTACTTATGGAAGCTTCATTTGAAAGGGTTATTCCAATATCGTCTAACCCATTTAATAACCTTTCTTGTACGGACTCATCGATAGGAAAGGCAAATGTAAGATCGATTTCAGGTACCTCAACGAGAGCTCGTTCAACGTCAATCACAAATTCAAGGAATGGTTTTTCAAGGACCTCTTGGAGAAGACGCTTTCCAAGTTCACTTTCAACTTCAACGGGGACAAGCCCGTTTTTCATCGAGTTATTTCGAAAAATAGGCCCAAAGCGCGGTGATATCACTGCTTTAAAACCTGCTTGTTGAATAGCCCATACAGCATGCTCTCTAGAGGACCCAGTCCCGAAGTTCGGCCCTGCAATTAAAATCGAAGCAGAAGAGTAGACCTCATTGTTTAGGATGAAATCCGGATTATCTTTCCATTCAGAGAAAAGTCCTTTCTCAAATCCTGTCCGTTCAACACGCTTTAACCAGTCGCTAGGAATAATTTGGTCTGTATCTACATCTGAACGGTCTAGAGGGACTCCGGTACCTTGGATGATATGTACTGGTTCCATTTATAAATCCTCCGGCGTTGAAAAGTGTCCAGCTATTGCTGTAGCTGCGGCTACACGGGGAGAGACAAGGTGGGTACGTCCTCCGCGACCTTGACGTCCTTCAAAGTTTCGATTGCTTGTACTTGCTGATCGTTCGCGAGGATCTAGTTTGTCCGGATTCATAGCCAAGCACATGGAGCAGCCTGGTTCACGCCAATCAAATCCAGCGGCTTTGAATGTTTCATCTAGGCCTTCCTTTTCAGCTTGCTTCTTCACGACCCCAGACCCAGGAACAACAAGTGTCCGAACCCCCTTCGCTACCTTTTTGCCTTTGATAACTGAAGCTGCCGATCTTAAATCTTCGATACGACTATTAGTGCAACTCCCTATAAAAACGGTGTCAATTGGGACAGCAGAAATAGGGGTACCTTCCTCTAGGCCCATATATTCAAGGGCGCGTTTTGCCGCTTCCCGTTCGGCAGGGTCATCAAAATCGTCTGGTTTCGGTATATTCCCTTTCACCGGAATTACCTGACCCGGATTTGTTCCCCAAGTTATTTGTGGAACGATCTCTGCCCCATTTAATGTTATTTCCCTATCAAACACGGCATCCGCATCTGTATGGAGTTTCTTCCATTCCGTTAGGGCTTTATCCCACAGTTCTCCTGAAGGAGAATTTACTCGCCCGCGTAGGTATTCGAAAGTCGTTTCGTCGGGGGCAATCAGTCCTGCTTTCGCCCCAAACTCGATTGACATATTACAAACCGTCATTCGACCCTCCATTGAAAGAGCCTCGATTACGGAACCTCGAAATTCAGCGATTGCACCAATGCCCCCACCTGTCCCAACGACACCCAAAACAGCAAGGACGACATCTTTTGCAGATGATTCTGAGGGTAGCTCTCCGGTCACGTTAATTGCCATCGTTTCCTGTCGCGGCTGTGGAAGCGTTTGCGTGGCTAAGACATGTTCTACTTCGCTTGTCCCGATTCCAAATGCAAGGGCGCCAAATGCACCATGAGTTGAAGTATGGCTATCTCCGCAAACAACGGTCATTCCGGGCTGAGTAAGTCCAAGTTCGGGGCCTATCACATGAACGATGCCTTGATTCGGGTGACCCATAGGATAATGCGTTATCCCAAATTCTTCCGCGTTCGCACGAAGAGTCTCAATCTGTTTCAGGCTAATTTCATCTTCAATTGGTTGGTCGACGTTTGATGTGGGGACATTGTGATCTTCAGTCGAAATCGTTAAATCTGGTCTGCGGACTTGCCTCCCATTAATACGAAGCCCATCAAAAGCTTGAGGAGATGTCACTTCATGAACAAGATGGAGGTCAATATAGAGCAGATCAGGGTCTCCATCACCAGATTTAACAATATGTTTATCCCAGATTTTTTGACTTAATGTCTTTCCCATGCTTCCCCTGCCCTTTGGGGTAGTTTATCGAATCCGAATCCAATGCCTATCCGTTGCCCTCAACAGATAGAGGAGATCCAACGTTTTGATCTGATTGCGGGTTTTCACAGCTGAGGATAGCTAGAGATCCAAAGTCTAAATCAGGGAGTTCGTCAGCTCTGGCCCATAACTGTATAAGAGGTGAAGAAGGGTCACGAAAAGCTATCCAAGTTCCTGCTGCATTTTTCCCCTCAAGAAATGCTTGTGATGGGGGTTGGATTTCATTTACAGGTATTGAATCTCCAGCGCATGCATAGACCATAACGGAAAGGACCTCCTCTTCTTTTTGAGAGGGATCAACTATTGTAGGCTCATTTTGGTCATCAAATTTCTCGAAAAGGTATACGGCTAGGAGAACAACTCCACCAAGAATCAGAAGAGAAATGAGGCCGCCAACAATGACTCTTGGCCAATCAGTTCCGAGGTAGTAATCGTTGGGGTGGTAGTAGCTAGAAGGGCTTCTCCGTGATTGTCTCGGGGGTGGAGGAGGGGGAGGAGTACTTTGAGGGGGCAATGGAGGTAACTTTTCAGCGTTGTTCGGCTGTGATGGGAATAGATCTTGTGGGTTTTCCGATGATGGGAGAAAATCAAAATCTACTTCTCCCGCTGGTTCTTCGTGAGATTCTGGAAACAGACTTTCTGGAGAGTCGTTGTCCGGTTTTCTTTCACTCCCTGCTGGTTCTTGATCATTGTCACTATTCATATTTCATAAGTCTTGCCGAAAAACATGCCTAGTGGATTCATAGTTTTCCTAATTAATCGCTCGAATTGGGTTTAGTAACGCAAGCGTGTATTAATCGATAGATGTTACTTTGACCTCTAGAGTTCCTCCAGGGGCCTCGTAGGTAACTAAATCACCGATTTTTGCTCCGACCAAAGCTTCACCTAGTGGTGATGTGGGGGATATCACATCTACGTCATCCACACGTTCTTCGATAGATCCAATAAGGTACTTTTCAGATTCGTCATCGCCCGCATAGCAGATAGAAACGACTGACCCTGCCTGAACAGTGTCTCCTCCAGAAACTTCGTCAACGATCTCAGCATTTTCTAGGATCGACGACAGGTGAGCTATTCGGCCTTCCATTTTCCCTTGTTCTTCCTTAGCAGCGTGGTAATCGCCATTTTCTGAAAGATCCCCTAATTCTCGAGCTGTTTCGATTTTCCGAGCTATGTCTATTCTTCCAACGGTCGTCAAGTGGGTGTATTCATCGTTAAGTCTGTCAAATGCTGCCTGTGAGAGTTGTTGAGTTTNAGCCATAACAAAGGTTACCTTATCTTCAGCGTTTGCGATTCGCGATTTCCCAAGCGAGACTGGAAGAAGAGAAGTGCTTCACAAAAGAGTAACTAATAGGAGAAGTTGTGGCCCATAAAGTAGGTGTTATCGGTGGTGATGGAATTGGCCCTGAAGTAATTGCTGAAGGACTTAAAGTTATTGATGCCGCTGGAGTTAACCTNGAAATCCATAATTATGATCTTGGCGGTGAACGATATCTAAAAGATGGGACAGTTCTTCCTGATTCAGTTCTAAGTGAGTGGGCGGATCTCGATGTTCTTTATCTTGGTGCAGTCGGTACGCCTGATGTCCCACCAGGGGTTATTGAACGCGGATTACTACTGAAAATGAGATTTGAGCTCGACCTTTACATAAATCTTCGTCCCTTTGTCGTCGCTGAAAGTCCAGAGAGTGAGGGCCACGACTTCATGGTTATCCGAGAGAACACTGAAGGAACTTATGCTGGAGAGGGTGGGTTTCTTCGAAAGGGAACACCGCAGGAAATAGCAACTCAGGGATCAGTGAACACACGTCATGGTGTCGAAAGATGCATCCGATATGCCTTTGAGCTAGCTCAATCAAGGAATCAAAAGCATCTAACTCTTGTCCATAAGACGAATGTTCTGACCTTCTCCGGTGACCTATGGGAGCGAACCTTTCAGGCTGTTAGAGAGGAGTACCCTGATGTTGGGACCGCATACAACCATGTAGACGCTGCATGTATTTACTTTGTTGAAGACCCGCAACGTTATGATGTGATTGTCACTGATAACCTCTTTGGAGATATCCTTACCGACCTTGGTGGAGCGATTTCAGGAGGGATAGGCCTCGCCAGTTCAGCAAATCTCAATCCAAATCGAACATCTCCTTCGATGTTTGAGCCAGTACATGGGTCAGCNCCCGATATCGTAGGTACTGGTCAGGCAAACCCAACAGCTGCGATCCTTAGTGGAGCGCTGATGCTTGACTTTTTGAACGAAACTAAAGCAGCGCAAAGGATAGAGAAAGCTTGTGCTGACCCGAAAACACAAAATGGAACTACTAGCCAAATCGGCGACGCAATAGCTGCGCTGGTCTAGACAACAAAGGTTAAAAAAAATGCCAATCGAACCAACGAAAAGTATTTGGATGAACGGGGAAATGATTCCTTGGGAAGATGCCCAGATTCATGTTTTAACCCACACCCTGCATTATGGGACAGGGGTATTCGAAGGCATTCGGGCATATGAGACATCTGAAGGGCCAGCGATCTTCCGTCTTACTGAACATATGGACCGGATGTTGAACTCTGCCAAAATTCTTTCTATGCCCATGCCGTACACATCTGAAGAACTTCAACAGGCTGCTAAACAAGTAGTACGAGAATCCGGTCTTAATAGCTGCTACGTACGTCCAATTGCGTACTATGGATACGGGGAGATGGGCCTAGCGACTTCTGACTGTGTAGTTGATGTAGCCATAGCCTGCTGGCCATGGGGGGCATACCTTGGAGAAGACGCAGTAACCAAAGGTGTTAGAATGAAAATCTCATCATGGGCGCGGCACGATCACAATATTATGCCCCCCGCATCGAAAACCACCGGAAATTATGTGAATTCCACATTAGCCAAGATGGAAGCCCTCCGAGCAGGGTACGACNAAGCTATTATGTTGAACCGAGATGGACTCGTTGCTGAATNCACTGGAGAAAATCTGTTTGTAGTAAAAGGGGAAGTACTCTATACCCCTCCTTTAGTATCAGGCGCTCTCGAAGGTATTACACAAGACACCGTTATGACATTTGCTCGGGATCTTGGTTATGAGGTACGCGTCGAAGGTCTAGCACGATCAGATTTATTTATCTCAGATGAAATCTTTGTCGTAGGAACCGCTGCTGAAGTCAGTGCAGTAAATAGCGTAGATGATCGGACTATTCCTTGTCCTGGCCCAATAACTCAAAAAATTGCTTCTCTTTACGCCGACACAGTACGCGGCAAGAAAGAAGAATATGANCACTGGTGCGAGGTAGTTTGATGCCGAAATTGGTCAATCAACTCATAGAGATCTACGACACAACGCTTCGGGATGGCAGCCAACTTGAGGGCATCTCTCTAACAGTAGAAGATAAGCTCCGTATAGCAGAACAACTCGATTACCTCGGCGTTCACTTCATCGAAGGTGGCTGGCCGGGTGCTAATCCCAAAGACGATGAGTTCTTTGAGCGTGCACAAAAAGAACTTTCTCTACAAACATCAGAGTTCGTTGCTTTCGGATCTACACGTAGAGCAAAAGGAAAAGTAGATCAAGACCAAACACTCGCTAATCTTCTTGGAGCCAACACAGAAGTAGTATGCATAGTTGGTAAATGCTGGGATTACCACGTGCGTGAAGCTCTCCAAACATCACTTGAGGAAGGCATTGCAATGGTTTCAGATTCGATCGAATACCTAGCTGCCAATGGTAGGAGAGTATTTTTTGATGCCGAGCATTTTTTCGACGGATATAAAAACAACCCCGAGTTTTCATTACAGGTACTTGAAGCTGCTGCTATCGCTGGGGCAGAACGCCTTGTTCTCTGTGATACCAATGGGGGAACATTACCCCACGAAGTAGAACAAGCTGTCGGAGCTGTTGTGCAACACCTTGATACCGGAGTGGGAGTTCATCTTCATAATGATGCTGGCTGTGGAATAGCAAATGCAATCGCTGGTGTTAAGGCTGGAGCCATCCAAGTTCAAGGGACAATAAACGGATACGGTGAACGCACAGGGAATTGCGACCTCGTAGCCGTAATCGCGAATCTCACTCTGAAAATGGGATACGAAACAATTCCTGAAGATCGTCTTTCTCGCTTAACGCCTGTTAGCCACCACATCGCCGAATTGGTAAATTTGACCTTGCACCCTCAACAGCCGTATTCAGGGAGTTCAGCTTTCGCTCACAAGGCGGGACTTCATACCAGCGCGATCTCGCGCAGGCCTGATGCTTATGAGCATGTCGATCCAGAGATCATCGGTAACGGAACTCGGTTTGTTGTTTCTGAGATGGCAGGTAGATCCACCCTCGAGCTTAAAGCAAGAGAATTAGGAGTCGATCTTGATGGGAAAGTTCTTGGCGATGTAGTCGAAGTTCTCAAACGTCTTGAATACGAGGGATATCATTTTGAAGTCGCTGATGCTTCATTGGAGCTACTAATGCGCGGGGCAAGCGGCTGGAAGCAGAATTTTTTCGAAGTTGAAAGCTTCAAAGTTGATATGAACCATGTGGGATCCGGAAGTCGAGCATGGAATGAAATTGCCGTAGAAGTAGATACCAGAGCCGTAATTGACCTATCCGTCTCCGGAGATAAAAAAGTTGGTCTAGGCGATGGGAATGGTCCGGTTAATGCCATTGATACTGCGTTGCGTTCTGTACTTACTGAAAGTTACCCTGAGTTGAAAGCTATTTCCTTAGTTGACTATAAGGTTCGAGTACTTGATACGGAAAAGGGGACAGGTGCTGTAACGCGAGTTCTNTTAGATAGTACAAATGGTGAGACAAATTGGACAACTATTGGTGTCTCAGAAAACATTATTGAGGCTAGCTGGCAGGCACTTATTGATTCAATTGTCTATGGTCTTTTACACTCTCCTCACCGTGTAGGGGGCGAGAACGAATAAACTAGGAGAATGGCTGCTCCAAGATACGTNCCAACCCCNTCGCTCAAGAAGAAATACTACGAGTCCCCTAGAAGAAAACAATCCGATAGATGGTTGTCAAGTCGCCCCGCTGAACAGAATACAGCTTCTCCCCGAAATACCGGATTCGGCAATCAAGGTCCCGATCAGGGCTATGCATTAAAGATCGTTCAACGCTTTCGTGACAAGGTATACCTCACAGATTCCGAAGAATGGGACGACGCTGCAGAAGTAGCGGTAATTGTAGGACTGAAGAGGGCATCTCTTTTTGGCCGTGCTCCTTCTCGTTATGACCTTGAAGCAGCTTTCTGTATTTGGGGGTTTTTTGACCCGAAACCAGATTCTGATTTATTGGCACTTCGTCTTGAGAAATTAAAACATCTTGGCGCCGCTCATAACTATCTTCTTCGCCGAGCCGTAGCAGACAGCGTCCCATCAGATGCTTTAAGAAAAGAAGTGGGAAAAATTCAGGAAGCATATGGGGAAGGATGGAAATCCATGATTGATACGGAAATACTCAATAGGGCTGATNATCCTTGACTGCCTCTACTCCCCGTGTTCGCTTCGCTCCCGCACCATCTGGCTACCTCCATGTAGGTTCCGCCCGATCTGCTCTCTTCAACTGGATTTTCGCAAAGCAAACTGGGGGAAAATTTATTCTACGGATAGAGGATACGAATGCTGCATTNGCCTCACCTGAATTCTATGACGCAATTACTGAACCCCTAAAATGGCTTGGTCTTGATTGGGATGAAGGACCATTTTTCCAGTCACAGCGAAGCATGTTATATCTAGAAGCAATTGACGCTCTTCTAGAATCCCAAAAAGCGTATTTCTGTGATTGCTCCCGATCAGAAATCGACCAGCGAAATAGCGAAACTGGATTTCAAGGCGGATACGACGGGCACTGCCGTGACAGAGGCCTTCTTGAAACTTCTGGATCAAGTGTAAGATTTCGGACTCCAGACAGCGGAAAAGTAGAAGTAGACGACATTATCCGAGGAAAGATACATTTCGAGAATATTGAATTGGAAGACTTTATAATTCGACGTGCTAACGGCACCCCTGTTTTTCTTGTAGCTAATGCAGTCGATGACGAAGACATGGATATAACTCATGTAATTCGTGGGGAAGACCTACTCAATACCACGCCAAAAGTGCTTTTATTGTGGGATGCCCTAAATTATGGCGATCCCCCTACTTATGCACATTTACCTCTCCTTATCGGAGAAGATAGAAAAAAGTTATCGAAAAGACGTCACTCTGTCGCACTAGGTGATTTTAAAAATAATGGAATACTTCCAGAAGCAATGGTGAATTACCTTGCACTTTTGGGCTGGGGCCCATCAGATGAAAAGGAAATCAGGCCGGTAGAAGAAATCATAGAACTCTTTAAATTAGAAAACGTCAATAAGGCTCCTGCTTTTTTTGATACCCAGAAACTAGAACATATTAATAGTCACTACATCGGGGCGATGCCACCTGAGGTATTTGTCGATGAGGTTGCGAAGCATATCGAACAGATTGAATGGTCACCTCCACATTATGATGCGACCATTGTGGAGTCTTTGAGTCTATTTTTGCAGCAGAGAGCTACCCGTATTTCTGATGTGGTACCTCTCCTTGATTGGATATTTGAAGATGACCTTCCTCGAGAAGAGGATGAAAAAGAAGTTTCGAAAATAAATAAGGCAATGAAAGGTGAACTAGTTCCTAAGATTCTTGAGGATGCTGCAATCCGGCTTCAAGATTGCCAATGGGATTCAGAAACGCTTTCTAGAGAAATCCGTGAAGTCGGTGACTTGCTTGGAGTAAAGTCACAGGTTCCTGTTCGGATAGCCGTAACAGGTCGAAGAACTGGCTTACCCCTCTTTGAACCAATGGTGTTCCTCAGCCGTGAACGAGTAATCGAACGCTTACTGAAAGCCCGATCTAGTTTGGTCTAGGTGTCGTCCCATGCCATCTTCACTTTCGATTAATCAAAATCCGGAGAACACCGCAAAGAAAGAGAAACAGCGAGGGTTCCGCCGCTCTCAAAAGTTTCTCGTAGTTAGCATTGCCTCTATTTTTCTTTTGTGCCTCTCGTACATACTGATTGTCTTTGTCCAAGTGTGGTGGAATAGTACCCGTGACCAAGCTAAATCAGCTGATGCGATTGTTGTTCTTGGAGCTGCACAATGGGACGGAGTCCCTTCACCAGTTCTTAAAGCGAGATTGGACCAGGCTCTCAAACTCTATGAGAGAAAAATTTCTCCTGTGATAGTTACTACTGGTTCGAAACAGGCCGGAGACCGCTTTACCGAAGCATATGCCGGATTAACTTATCTTCTTGAGCGGTCGGTTCCTGAAAGCTCGATATTAGTTGTCGTTGATGGAAGGAATACTTTTGAATCTCTAAGCGCCACTGCGAACGCCCTTGAAGAGAAGGGGATTGGTAGTAGTGTCGTTTTGGTTTCTGACCCATACCATTCACTCCGAGCGAAAGAAATTGCTCGGGAAGTTGGATTAGAGGCAGTATTTTCACCTACAGAATTGTCAAGCTCTTTCAGTCAGTTAATTCGGGAAACTGCGGGGACAGCTATAGGGAGAATTATTGGATTTCGCCGCGCTAGTACCTTAAGTCAATAGAGAGCGAAGCTATTAGTACCCCGTACGGGATTTGAACCCGTGCTACCACCTTGAGAGGGTGGCGTCCTAGGCCGCTAGACGAACGGGGCTGGACTTTAAATTTTTTGTTCGGGGAGGAGGACTTGAACCCCCAATGACTGGATCAGAACCAGTTGTGTTGCCAATTACACCATCCCCGAGTGTTACCTTTTGCAATGACCCACTAGCCTAGCGAAACGAATGTCCTCCACCCAACACGAAAGCCCCAGTTAGGGTTCTTAGGTGGCTAAGAAGTCATTTCCGTTATGCATCAAGATTCCTTTTTTATAGTATGTTTATTGATTTCTTGAGAGTATAAGTCAAATATTTGATTCCCGTATCCAAAGACTGGTCCAGGGTCATACCGTCCGCGTTTCCCAGATTTTTTAGATGGGACGTACTGCCTAGGTGTTGGTTTATTTGGTAGGGAAGCTAAGAAATTAATGCTTTGTGAGTGGAGCGCATTAGGTTCCATCGTTGCTATTTCTATGATTCGTAGCTTTGTTTCGATGGCAACTGCTTCTCCAGAAGCGGAGAAAGTAGAATATGGAAACCATAGTCCAGATAGTTTGTCTTTCTCATGCATCTGCTCGTAAAGGCCAGATACTGCAAGGTTCACGTTCCCGCGTAAGTGAAGCCACCAGATAACAGCTTGCTCAATGTACATCGCTGTAAGATAAGGCAGCGTAGTTTCGTAAAAAACTAAGTGGGTAGAATCTCCGACGTCCTGTACATGTAGGGTTACTACTGGACCGATGGAAACTTCTCCATAACGTAGGCATAGTTTCGCTTTTTTCATTGCCCAACCATCGTTATTTCTGATGCTTTCCCTCAAGTGCCATCGAAATCGGATGCGTGCAGACCCAGTTCGGCAATGTTCGCAGTAGCAGCTCATATCTCGGCCAGAATAGTAGTGGGGTAGGACGAAATTCGATGGAGACTCGGTAGAGATTTGGCCCTTATGAGAAAAGTCGAGAAAAGGTAGTTAAAAAAACGACAAGGGTGCGCTTTGCACTGCCAGGAATTCAAAATGAACTCCAGAGGTCAGTTGCCTGCACACCCCTGTCTTATTCATCAACAGGTTATGGTGGCTTCGGCAAGTGCCTCATGTAATCCCCCTTCCACCATCTAGCTGGTAGATGGGATGAACTTAACATACTCCAATCTCATATGGGTGCTTATCGGTATTTAGTCAAAGGTGTAATCGAATGAACCGAAAAATGGATGCGCCCTCCCAGGCTTTGAAAATTGTCAATAGTTGTATTTAAGTTAAGTGCCGCAAGAGGTGTTTGTTTTTGTGAATTACTGGTTTCCCATGTCAACTCGAAAAGTTTGATTCACAATAAGTACTTAAAAAGCTTGAGCTGACCCACTCAGGGTATTCCCATGTTGCATCAGCGCTAAGACAGTCAGCTAACTTGTCTGATAAGTCAGAGACGCAGATATCAATAACGATTCGAGGAGGGTCGCTCAATTCAAGGACTCTAAATCCGTTAGCTTCTTCAACTCCTATTCCCCAAAGAATCAACCCTCCGTGACTACCGCCAAACCGCACTTCGTTGACATTCCCAAGCTGAGAACTTGAAAAAACATTCGGCCCTTTGTAAACCACAACGTTATTAGCCACATCTTCATGGCTCCCAGCCAAAACTACTTGTAAGGCAGCATTTCCTTGGACTTGAGTCTCGAGGTGAAGGCCATCGCTTATGGAGACATTACCCCCGCCAGTATTGTTAAAAACGTAATCGATTCTATAAGACTCCGGCACGGATCCGGGTGAGATGAATTCTAGAACAAAACGGTCATAACCTTCTTGGGCGCCGATGCGGGCATCAGAAAGAATAGTTCCACCAGATAGTGGGAGTTCTCCAGTTACCTTTGGAGCTACATCCCAAGTACAAACAGCTTCTTCAGGTTCGGGACTTGTTACCTCTTCAGGTTCGGGACTTGTTTCCTCTTCAGGTTCGGGACTTGTTTCCTCTTCAGGTTCAGGACTTGTTTCCTCTTCA
>PAZD01000047.1 GCA_002715405.1 Acidimicrobiaceae bacterium
GCAAAGGCCAAGCGGACGAGGGCAAAGGCCAAGCGGACGAGGGCAAAGGCCAAGCGGACGAGGGCAAAGGGTAAGAACACCAAGGCAAAGAGTACAAGCACCAAGGCAAAGAGTACAAGCACCAAGGCAAAGAGTACAAGCACCAAGGCGTCCTCCACCCCATATCCAGAGAAGGATCAATAACTGGGCCGCCAGAACAGTCCAGCAGAAGAATTGGCACCGGCTCCTTAGTAAATACGAACGCATCTACAGACGCTCTCCCCACCCCGGCCTGCTCGCACGGATAAACGCACTTAAGGACGCTAGCACCAAGCTCCCCCGTGATAGTCGTAGCCCTACGCCGAGCAAATCCGATATTGCCCGCGCCGCCGCTGCCGCCGCAGCAGCCGCAGCCGCAGCTGCTGCCGATAAACATATCAAGTCCGGGACCGGTACCACGATTGTGGCTTCAGCCCTCGAGGCGGCGGAAAAGCAAAAGGCCGCTAGGGACGTGGTCATAGCGGCCAAGAAGGCCGAAAATGCCGCGGCCGAGCAGGCGGTGGAGGAGGCGGCGGAAAATAAGCAGGAGGCAGCAGCTGTGGCGGTGTTGAAGGCCGATAAGGCCAGGCTAGCAAGGGATGCCGCCGAGAAGGCGGAAAAGAAGGAGGCAGCGGAGGCCATACTAGCACAAAAAGTTGCCGAAAAAGCAAGGGCGGAGGAAGAGGAGGCGAAGGAGGAGGAGGCCAAGGCAAGAGCTGCTGAGGAGGAGGCGAGGGAGGAGAAGGAGAGAGTGCGGCGCGAGGAAGAGTGCTGCGCACGATGCCGTGATAATTAATCGTAAGTCTACGGAGGAACATTCTTGAAGATAGTTGTACTTAGATTTCTGTCAACAATGAATACGTTTATCTATTTATTAAATTACATTGTTATTAATTATTATGTCTTTATATGAACAATTTCACTCGGATATTAACAAAAAGTTTATGTTTGATATACTCAAAGATGAACTTCTTAAATCAACATCAACTGATATTTCAATCGATTCATCAAATTATGATTATTTCTTAACTTTCTTTCCTAAAGTATTTAGTGAAAATAATTCGGATGAAATAGAAACATTAAATAAAATTCTATTAGATCAATCAATCATTCATTTTACCGAAAAATTAAATCAAAGTGCTGTTGTCAATGATTATGAAAAATTACTTCAAGAAAGAAATAATATCTATAATCAAGAAAAGGATGATCATACATCTGATAATATTGAAATGGATGATATAATCCCCCCGAAATCTTTAACAAAAAATGAAAAGAAAGTATTACCCTATACCGAAATAAATGAAATATCAAATCAAAAAGAATTAACTATTCCCAATCAACATACTTTAGAAGAAGTTAAATTAAAACCCTTCAGTCTATCATCGAGTAAACGATCCAATATTAATTCATCCAGATATTACTATCGTATAAATATAAAGAATCATTCAATTCATGCGAAAAATATTAAAAAGATATCAAAATTAATACTCCCCATTGAAGATAATTTTATCTTTGATATTCCAGTCATAAGTCTTTCTATCCCTGAACTTAATTATAAAGTACATATGCAACAAGAAAAAACAATACAAAGTAAAATTAAACCCTGTGGTGTCTATACACCTATAATTGACAATAATATTACTGATATTAATACCGATATTGATAAGATTACAATTGATATTAGAGATATCACCGAAACAAAATTCCCTTCAAATGATATTCTAAAAATAAATATCATAGAGATAAAAGAAAATACAATCGAATTTACATGTTCTAATATTCAAAAAATTAATTTTAAAGTAAATGATAATATTAAAGTGATCAATATACAAAATCAAAACAAATTAGAATCAATTCTTAATGATCCCTTCAAAATAAAAAAAATAAATAAAAATATAATTACATGTAAAATTAATGATGATCATGAAAAAGGAACTTTTAATGATATCGATATGAAAATTATAAATATGAGTAACCAAAATATAATCTATTCCAATTAATCACTTTGTATATATATTTTCTTATCACGAATTAATAATGGTTTAATCATCTCAATTGAATAATAATTTGATTTATAATCACTATATCTATATAATCGGAGGACTCTTGAGGTTTGTTTTGGTGAATAAAATAAAATTTCAGTAGGATTATATTTAATAATCACCCCATCGAAATGATCATCTTTGATAACCTCATTCAATGTAGGAAAAATATTCTTCTCAATCTTATTTTTCAATATAAGATCAGGTACATTATATATACTCTGAAATACTGATAACTTATTCCCTAATAATTTATCCAGCTCATTCCCCTTCTCTTCATATATCAAAAATATATTTCTATTTGGTTCGTAATCAGCTAATCGTATACCATTCTCACGAATATATCTTACATCAATATCATTGGTTGTTTCAACACGATAATAAATAAATATATCTTGATCATTTCTCTGAGCTTGAATTACATAAATATTATCTTCTAATGGATATATAAAATTAGATTTAAATTGTTTCTGATCAATCTCATTTAATTCTTCAGAATTAATTCCAGGGAAATGCGCCTCTTCATCCAATAGCTTTGAAGAAAAACGTAAACATTTCTCATTTAATTGAATGTCATCTCGAGTTGTTTGGATACAATCAACTGATGATTCCTTAATAATATTTGTAATTTTTGTACTTACTGAATTCTTTTTCTCCATAATATCAAATAAAACTTGATCAATTGATCGTCCCTTTGTTTCTTTCTTCATGGAGATAATCTTTTGTATTGTTTTATATATTGCTTTATGTTCTGATATCAATTTTTGCTTAATATTACTCGTTAAATTAATATCATCTACCTCACTCCATTCTAGTTCTTTCATTGACATAAATATTTCATCTGGTGTATTCCCATCAGGTAACATCGCTAAATATAAATATTGTTCAACATTCCTTTCGTTAACCGGTAAGTCAATATGTGAACGCATACGTATTGCCCTCCCTAATACTTGATCTACACGAATATAATTCCAAAAAGGCTCCATTATATGAACCTGTCTTACACATGACAAAGAAATACCCTCTGCTCCAGAACTTGATATAAGTATAATATGTATATATTCTCCTCGTAAGTTATTACTATGATTAAAAGATTCTTTATTAATCCTACGTTGTTCTTGTGTTTCTTTACCTGTTATAAATGTATATCTTTTCTTTTTATTATTTGTTGAAATTAATTGTTGAATATCTTTCTTTTCTGAATCATATTTCTCATACCCATTTGATATTAATATCTTCTCAAATACCTCTGATCCAGATTCATGTCGAAAATCACTATAGTATAAGATCTTACCCGTCGGTTTACCCTCATCGTCAATATATTTTTGAATATTCTTCATTATCTCATAAAATTTTGGGGAAAATAATTTTAATGTCTTATCATAAGAAAAATGTCCATTCCTCATCATACTATCATATACTTTCACCTTCTTATCATCGTCTTTCTCAACCCTAAATGAATCATCCTCATACACAATATTACAATTCTGTCTTACGCGAATATTATATGTTGAATTTTGTTTATCATTATACATATCTCTACGCCTCATCTGTTGTATTTTTTTTAATTTCTCTTTTGTATACTCCGTTTCATAATTACTCCATTGTATCGAACTCATATAACATGGAACAATATTGATACTCTTAACAATCCCATAATCAGAATAAAGTGGAAGTATCTTTGGTTCAACAATTTCAGGCATATTTACTATTGATGAACGATCAATTGGATAGTATGATGTCAATCCTAATAACATTCTTCGTAATAAAACTTGCTTCTTTGGAGGTATATTATACATATCATCGAAAAAATACTCCATAAAATTTTCATTCACCGATAAATCAAGTAAATTACCATTCTCATAAATATCAAATAACCTCTGTCGACGATTAAATACTAAATCAATTTCATTGTCAAATGTTATCTTTTTTCCCAACTTTAACCTCGGTAATGAACCTATACCATTTATATCCTCGATTGAAGGAATTATATCCTTCGATTCAAATACCTTCAATAATCCCTCGCTAATCTCATTAAAAAATTCCTCAAGTGTATGATCATTATATTTAATCGTCTTTATCTTATCATTCTCTAATATCGATTCAAAGTTTGACTTGTTCTTAGTAAAAGATATGATCAATTTACCCTTGCTCTTCTTAACATGTAATTGCTCTATTGATGATCTCTCTGTATAAAATATCTCACGTAACTCATTCTGAACTTCAACCTCATCACGTGTCGATTTAACTGAATAATCATAAATATATATAATCCCTCGTAACATATTATATAATATTGCTATCTCAGCAGGTTTATTTATTACCGGTGTCCCTGATAAAAATACCAGTTTTACATCTTCACTATCCACGATCCAATTATAAAATACATTCGCTGGAGCACTACCATTTATTATTTCATTCACAAAATTATGAACCTCATCAATTATTATCACATCCTCTTTAAAAGGTGAAGACACAAAATGATTCTTCTTATTTGAAATATATTTCTCAGCTAATGTTTGAGCCAACTTCTGATTCGGTGTTGGATTCTTCTTAAATTTAGGATTATTATAATCAATCTTATGAACCTCGGGAAAACCATTCCAATGTATAAAATTATACTTCAATTGAATCAATAAATTAATCTCCTCTTCAATAAACATCTTCTGTTCTTCAGATAATTTATTCGTTGTTCCATGAAATACTTCACCCTCCTTTAAAATAGGAGAACCAGTTGAAGTATATATCTCGCGGTTCTCATCCTCAATCGATTGACTCTGTAAAAATATTCCCTTTATCGAATTTATCTTCTTCATAATTGACCTTACTCTCTCATCATAATCTGGACTCTCTTCAATACTCTTTTTCAATCGCCGTTTCACATTGTTAAATATCTTTGTAATCACCTTCTCCTCAATACCATAGGTCTTACTCAACATCCTTCGTAACTTAAGATCATCCTTTATCTCCTTCTCTGAATAAAAAATCCAATTATTACGATCCACCTTAAATAATATATCACCCCACTCCTTTACCTCATTAATATAATTCTCCTCTAATGATGCAGGTAAAATCGTATATATTGGCATATTCTTTGATAATCCTTCCGCAGTAATAACAGATGTTGCCGTCTTACCTGTTCCCAAACCATGATAAACTAACAATCCACGAAAAGGCATCTCAATTGATAAATATTGTTTGACAAAATATTGATAGATATTTGTCTTACTAACCTCATCTAAACGATCAGAAGGATGAGTACTAATCTGATCCTTGTAAAATACATCATTCACCCATTCAATAAATGCTTTCCTCTGGGGTAACACAGAACGATATACACTCTCAATTACATCAGAACGTTCCCCCTCTCCATCACCCTCTCCCTCTTCCTCTTCCTCTTCCTCTTCATAATCCTCCGGAAATGCTTCTCGTAACCTTTGTAATTCAATATCCTTATTACCCTTCCACTCAGGATATCCCCATTGAATCTTTGAATACTTTCGAGCTTCCTTCTTCTTAATATCCAAAATAGTCTTAAAGATTTTATAACTCTTTGAATTAATCTTCTCAACTTCTTGTCCCCTAAATTTACCCTTACGGAGTCCCTTAAGATCGTCCAGATTAAGGTTCATTATATCTCCACCAAAATACCTTAAAAGATAAATATATTCAGAATCCTTAATTTCGAACTTCATAAATTATATATTATCGTATATAATATTTATGTTATTACATTAAAATGGACTAAAGCATTCTTTGAAGCATCTTGTTCAGCTTTCTTTTTACTCTTACCCTCGCCTTCAATAATCAATTGATCACCATTATACAATCTACATATAAACTTATCATCCTCATTTTTCACATTCTCATACTTCGGATAAACATGAAATACTTGCTGAAAATATCGAGAAATCTGATCCTTATAATTATTATCAATCAATAATATATCCGTAAAATCAATATATCGCTCAATCACTCGAATAATAAAATCAGATGTTACCTGATAACCATGATCCAAATAAATTGCGCCAATCAATGACTCAAATACATCTTCTAACATATTCAAATTCCGTCTACCTGAACATTGCTCTTCTTGATATCTCGAAATCACTAAATGTTCTTGAAGTTTCAAATCAGATGAAAGCTTTGATAATGTTTCACCACATACTATCCGTATCTTCAATTTCGTTAAAAATCCCTCATTCTGATTATGTATCTCATAAAATCTCTTGTAAATATATGATGAAACAACACTCCCCAATATTGAATCTCCCAAAAATTCCATCGTCTCATATGATTTCTCCTGTAATGGTAAACATGGCGCCCCAGGATATTCAAATTCACTATACTCAGGTAACCTACAATATGATTTATGTATAAAAGATGTTTGATATAACACTATATTATTAATCTTAAAATCATTAATATTAAGTGATTTCATAATATTAATGATGTCGCTCTCAGTTATTAACCGATTATTTACATTATAAGGATTCTTCTTAAATGTTTCAGTTTTATTCATCTATACTCTATCCTATTATTTTTATCTTTATATCAATTTCAATTTTCTAAATTATTTATTGAACAGGCGCCGATCCAGGTGGAGCACGATTACAAGCATTATCATCACTTAATGGCTTCCGAATCAAATCACTATCAATCGTCGAGTTCATCCAGGGGCTAACTTGCATTCTTGGATTTGGTGGTTCGGCTCTCAAATTAAGATTCGCATTTCTTAAACTCTGTCCTACTGTATTAACTCCAACATGGAACCCAGCATCCAAAAAGTTAACTCCCTTTAAAATACCCTCCCCAGATCCAGGTGTCGTCTCAGAAAAATTTTGAATCTGATCCGCTTCGCCCTCAGGTAATAAATCTGCGGGCTTTAAAATGTTCTGTGGATAACATGATGAAGGCGCCGTCTGAATACCTTGAACAGGCTGATTTACTTCATCTCCCTGTGGCTCGCTTGGGAAAACATTCTGTATCGCTGGCCCTTCAGGGGCAACCGACTCGTTCCCCTGTGGAACCTGACCAACAAGAGGCTGGGCCACAGGATCAACTGATGGTGCCACTTGAGGAACAACCGGCTGTGTCACTTCAGGAACAACTGGGGGTGTTACAGGAGGAGAAGCCGCCTGTACATCAGGAGGAACAAGTGTTGGTTCCGCAATAGTAGATAAGTCATCAAGGGAAGGAGATACTGATTCTTCAAATCCCTCAATAAATGGTAATCTAATTCCACAAACATCCTTGAGAACATAAATACCAACTAATAAAAGTATTCCATAAAGTATTAATTTCTGACAATCCATTTTATATATATATTACATAAAAAAATTATGAAATTATTTTAATTATTCATAAATTATTTATCAATTCATTCCATCTCAATCTCAATCGTTTCCATTTTAACTTATTCTTCCCTACCTTATTCCTCCGATTTTCATCCCTTTCTCTTTTCACCTCAATCAAAATAAATATCAAATTACTCATAGTACTCAATCGAGGCATTTTTACTATACACAATAAATTTTTAATCATTTATTACCCAACAATTTTTCCATCGCAACTCTCTTTCTTTCTAATTCAATCTTATCTTTTTCAATCTGCTCCTGAATTTCTTGAATCTTTAATTCCTTCGCTTCCCTTTCCTCCTTCTCTTTCATTTCCTTCTTTCTTTTCTCCTCTTCCCTCTTCTTCTCCTTCTCCTCCTCAGAAATAAAAGAATCCAATATCTCTTGATCAAATATATCATCCATCATATCATCATCATCATTATCAATCATAGAATATTCAGGTATTATACTATACTTTGAATGCTCACTATCCTGAAATACTTTAATCTGTGATACATAACAATCACAATAAAAATATTGCTTTAATACTTTCAGTCCACGGACATGTAATATCAATATCATATCAACTCCATCCTTTATCTGATCCAAATCCACAAATACCTTCTGTTGATTATACACACCACATTGTATCTGGTTCTTAACCACAGGTAACTTAAACTTTAATACAGGATTTACATCCTTCTTAAATGGCTTAGTTGTTCTCTTATACATATCATCGATCACCTCCAAGGAAAGATCTTTCTTAAACCACTCATTTGTATGTGATACAGTTGTCTTAATATTCTTATCATCCAAATTCAAAAATAAATCATAAATATCATAATTACCCTGTTGAACCTCCAACTCAAGATAAGGATTCTTCTTATTCTTTATATCATCTATATTCGTTCGACACTTCAACTTTGGTGTTTGAATATATATTGGCCTTAAATTACTACCATAACTCATTGACCCAAAATAAGAAGAACCAATCTTCTCAGGCTTTGAATAATTAATTAAATCCAAATCAACCTCATCATACCTATGAATACTCATTTTTACTTATAAATAGAAAGTATCTAAATTTTATTAACGCAATACTATTGAATCATTATCTTCTTAACCTTCCATTTACATACATACTTTCCGTTGAATTTCCAAATCTTATCAATGTAAATATCACACCTCATCTTACTAAAATTATAAATATTCGCAATTGAACAACTTGTATCCCGATTTCTTACCTCAACCTCATACTTATTTGAACGAAATGGTATCTTAACAAGTAAGTTTGGATCATATCGTCCTTTCTTATCATACCTTATTTGAGAAATATATAAATCAACATCATCATCATTAATACCCAAATACTCCATCTGCTTCATCTCCAATTCCTGAATAAATCGAAAAAAACTATTCATCTCAGAATCGTCCTTCACATTTGTAAATTGTAATGTCATCTGATTATTTGACTTATTAAATCCAAATGGACAAACCATCGTTGGTGTTGTTACATATATTGGAAATTTACCTAAAGAAATCTCTATGTACCCAAGATTTAATATATCCTTTGGAACATTCTCAGAATTATCATACTCATACTCCTTCTTCTTCTGTGTACAATCTTTACATATATACTTCTTAAACAATAATGGCTTGTTCTCAAATAAATTATGATGATGATTCTTTAAAAATGATACTTCCATACTATTTACTTATTTATCTATATTATATTAATAATCTTTAACTAAAGATTTACGTTTTGTCATATTATTCCATATCGATGTACATCCAGCCTCCAATGGTCCCTTATTTAATTGACCAGTTATCTGTGTACATGTCTCCTTCAATGGTTTATGATAACCAGTTGTTACATTCACATTACATGTCGGCTTCCATCGTTTCTGTAATAAACAATTATTCTTCTCCTTCACCATTATTATCGTTTTACCCATATTACCCCGATAAAATTCAGATTCTGGAAATGGATATTCAGATCCATCTATCATTTCTCCCATTTTTATTATATATTATATATTATATATTATATTTAATGAAAACACTTGGGGTATTAATAGAAACAGAAGATGAACCCGTCTCTAAAAAATATTATCTAAAAAATAAAAATTCATTACAATTCCTAAAAGAATATGGAATCTATATGGACTATATTCCATACGATTATGCCATCTTCGCTGAAATAAAAAAACAAGGTGAAAAAAAAGGTATTAATGTTATCCCACTATTCGGAAATAATCTTACTCTTAAAGAATGTAATCAATGTGACTCCATATTCTGTATCTTTGAAGGTGTCTACGCATTCATGAATGGTGGTTATGATCAATACAATAACTATATGAATATTATCAAAAAAACAAAAGCAAAAGTATTTCCTTCACAAAAAATGCAACAATTTGTCATCAATAAACATCAATACCTCTCTTACTTTAAAAAAAAAGGTTATGATATAGCACCCACCTCTTTCATCAACCTTGATAAAGTCAACCTTAAAACAATCATGAATTTTATCAAAAAACATAAACTTGAAAAAATAGTCGTAAAACCAGAACTAGGCGCCTTTAAAAAAGGTTTCACAATCATCCAAAAACCTACCGAAAAAAAATTAACCAAATTATTCAATCAACTCAAAAAAAAAGAATACAAAAGAATCCTTTTACAACCCTTTCTTGAAGAATTTAACAAGTTTGGAGAAATTAAAACTTACTGGATTAATGGTAAACATCTCTACTCATACAAACAAAAATGGGATAAAGGTGATGGTATCTTCGAAACACAAGAAGCTATCGATCCAGATCTTCTTGAAGAATGTCACAAAACAGCAGAGAAATTATTAAAAGATATCTTTAAAGATCATGAAAAACTTATTCAATGTCGCGTCGATTTTGCATGCTGTATTAATAATGATAGCAGGTGTAGAGAATTCTTTATCAATGAAATTGAAATCTGTCCCACCATCCCAGAACAAGAATCAAGGGGTCATGGTTATGTTCCCCTTGCTGAAGCTGTAATTAAATCTTGTGTCTAAATCCTTCACCCAGATTTATCATTTCATTCATATCACCCATTATAATATATATTACGAATATTATAAATATTAAATTTATTATAAAATAAAAATAACTTAATTATAGATCAATATAGATACATTTTTAAAGGACATCATGATTCCCAAGAATATTATAATTTTCCAAGGTGACATCTATATTACAAAGGATATGTATCTATCATACTACAACCATTAATAAGATATTATTAACTTAAAATACCTTCTNCGATAACAAAAATCTAGACACCATTTAGGGTTGTGCCCACCCATTACTATTCTTTATATAATTCTTTTTTATTTAACGCAATGTTTTATCATTTTTAAATGCTTCTCATTATTATCTTTCTTTATGGGTATCAATTGACTAAAGTTTTTCTTATGATACTTATTAATGAATGTTTGTTTATCACATTCGTCAATATACATATCATCAGCGATACGATGTAATAAATCTAAATTTTGAGTATAAATTACTTCTTGTAACACTTCCATTATTTGAATATTTACTTACCTTCCTTTCATTTATTCAAATTTGATTGATTTGTTATTCGATTAATTAACTCAATGGAAGACTATATTCTCGAAGCCATTGCTGTTGGATGTTGGGTTTGTCTTATATGTTGTATTGTAGGTCAAATTATAATATGGTATGTATCATATCATGAAAAAAAACAAAAAAGAAAGGTTACACAAGAGCCATCATAATCAAAAAATTATATAATCTTTTAAAACTCAATCTATAATTCTATCATTCACTCTAGATCCATCGAAATATTATCTTATTCCTTTAAGTTTACCTATTTGCTTATCTAATCGTGTAATCTCCTCCATATGAAACTTATTATATTCATAATACTTTTGTTTTAATTCTTTTACTTTCTTTAATTTTTCAAGAAAGTTTCTTATTTCACCATCTTTTTTTTCAATTATCAAAATAAGGTCTTCTTTTGATAAGTGGATATAATGATCATAATTTTTACTTGGCATTAATATGTACTAATGTATTTTTTTCATCTAATACTTAAATCAAAATTTTTAAAGTATATCAGTACTATTACAAACACAATTACTAATAAATCCAGAATAAAACCCCATTAAATATACAATTGGATACATTATTATAAGACAATAAGGTAGAAATCTATGTTCACACCAACTTTGTGTATACCCCCAACAAAAGCAGATTCTTTTTTGTCCACTCACCCGTCTTTCATCCTCCATTAGACCATACCTTTGTCCAGTTTCAAGGAATTCTTCATTATCTTCTGCTCTTGGCATAGTTTATTATTTTATTTTATTTTCTTTAATATTATTTATCAAATTTGATACATTCACTGATATAAATTATCATAAACTAAATCATGGAATTAATTAATCCACACGATTATGATATCTCATATGATAAACAATTTATGTCTCTAATGATAAGACTATTTAAACCCTATATTATATTTAAAAAATCAAGTGATGATAAAGTACCTAAAATTTACCGAAATATAGGTCTACATTGGGAATCCAGTATCGATACATCACCACCTTATACTTTCCATGGAAAAATTCAGGAACACGGAATGAAAATTATTTCACTTGAAGAATATATTCATTTCGTTCAATGTATTTTCCCTAATATCATTAATGATGAGATAAAANATAATCAACATGATTTAGATATTGAAGTCTGTAAACAGGATATTATTAATAGTCAAAGAAAAACATTACCACGATTTAAATTACCCATGTTTATAAACCTAGATAACATTGAAGAAGAAGAATGTAATCAAATCGTCTCAGAACTAAATCAATTGGATAGACAAAATATTACAATCATTCGNAGACAAAATAGAATAAAGTTAAAGGAACTTCAAGAAAAAAAAAATAATCTAGAAGAAATTCAAAGAATCTATAAAGAAAAAAATGGTTCAATTAATAATATCATCGATTTTCTTAAAAACCTCAATTTAATAGGATTATAAAAACAAATACAACAACCTAAAGAAGTAATAATTATTCCTCATTTACTATTATTTTTTATCCTATTCTTGGATAAAATTTGAATCAATGTTTAGTTGATTGAATAAAAATATAATGCCCAAATATCCTATGAATGATACACTCATCGATGAAGAAAGCGTTCAGATAAGGATTCAAAAAAATAAATATAATAAATGTTGTATTAATAGAAATGTATGTGCTATCCTAAGCATAGTAGCATGTATTGTAATATTAATAGGTGGTATCACGTGTATAAATATATATTCACTACATATTGAGGATGGTTCTTTATAATGTCTTGTCGTGGACTGATAGCTAGAGTCCCTGAAGGACTACACTTTTTATTAAAAATTTGAAATCTTTGAATGATTCTTCATAATAAAGTAAACACAGGTGGGTCGTAATGGGGGCCAATGCCTCTTGTCAATCAACTCCTGAGGCACAGAGACCAATATGCGAATGTCATAAGATCAATTGGATGAGTATCATCAACCTCGGGGAATATAAGATGGTGGATGATTCCCCTCTTCAGAATGGGGTCAGCTGCGACGACAAGGTTGAGATCGATCATATGACTGAGGGAGAATATGATACTATTTGTAAGTATATCCCTGGAAGAGAAGATTCTAGGTTCCCTCAGGAAGTGATTCAATACCTCCTCGATACAAATAGTCAATCGAATGTCCTCGAGGATGTGGTAGATAACGAAAAAAAGAGTAGTGTCGGGACTCCAGATACAATTGCCTGGTGGCAAGAACCAGGGGATACTCCGGTAAGATGGGAACATCAGACCCTCGATCCTATCCTCTTAGCCTTGAACTCGAAGATTACTCGAAGAAGTCGATAAGTCGTCCTTTACATTAAATTTGAAAGAATATTTTGATGAGAGATAATGTGTTAGTTTAAGATGAATATATATCCGGGTCCCTAGCCACGACCTTCGAGAGATTTTATTTCCCCAGATGAGCAATATGTGCGCGCTCTGGCGAAGTGGTGAGCCAGTTCTCATCCACCAGAGTATAGTCTGGGACACAGGGGCCAACAATGATCCCATTATAGGGTGAATAACTGTGACTCTTGACATCTATGACGTAAACGTGAGGTAAACTCGCGAATGTACGAGAACATCGGTATCGTAACGGGCGTTGTTGTAGATGGGATTAAGTTAGGTAGCTTAATTTTTTTTTAAAAATTTGATTCTTTTTTTTATGATAAGTAGTAACTTATCATTAAACGATGTTGTACCTTTATACGATTATGATGTTCGCTTGGGATCTGGACACGGATACCCATTTGCACTTCCGAAGATTTCTGGATATTTTCATCAACAAACGAAAGATCTCAAAAGTTATCAAGGAGATTGTGGGAGATCCGCAACGGCGGCGTGTGGCGAAAATCCATCCAAGTGAATACCGATATGGTAAGTTTAATGAATTAAGAGTTGGTTTACCTACTAGTATTCTAGGTGGTGGCGACGCGGGTGATGGCATCTTCGTACAACGGAGAGTGCGGTGGGTTGGAGTGGGGGAGGGAAGGAAGTGGTTCTGCGGGCTTAGGGGGTCAATCCATATGTCTATCCCCAAGCTAATTGAAGACATTCATCCTCCAAAATACCATCACAATGCAAGAAAGCTCAGTGCACCATCGCGACCTCACACGAATCCTTAAAGGTATGCGCACCCTCCTCATGCCTCTGCCGGGGGTGACATTCACAAACATAAAAAAAATATTGGATTTTTTTTGTCTTTTGGGTTTTATAATTGTTTTTGTATTTTTATCAAGCATCCTTTTGCCCTTCCTCGCCGTCGCCGCACCACTGCGCCCACTTCGCCTCCTCGGACGCAGAGACATGGGTCAGGGTGTCCGCCTTGATCCAGTCGCTCTCCTCGCCGTCGGAGAATCGCAACTTGGCGAAGGCCGGCGACGCGGAGACGCACGCGCCCAGTTTGCCTCGGTAGTCTTGGCGATGGCGCCCACCTTGACAGACCCGGCATAACCCCCTCTCTCACACATTGTAGCAATAAGAACAAGGTCCTCGACGATGGGACTCAGTACGAATTGGAGGGCATCAAGCTCGGTGGGTGCGACCTTCCACTTCTTGTCGCGCAGCTGTGGTAGAAGCCTACATTCCACAATATCTAGAATCGAAACCAAGACATTCCCCAAGCGCTTCTGCTCTTTCCTTAGCTCAGCCATCTGGTTCTTCGAAAGAAGCAGGAGTCTGTCCATCAGCTTTCCCTTCTCCTCACTGGATTGAAGTTTCTTATCGAGTTCAATGTGCTCCTTCTTCATCGCCTCCATCACCTTCACAAGTTCCCACCAATTTGGCGGGAACTTGTTATCTTCAAGGGCTTTACGTCGAGATTCCTCTTCTACAAGTAGTTGTCCTACTCGGCGAGTTTCTTTTTCTGCCGCGTCCACGATCTCACTGGCGCGATCAACCACACTAAGGTACTCCGCCTCCTTTTTGTTCAACTCTCTCCGAAGCTCGGAGACATCATTCTCCCAGACCTTCTTCTGAGCAGAACAAGCGATCTTCTCGAGGATCCCACCAATACCACCGATAACCGCACCGAGCCCCATCAGGAATATCATCTCTGATGAAGCCAACCCAAGTATCCAACTGAACAAGGAAACAGGGAGCAGCAATATCAATCCCTGGGGGAGTCCCATTGCGTCCTGAATCATCACCTTAACGACACTAAGGGTCTGCGTAGCGAGTATTCTTTTCTATTGAAATAAGAAAAGGAAAAATTCAAATTTATATTTTCCTTGTCACACATTTCGTGGGCGAGCAGCAGCGCGTCAGGCTAGGTTCCCCAATCTTATTTAAGATTTTGAATCTTAGAATATTAAATTTGAATCAATTATTTTTCGTAAAAAACATACAATAGATTTGGACCATCTGAATCGAGGATATTGAAATCGAAGGTATAATGTTCGTGGCGACCGACTAGATCACCATGTTTTGGATGTATTGTAATTATTCTTGAACCTAAATAATCTTTTCTAGGACCTGAAAAATCTTCATGAAGTCCAGTTTCAAAAAATGTTGCAGCTCCGGATCAATTATTTAAATACAAAATACTTTTTTTAAGATAAATGGAACCTCAACTCATTGATTATTACAATGAAATGCCTTCAGGGATCAATGTAATCGACAAAATGAATGAAGAATTAGATGATTTACAAAAGAAGTATAATGAGTTGAAAAAGAAACATACTGAATATAGAAAAATCCTTATGCCTAAGATAAGGATAAATACAATCAATGGATTCAAAATATATACAGAAAAAATATATAATTCTGTATCAATATTCAAGAGAATAATTTATGATTTATTAAACCATGAAGGGTGGTCCTTAGAGTATGATGGGCCTGTGGATTTTCCATGGAGGTGGAGCAGTTAAGGGTATCGATTTCTAGCATTTCAATTTCAGGATCATCATCGGTAAATATCTTATTTGCGCATTCCTTATCAATTACTAAAAATTTCCTTGAATTACTATTCAATTATATTCCTAAATAAAATTTGATATCTAATAATTCGATTTATATCAAATGAACATTCTCATAGCGTTACTGCTAATTATTATATTTATCTTTATAATATTATACTTTAATAAAGATTCGTATATATTAATAAAAAGATATCATATCAATAAATTAAAATAGAATGTACAGATATATCGTTCTTATGGTTATGTCCCCTATTTTGATATATATTCACCCCTTTTGGAGGATGTATTTTCAAAATGAATCGAATAAAAAAATAAAAAATAATAAAAAAAAATACCTAAAAACTTGTATCATGAGAATGAAGGGCTCCGGACGCAGCTCGATCCTTTCCCTTCATCTATTTTCCCATTTATCAAGGAAGTCTAACCATTTCGATAGATCTTTAAACGGGGTCCTTCCTACTCGCGAGTTCCCATGAGGTTGATCATCCGCCCAAGGAATATTTTGTAGTATATAAGTATATTGTTTAGGGTGCTTTAATTTTTTATCATAATCTGGATCTTTATAGATCTTTAAGTATTCCTTAAAACTTTCAAAATGAGATGGAAGCATTTGTGTATTTCCTTGATTCGAAATATTAACTTGTAATCGAGAAACTTCCGAATGATCAGTTGTATAAGAGTTACTAAAACCACTACAATAATCAAATCCTATTTTACCATGATCTTTATCTGACATTGTATATTTTAGTGGAGGCCATTGTTTTGTAAAGTTTTTATCAGGAAAATTAACAAACGGACCATTATGAAAATCCCTTAATTCAAGATTCATATGAATAATATCTTCAACCCATTTTAATCTTGTTGTAAGGTCCATTATTTTTTTATCTTTTTCTTCATTTAATCTCTGTAAATCTTGTATTTCTCCGTCTAGAATATCAACGCGGTCTTTTTTCCGTGGAATTTCTAAAAAACATTCAAAACCAAATAATCCTTCGTAAATTAATCTTAATACAATTTCATCAATATCTTCTTTTATAATTTTAAAAGTAATATCACCCGTTTCAAGGACTAATGTATCATTTATAAGTTTACTAAATTTATTTAAATCATCTTGAAAATATTTATTATTTTTTTTCCAGAAATCACTTTCAGGAGTTAATTCAATATAATAAATTTGTCCTTCTTCATTTGTAATTTTTATTTTACATATATCTTCTCTCGATCTTACTTTATAATAATGTTCTTTATGAATATGTTCTGCTTTTATAATTATATTTTCTTCCGGTTCAGGTGATAAACTTTCCATACTATTATACTTTAGTTTTCTTAAATATGTCTATCAAATTTGATGGTTTCAAGGTATGTAATCAATAAAAAATGGATTTTAAAAACGTAGATCTAAATGATTACTTCTTTAATCTTGAGTTACACAAATCAATGTTCTTCTTTGATATGTTAAAAGATACATACGAATTTACTCTAAAGGGGGATGAAATCGAGATTTTTAAAAAATTAAAAAGTGGTATTAGTGAACCAATCACAAGAAAGGAACTGATCTATTCCATCCAAGTTGAAATGACTAAGGAATATAATTATTCTTCTCTTGACAAGGAAACTTTGAGGAGTGTAGCACGCGCTGGAAACCTTACACAATATTGCGGGGTGTTTAGAGGTTTTAGAAATCCATCAAAAATAAAAAGCGAAAAAGGTAAACTTAATGCCCACCAAAATAATGTTAAACTACTTATTATAATGTTCTATCATTTATTTGACGGGGTTGATAATATTCACAAAGCTATTGATAATATGATTTATCTTGAAAAGTATTTGAATAAAAAAGAAGAATCTTCAGATGAAGAAGAGGAGGATGAAGAATCTTCAGATGAAGAAGAACAAGTAGGTCCACAAAATTCCCACTCTGTGCAAGAATTGGAAGAACAAATATCTCAGCTCAAAGCTCAACAGGAAAGGAAAGGGACCTTAAAAGGGAAGCAGAGAAGATTTTAAGAAAGCAACTTGATGAGCAGATCAGGAATATGGATCGCACTCGCGGAGGGTGTGCCGTGGGTCAATAATCATCACTAAAATCATTATCGCTTGAATCGCTGTCAAATGAATCACCATTAATTGTCGTTTTTGCGTAACACTGGTTCGCATAATGTCCTTGCCTTCCACACTTGTAACATGTAATTGTTTTCTTCTTTGGTGAACTTTTTTTTAATGTTTTTGAATTGGTATACATCCCTCCACGGACATTTTCATAACCATATTTATCAATGTATTCTTCAGTATATTCTTGTTCGACATCATCTGAAAAGAATCCCGGAACTTCATCAATTACTTTTGCATTGATTGGTTTAAACTTCTTTGTTACCTTTGCCCCATTCCCTGAGAAATGCTGATCCATTCTACGATCAACATCTGTTGTCTTACCAACATACTTCTTACCACCTTTAAGGTTCATTTTGTAGATCGCTGTTGGAGCATTAATATCTTTTGATTCTGTATATCTTGTTGTGTACATAGGAGCCCCTGTTCTCGCATAGGCATCAGGGTTTCGAATTATTTTTCCAGATTGAGTGTAATATGTCGGCATCTTTAATGATATAATTTTAAATATTCTTAAAATAAATGTATCAAATTTATTATAAAAAATAATATTCAATTATAAATGAATGTAATGTGTATCCAAAGATTGTATTCTCCAATACGAACATTATTGAATAATTTCAATCAATATTATCATACAAAACTTATAGATCACTATGAGAATCCACGTAATATTGGAAGTTTAAATAGTATTGAGAATGATGTAGGGACTGGATTAGTTGGTTCGCCTGCGTGTGGTGATGTAATGAAATTAAATATTAGAGTTGATGAAAATGGTATTATCACGGAAAGTAAATTTAAAACATTTGGTTGTGGTTCAGCAATTGCTTCTTCTTCATTAGTTACCGAATGGATTCAAGGTAAACATATCGACGATGCATATTTAATTACGAATAAGGATATAGCAAAAGAACTTAAATTACCACCTGTAAAATTACATTGTAGTATGTTGGCTCAGGATGCGGTTCAATCCGCAATTGAGGATTATGTTAATCAAAAGAATCAAAAACACATACTTTTTTAAATAATCATTAAATATGTCTAACAAATTTGATATCTTTTCTACAAATAAAAGAAAATATCAATTATGGGAATGAACGAAATCATGACCGAAGATGTTCCTCAAGGGAAAAAAAAGAAAACAAAGCCAAGTAATGATGATGATAGAAAGAAGAAGATAGAAATCCATATCGTGTGCTGTACAATTATGTAATTGATTTATCGAAATTATAATGGTCTTTCACATTATTAAGGAATCGAAGGACATCTTGAATTGTTTTTGTCCTCTCGTAACAAATTTTACCGATATTTTCTAACCTACACCTGCTACAATCAATTGATCGAATTTTTTTTTCGTATTCAGAAGGTGGGTGCGGTTGTGGGGGATTAATGGTGATCTTGTGTAGGTATCCATAATATTCCATTTTCTCATCATACTCTGTTTTACTCATATCGTGGGGTTTTGATCGTCCACCATAGGGGCCCATATTTCCTCTTGTAATTGTATCAAATTGTTTTTTCAGTTTATTTTCCTTAATTAATTCATTATTATACTTTTTTTTCAGTTCATTACGAATAGTCGAAAAATCGACTTGGATGAATTGAATGAATTCATTCTCATCAATTGATTCTTGAATCCCATTTTCTTTTTTTAAGAATACCCGCAATCCTTTCTTAGGCACAGATTCACCCGCAAGATTTACTTGTTTGTTTTCTGTATCAAACGATTGAAACTCAATATAAGGTTTGAGAACTTCTACCATAAGTTGAACAAATTGAAGTTCATAGTTACAATTATATTTTGTAAGATCAATATTCTCCATATTTTGTATTTAAAATATTCTTAAAATAAATGTATCAAATTTAAAGATAAAAGGTAGAATATATAAAAATGACAAAAAATAGAATTTTTACTCTTCCCGATGAAATACAAACAGATATCTGGAATATGTACTATAATAATTATGTTATTAAAGAATTAAAAGAAAAATTACAACCAGGGGGTATCTTAAAACTGAATATGAATATTGGCACAGAAGATAATCGAACATTAGATTTTAATAAATTTGATAGAAGGATCTATATAGAATATTTAAATATCTATAATTATGTTTCTGGTTCTAAAAAAATACCCCTTGATTTCCCCGATCAAATAATAAATGAATATCTTTCTAGAAAGGAAAATCCAGAAAAAAGAAGTCTTTTTAATCCCTTGTATAATAATTTACATGACTTTCGTATTCCTGATGAACAAATAAAAAAATATCTTAGTAGAATAACTGAATGATTTTAAACGACCATTTTCTCCTTCGTCTTTGGAACCGCTCGATGTTTTTCATGGAGATGTCCTTCCCTATGTATTATGCGCATCCAAATGTCAATTAATTTAATCATATGATCAACAACCTGCTTGCCTGTGGCCTTCATGCTTAACAGCATTGTGTGATCTTCAAAGCGGCCGGTGACGATACCCCGCCCCCTGTCTGATTCATTCAAGAACTTTTCCCAATCCTTTTCGTTACTAATGTCGACGAAACCAGCGGCTCCGGAGTCATCCATTTTGATATCGCCATCACTATGAGGAATGGGTACGATATTTCTAGTGAAGAAGTAAGGTGCTACATACACGACATCTGGCAGAACAAATATCGGACCCGTAAGGCGCGATGCCCAGGGCAAGGTCCCTCCTTCCCGTAGTCCGACTGCCTTCTCGTGGCGGCGCAGGATCATCTTCAATTCTAATTGTAGTTGTTGAAGGCGATCATATGATTCCTTGTGATCTTTATTTCCCCACGGATCGAGAATTTCGCCCGCCGCCAATTCGGGTGAAGGATTCTCGTACTCCTCCAGCCACTCCCCCTGGTCCTCGTCCCACGTTAATCTCATGCCCTTCAAGCGCTGCGTCTCGTCGTGTAGGGCCGCAATATCCTGATCGCCCTCGATTATCTCCGCCACCTCTAACGTCTCCGCAAACACCACCGGTGGCATGTCCCCGCGTCTCTCCCAACCAAACTTGGTTGGAGGGGTTGTACTGACGACGTTCCCGACCCTAATCCCCTGCCTCCACTCCTCATAATCCATGAGTGAAGCCCAGCTAGGTGGTAACAGATAAAAGAGCTCATTCATTCTATTTTTTATTCCTTTAAAGTCATCTTCTTGGAGCGCTTTCCACGCGTGTTCTCCCCCCAACACTTTAGAAAGAATCTCCGCCTCTAACGCGGCGTCAAGCGTTCCTGCGCGTGCGGCGAACTCGTCCGCCAGCGGGACGATCTGCTTAGGCATCTGTTTAACACGGGTTCCCCGCGACATCCCCACTCCAGCAGCCACACCCCGCTCTAGCGTATTTTGTTGAGCTGATTTTTTTTTAATTTTTTTTTTAATCTTTGCCCTTTTTCCGTCCTTTTTCCATAATGGGCGGGAAGGGTGTGTATCAGGGCCACCTTTCCCTCTTGTTCTACGAGTTAATTTTACTCTTCTGGATAATTTTATATTTTTCCTTTTATTCTTTCTCTTTGGTTGGCCTTTTGGTTGACCTTTTGGTTTACGGGATGATTTTTTTCTTATATTTATCTTTCCTGTATTCTTCTTCTTCTTTTTCTCCTTTTTCTTTTTATTTGCTTGATACGATTTATTTTCTAAACGCATTATATAATATAATATAATATAATATTATTAAATTTAGATAATAGTGATAGAGATTTAAAATAAATCAGTAGAATAATTGGATTATTTCAACTATTTTCTCAACTGGATTATCTGTCCAATATTGGATTGTTTCTTTTAGAACATCTATTCTTTTTTTCCATTCTTCTTGTTTTGTTTTAGGAATTGTTAAAATACCATTTTTGTTCATCCTCCAACAAGACCTAATAGTATTTCCATCTTCATCAACATACTTGTCAGGGTTAAATCGGATAAATACAATTGGACGATGATGGACATCTTGAGACAATTCCATTAAACGTTTATTTTCACATGAACAATCATAATCTGAATGTTTATTTTCATCGATTTCAACAATAACGATATGGGTTCCTAAATCAAGTAATAAATCAGGTCTTTTTTTTGAACATCCATCTTGAATTTGTTTGTCATGAACCCATGTAAAATCAGGGAAAGCTTCTTTCACTCGATCAACAACATCTTTTTCTTTTGTTTTGTAGTTCCTCGATACTTTCTTATCGGGAAATAGATGCATAAAACAGAACATACAATATCCTTCGTAATGTTTCTGTTTCGCGATTGTTTCACACCAAGATGATTTACATAACCTCCTTCCTCCACATTCCTTACAATATTCTTTCCTTTTCCCGTGTTCACATTTTTTCTTGGGTTTATATTTTTTAAATTCTTTATCAGGATTACATTCTTTACACGTATCTTTCCTTTTTTCATGTTTACAGAAAGCATTAGGATTACATTCTTTACACCTATCTTTCCTTTTCCCGTGTTCACATTTTTTCTTGGGTTTATATTTTTTAAATTCTTTATTAGGATTACATTCTTTACAATATTCTTTCCTTTTCCCGTGTTCACATTTTTTCTTGGGTTTATATTTTTTAAATTCTTTATTAGGATTACATTCTTT
>PAZD01000048.1 GCA_002715405.1 Acidimicrobiaceae bacterium
CGCCACTAACCAATAACCATTACCAGACGGAGTAGACGCCATATCAACAATCGGTTTATTTAACGTCATCGCACCTGTCGACCCATGGAATTGCGCATCACCGAACGAGAAAATCCCACCGTCAGACGCCACTAACCAATAACCATTACCAGATGGAGTAGTCGCCATATCAACAATCGGTTTATTCAACGTCATCGTTGACAGATCACCTAAATCCCGCGCCTCACCAAAGGCAGTAACGGCTCCGTTGGTTTGCGCCAGCCAGTAACCCAGGCCAGTTAAGTTTGCCGCTATCGCAGTTACGTTCCGAATGAGGGGTCTAGTCGTAAGATCACCGAAGTGTTCGGACTCTCCTAGGGCAATAACTTGTCCGGTCTCAGTCACTTGCCAGTGACTGCGATAGGGCTGCTTTAACGCTTGTTCGACATCCAAAATTCGATATTGCGAACTAGAGACTTGGCTAATGTGCGTTTTTGCTGTACGGACCAACTGATTCGAGATCTGAGTGGCATCAAAGTAGGGAAAACGCGCTTTAACAAGTGACGCGCCGGCGGCGACTACTGGAGCTGCAAAAGACGATCCCTGTCCGAGTCGTACACCATTACTTTGACCGGCCCCGAGAGATAAAAGGCCTTCGCCCGGGGCCATCAAGTCAATCCAGCTTCCCCGGGTACTAAAGGAAGCGATGTCCAGAGACTGAGCGACGGCCCCTACGCTTAAAACCCCTTCGGCCGCAGCTGGGAACCTCTGACGTTCGTAGCCATCATTACCGGCTGCCGCTATCACTAAGACACCTGCATCTTGGGCTTCAGATATCGCTTGTTGCAGGACAGGCGAAAGCTGAGATCCTTGCTGTACAAACGACAAAGTAATGATGTCCGCGCCGTGAACAGCAGCACATTTTATTCCCGCAGCGATGTCACTAGTCCTGCCGTTTGACCCATTCATAACTCTCACATCAAGAATTTGAGCATTCCAATCCAGACCCACTGTCGACAGGGAGTTATTGGCTGAGGCTCCTATTAGTCCAGCAATAAATGTGCCATGACTGGTGCTGTATTGGTTCGTCTGTCCTAAGCCACATCCAGGGATACGAGTTATTCTCCCAACTAGATCCGGATGCTGGTCGTCAATTCCGGTATCAACCACGGCGATTGTTACATCGCTCGAACCGTTCGTGATTTCCCAAGCTTCGGGTGCACCAATAGCTTCGAAATGCCACGGGACCCCATATGGAGCGCATCCGCCAAAGCAAGGGTCATTGGGATTTGATATTGCAGACAGCTCAGCCAAGTCTTGGGTATTTGTCTCCGCCGCCAAAAGGTGGCCCGGGGAGATACAGGTAAGCGTGATAACAACTAGTGATAAAGCTGCTTTGATTCGCACCTTGGGGCTTCCTGAAGGGGTTACTGNACGAGAGTACCCAGCNTTAGGGTCATATTGGGATCGCTACCTAGATCAAGAAAGTTTCTTTTTCTCTAACTCNAGATCATGCTCAACCATCATTGTCACAAGATCTTGGAAAGATACTTCTGGCTGCCATCCCAACTGGCTTCTCGCCTTTGAAGCATCTCCCACCAGCAGATCTACTTCAGCAGGCCGAAAGAACCGTTGGTCAATGCGCACATAAGCATCCCAGTCATCAATACCCACTGCTGCAAACGCCAAAGACACGAACTCACTAACCGCATGAGTTTCACCAGTTGCTACGACAAAATCGTCAGGTTCGTCTTGTTGCAGCATGAGGTGCATCGCTCTTACGTAATCACCGGCGAAGCCCCAGTCGCGTTTNGCATCCAGATTGCCGAGGGCGACATGGTCTTGAAGTCCAAGCTTGATTCGGGCCACGGCATTTGTCACCTTCCTGGTTACGAATTCGATTCCTCGCCTAGGCGACTCATGATTGAAGAGAATTCCGCTGCACGCGTACAGGCCATAGCTCTCGCGGTAGTTCACGGTCGTGTGATGTCCAAATACTTTGGCGGACCCATATGGGCTGCGAGGATGGAGCGGCGTCAGTTCCGTCTGTGGAGTCTCACGGACTTTGCCGAACATCTCGCTTGATGATGCCTGGTAGAAGCGGACTGGGTTATTTTCGCCTCCAACGAGCCGGATTGCTTCTAAGAGTCTCAGGACTCCCAGCCCTGTGATGTTGGCAGTTAGCTCAGCTTGTTTAAACGACAGCGCCACAAAAGAGATTGCGCCAAGGTTGTAGACCTCGTGGGGTTGGGTGTATTCCAGGGCCGCGATGAGTGATGAGAGGTCTTGTAAATCTCCCTCAACGAGTTCAACGAATGGAAACTCCGTAGTGATCATCTCGGCTTTTGGGTTTCGCTGGCCCTTGATGAGGCCATATACCTTGTACCCCTCTTCATGAAGTACTTCGGCTAAGTACTGGCCATCTTGACCGGTGATACCTGTAATCAAAGCGGTGCGCAATCGAAGCTCTTCTTTCTGGCGGGTCAACAACGGCAAGCCTAGGACGGGTAAGAGTCTGATTTGTGCACCCCACCGGACTATTGACCTGGTTCACGACTTATGTCAGGGATGCATACAGCGCGCTCATCTCTCGAGCAGTCGTCGCCCAAGTGAACTTTTGGGATCGTTCTAAACCAGAGGCGATTAGAGCACTTCGAGAATTCTCATTCTCGAGTAACTCCGAAAGTGCTCCCGCAAGTTGTTGCACATCGCCCGGTGTCACGGTCACTGCGGCCTGTCCCACGACTTCTGGTATCGCGCCTCCGGTTGTAGTGACAACAGGAACACCTGTAGCCATAGCTTCGACGATGGGGAGACCGAAGCCCTCATAGTGGCTTGGGTGGGCGAGAATCGTGGCGCCAGCAATTAGTTGATCTCTAACGGGTTGATCGACGAAGCCGACTCGATGCACGCGGTCTCGAATCTTGACAGGAAGTGCTTGGATGGATGTATGAATNTCCTGTTCGGAATCACCTGGCGGGCCAACGATCTGGAGTTCAACTTCTTGGTCGATGTGAGCGACAATCTCGAAGGCTTGAACTAGATCGCTAATGCCTTTTCGTTTCTGGGTCGCCCCAACCGCAACGATCGTTGGGGTAGTCGACGATGAAGNCGTTGGCCGTTGGGTAACTCCGGGGTAGACCACTCTCACATCCGACGCCGAGTATTTGTCTCGAATTTCTTCGGCAACGAAGTTGGAGATGGCGTGAATGGTGACACCGGACTGAACCGCATTTTTGACAGAACGATGAAGCCGACGTCCGAAACCAGTCTTCGCGAAACGATTGTCCAGAAACGACAAATCGTGAACGGTGACTAACCGCGGGACGTTCGAGGCAGGAACGACGTAGTTAGTTCCATGCACTAGATCGATTCCTCCCAGGAATCTTTCAATCTTCGGAGCGTTGAATAGCCTCCAGATAGCTGGCGCTTGCGCGGCGGGTAAAGGTACCCATGTGCCTCGAGCGCGGCCCCGTATTTGAGCCGATATAGACAGGGTGTATTCGGCTACTTCGACGTTATCTTCGTGTTCTCCTAAGTCCTTAAGAGAACCAAGTAAACCGTCCAAGAAAACACCGATGCCGGTACGAATACCAATCAGTGGCGTAGCGTCAATAGCAACCCGCATGTCACAGCTACGCTATCGACTCGTCACGCCGTCGGTGGGCCAGGCCTATGGAGGATCTGAATAATGAGTGATTCGCAGTCTGACGCCGACTACTTTCAAGAAGTAGTTGCGGAAATTGAACTTGAGGCACGGCGGCGAGCTGCCACAGGTGAATATCCCAGGGCTCTACTGCGAAGCCTCGACGAAGAGTTTCGCCGGTGGATTCCCGACGCAAGTCTCGAAAATGGCGTCGAAGACACCATCAGAAGTATCGAAGCCGCTTCCTACGTAGATGCCGCTGTACCTCTCAAGTCAAGGTCGCCCGTGGGTAGTTTCACCAAGTGGGTGGTTCGGCGGTTGACGTACTTCTATCACCGGCACATGGCGCAACAAATCACCGCGTTGGGCATACACATCACTCGCCCTCTCCGCTTAATCGATGCAAGTCTCAAGAACATCAACCGAAGGCTGTCCTTAGTCGAAGACCAGCTAGATGTTGGTGCCGCAGCGCGATCCGAATTAATCGCCAGCATCACTCAACTATCGGCCTCAGAGGGGATCAAAGAGGCCCTGTCAGAGCACTTCCGTGGGGCATCCGGCCGCGTTCTATTCGGAGATCTATTCGAGCCAGCTTTAATCCAATTCTTGCGAGATCAAGGAGTGGATAGCTACGGTGTCTCACCGACAGGGAGAGCCGTTGAGGCAATCGACATTCAACAATCCGAGTTGATTGAGCATCTAGATCACCTCGAAACCGACACCCTGGGCGGCTTCATCCTGTGCGGGATTACAGACAGAAGTTCTCTAAATGAACAACTNCGGGCTTTGAGGCTCCTTTTGCTGCGATCCGCTCCCGGCGCGCGCGTGGCGATAATCGTAGTGAAGCCTGAGATGTTGTCCCGTCGACTCGGTCCGGTAGCTGCTGATTTACTCCAAGGTCGCCCGTTACACAGCGAAACCTGGTGCTATTTGCTCTCTCGCGAAAACGCATCAGATATCAGCGTTGCCGAATCCTCTGATTCGGCTTTCTCTCTGATAACTGCGAAGCTTCCATGACCACAGTGCACCAGCTGGTTCCAACCATTTCACCTCGAGATGCCGTCGGGAATCACACCCTTGCCCTTCGGAAGATCCTCAGGGAACTGGGATTCGAGAGCGAAATATTCTCCATGTTTCGCCACACGGAGTTGATGGCTGACACGCATTACNTTGATGGGCTTCCGGGCAATACCGACGTCGTCATCTACCAGTTTTCAATCGGTAGTCCAGTGGCTGATCGGTGGGCACGGCATCCAGCACTCAAGGTCGCCAACTATCACAACATCACTCCCGTTTCGTTAGTGGGTAAATGGGATGGCCTCTTAGCTGCGGAAGTTCAACTCGGTAGAGACCAAATGGCTAGATACGCAAAGCTATGTGATCACGCCATTTGCGACTCAGATTTCAACAGGTCAGAACTTGACGCTCTCGGCTACGCATCCACAGAAACGATCCCGGTCCTTTTTGACCCCCTTGACGTTGGGCCAGATCAAAGCACTTTGACTAAATTGGAACGCGATCGACGAGGCACCCAGGTGCTGTTTGTCGGTCGGATTGCGCCCAACAAGGCTCACCACGATTTAGTCGCGGCGGTAAGGACGCTAAGGGAAGTCCACAACGACGACGCTCATCTCCACTTCGTGGGCACCGATGGTCCGCCGAGTTATAGAACGACTTTGAACGGCATTATTAATCATGCCGGAATGCGAGATCACGTTACGTTTCACGGCTCCGTGTCCCAGGAAGAACTCGTATCTCACTACATGGCAGCCGATGTGTTTTGCTGTCTTAGTGATCACGAAGGCTTTTGCGTACCGGTCATAGAAGCCATGAACCACGATTTACCTGTGATCGCCTTTAGCTGCACTGCTGTGGCCGAGACCGTGGGCAGTGGGGGCTTGTTGCTGGCCGAAAAGAGTCCAATGCTTATCGCATCAGCTATTCATCGAGTGAGCAACGATGGCGCATTGGCGCAACGTCTCCGGCGCGCTGGCCGTCAAAGGGCAAGGAATTTCGATAGCNAGACCACTCAAGAAAAATTTCGCCATCAAATTTCAAACTTGGTCCTGGAGTCGTTGTGAGGTGGAAATCCATTCACCAATTTGTCCCGATGCTCGCTGATGGAGACGCCATAGGCGATCACGTGTTGTGGATTAGAGATCATCTTCGCTCACGTGGCTGTGACTCAGAAATCTTCGTAAGCGAAGAAAATCCAGCCACGTCGAATGAGTCTCTTAACCTTGAGGAGGCCAATGGCCGCATCCACTCCGCTACCGACGACGCGTTATTGATCTACCACGTTGGACAGGCATCCACGTGCGCGGACTTTCTTACCAGTCGACCGGAACCGCTGGGACTAATCTTCCATAATTTCACTCCTCCTGAACTGCTAATTCGGTGGGATCCGGATGCGGCGTTCGAGATACTCAACGCGCATGATCAACTCGCCGAACTCGTGAGCAAGAGCCTTTTTGCTATATGTGATAGTCAATTCAATTCGCTGGTCCTAGATAACTTTGGAAAAGTAAAGAGTTTTGTAATTCCGCTCCCACTTCCTGAAATAAGTCAAGCTACGAACAGTCCGGAGGAACCACCGATCGTTCTCTTTGTCGGCCGGGTAGCTCCAAATAAAGGAATCCACGATCTAGTCGCTTGTATGGCAGTTCTTCGCAAAAATTTGCCGAATGTGAAGCTTCGTGTTGTGGGCACGTCAACTACCGACGCCTACGATGATGCTCTCGAAGGACTAACGACATCACTTGATCTAACGGATGTTGTGACACTAACGGGCTGGGTGGATAACGCTGAGTTAGAACGCGAATACCGGAGAGCTTCAATCTTTTGCACTTTGAGTGATCATGAGGGTTTTGGGGTACCAATATTGGAAGCGATGGCTCGCGGGCTCCCCGTTGTCGCCTATGAAAACACGGCCATAGGCGAAACTGTCGGCGACGCAGGCCTGTTGCTCAGTTCCAAAGAACCCGCTGTGGTGGCCTCCGCGATCGAGCGTGTGTTGTCAGACCAGTCGCTATCTGATCGACTTTCTAGAAGTGGGCGTGAACGTAGCAAATTGTTTTCCAGTGAACTTGTCGCCGATGCTTTAGATAGAGCGCTGTCCTGGGACTACTCATTATGAAAATCGACTTCGTTATTCCGCGCTATGGGCCAGTCGGAGGCGCTGAGAACGCAGTTGGAGCACTCGCAAGACGAGTCGCTCTGCAGCCTGGGTGGAGTGTGGGTCTCTACACAACTTGTGCTCAATCCTCCAACTCCTGGGAAAACGCGGAAATACCCGGCGAAATATTCGATGATTCCCTTCGTGTGAACCGCTATCTCGTTGATTCGGGTCGCGATGACAAGTGGTCACCGTTGGAACGTCGAATTCAGATGGGACCTTCCAGTATTGAAGCGACTAAACAGGATGAGTTCTTTTTTCATCAAGGCCCCGTGAGCGAGGGTCTTGCTAATGCGGTCCGAGAATCACAAGCAGATCTAGTCATGTTTGCACCATATTTGTTTTGGCCAACGATGGCACTAGCCCCTCAGGTGAAAAACCGAGCTGTAGTAATTCCAGCTGCCCATGATGAACCTTTTCTCCGACTGTCTCGGGTTGCAGAGATGCTCCAGAGCAGTCGGGGTCTTATCTACGGTTCTGCCGCCGAACAGCGGTTACTAAATAGGACTCACCCGGTAGCTCATCTGCCGAGCCTGGTCCTGGGCTGGGGAATTGAAGCGCCTATGAAAAGCGATCCTTCTATTGCTCAAAACCTCGGACTGATCGATCGACCTTACGCGATTTGTGTCGGGCGAATCGAGCATGCCAAAGGCACACTGGCGCTTATCGATTTTTGGCGCACTTACAAATCTCGTTCCCCTGGAGATCATCAGCTCGTTCTATTAGGTGAACCAAGTGTCAGCATAGAAAGCGACGAAGACGTCTTAATTGTCCGAGGTGCCGATGATGCAACCAAGTGGTCGTTGTTACGGGGTGCAGATTTTTTGATTAACTCCTCTGCACTTGAATCGTTCTCGCTTGTGTTGTTTGAGGCCTGGGCAGCTGGAATTCCGGTATTAGTGAACAGATATTGTGAAACCACTCGTGACCATGTTGCTTGCTCGAACGGTGGCCTCTGGTACGGAAATTATCCAGAGTTTGAAGTTGCAGTAAGTCGACTTGCCTCAGATAGTTCTCTTAGAACTCAACTAGCGGAGAACGGTAAATACTTTGGGGAACGCTTGTATTCGTGGGATGCCCTGATTCTAAGGTTCACGGATTTTTGTCGGTACTTAGGCTAATAGCGGAAACTTTCTCCGATCTGCCTGGTCGTGACATTAGGCTCCGACGTTGTGTCTGAAGATCGTCGAATTGCGGTCGTAGCTGGTGGAGTAGGAGCTGCAAAGTTTCTCCGCGGTCTGTTGCAGGTGCACTCAAATCATCTTGTAACTGCTTTAGTTAACGTCGCCGATGACTTTCGTCTGCATGGTCTGGCAATCAGCCCCGATTTAGACACTGTCACTTACACACTCGGCGGGCTAGTTAANCCTGAGACTGGATGGGGACGGGCCAAAGAAAGTTGGACGGTCAGAGATGAACTTGAGCGACTCGGTGGTGAGACCTGGTTCAACTTGGGTGATCTTGATCTAGCAGTTCACTTGTATAGGACCCAACGTCTCGGTGANGGCGCGACATTGACTGAAGTAACAAAAGAAATCTGCGACAAGCTAGGGATCGAAGCGCAACTACTCCCAGCAAGCAATCAGGAAATCCGGACTCAGTTAAAGCTAGAAGGCGGTGGTTGGGTCGATTTCCAAGATTATTTTGTAGCTCAACAGCACAGTGTGGCGGTCGAGAATTTGAGGTTTCAAGGGATAGAAGAAGCACTTCCAGGGCCGTCCGTTATTTCGTCTCTCGAAGAAGCTGACGCGATAGTCATAGCTCCGTCAAATCCGTTCGTCTCAGTAAATCCAGTGCTTGAAATTGCCGGTGTCGGCGATGTCATCAAGCGGCGGAGAGAGAACGTTGTGGCTATTTCTCCGATTGTTGGGGGCGCCGCCTTGAAAGGGCCAGCTTCACGGATGCTCGAAGAACTCGGTTTCGAACGTAGCGTCGTGGGGATCGCCTCCTTGTATGAGGAGTTCGCTAGCGCTCTAGTAATTGACCATGAGGATGTCGAATTAGCGGCAAAGGTAGAGGCTGCGGGCTTACGATCGGTGGTGACTGACACAATCATGAGCGATCAGGGTCGTGCAGCTGCTCTAGCAAAGGCAGTATTGGAAAACACTTAGCTACAAGAAAGAGACCACGTGAGCCTGACAATTCATCCAGTGGCCGGAATTCCGGAAATAGTGGAAGGCACCGATCTAGGAGTTCTTATCGGAGACATATGCGTCTCGAGTGATTCGGGGCTTGATAATCACGACGTCTTAGTCGTCACTCAGAAGATTGTTTCCAAAGCAGAAGGAGCAATGGTCGAGATCGATCAAACCGATCCCCTTTCTCATAAGCCAGTAGTTGAGCGCGAAGCGGTTCGGATATTGCGTCGACGTGGTGATCTGATTATCACGGAGACAAAACATGGGTTTGTGTGCGCTAACGCAGGTATCGATTTATCTAACGTCGCTCGTGGGCACGCTGCACTTCTTCCTGAGGATAGTGACCGGTCGGCTAGGCGGATTCGAGAACGGATTAAGCACAATCACGGAGTGTCAGTTGGAGTGATCATTTCCGATACCTTTGGTCGCCCCTGGCGGCGTGGGGTGACCGATGTGGCGATCGGGTGTGCTGGCATAGCAGCCGTAATAGATCTACGCGGGACCGAAGATGCTCTCGGCCGAGAACTGCAGGTGACCGAGGTCTGTATTGCCGACGAGCTCGCTGCCGCCGCCGATCTCGTTTGTGGGAAGGCTGAAGGTATCCCGGTCGCTTTAATCCGCGGGGTCGATGCCACCTGGTTGAGAGACGGGTCAGTCCGGGAAGAGGTAGTTCGAAGCCCGTCTGAGGATTTGTTTCGTTAGGTCGGATTTAGCTCTGGTCGAGTCTGGTTAATCAGTATTTCTCCGGGTTCAATATGTTGCCCTTGCCCAATGACGCATCCGTCCAGTCGCGCTCCTTGGCCGACACGAACATCTTCGGAAAGGATAGAACCTAGAACCTCGCTGTTAGCTCCGATCTGGCAGCGGTCAAGTACAACAGATTTGTCAATGATCGCACCCACTCCCACTTCGCTTCCGCTTCCGATCACCGATTGTGTAATTAGTGATGTCNGGTCGATTACCGCTTCAGGTAGGTGGGGCACTTGTTTTCGTTTGCCGTTCAACATGTCCAGATTGGCTTGAATGAACTGTTGAGGGGTGCCGGTATCGAGCCAATATGTGGCAGAGGGCAGCGCGTATAGGGTTCCACTTGCGGCTAACTCAGGAAACGTTTCCCTCTCTACTGACACGGGTCGACCCTGCGGGATTTGCTCGACTGCAGAAGGTTCCAACACGTAGGTTCCTGCGTTGATGTTGTGCGAGGGAACGGAGCCTTTTTCGGGTTTTTCGATGAATGCTTCAACCCGGCCACGAGTGTCGGTAGTAACAACTCCGAAACTCGACGGATCGTCAACGGGTTGCAAGGCAATCGTCACCTCGGCTTGAACCTCATGGTGAAACTCAACTAATGCCCGAACGTCGAGGTCAGTTAGGACGTCGCCATTCAGCACTAGAAATGTTTCTTTGGGCTGGAATTGTTCGACTGCGAAACGAATCGCGCCGGCTGTTCCGAGCGGCTCACTTTCCACTGCAACTTCGTAGGGGGTTTCAGCTATGTACCCGTTCGGGTATGCCTCGAGGAATGCATCGGGTCGATAGCCCATTGCCAATCCAACCTTTTCCACCCCATGGTCTGCCAGGTGACCTACGACCAATTCGATCATGGGTATTCCACAGATCGGCAACATCTGCTTAGGAACATGTTCGGTGAGTGGTCGGAGGCGAGTACCGAAACCACCGACGAGCACTATCGCGAACATGTTGAATCAGCCGTCGCTCGGCTCCTCCGACTCAGGTATTTCAGCCGCCGGCTCATCTGTTTCGAACGGCTCCATGGTCGCTGGCAAGAGTGGTCCCGTCTCTCCTGCGTCCCCTTCGCCGAGAGGTTGTTGTTCTTCTGACAGCCCCAAATACTGTCGGAGATACGCGTCATCCGGACGAGGGATATCGGAGTCGTTGTAGCTCTCGCCAACTATCGCAAACATGAATAGTTGACCATCTTCGTTAAGGCGCACATCCTTTAGATCTTCGGTAAACACGACTGGCTTTTCTGCCGTCAACTGATTCCACTTCAGTACTCGAAGCTCTGCAGGCTCACCATTACACGTGAAATCATCTTCTGAAATCACTGACCCGCCAGGCAGTTCAAAAGTATTGTCGTCAAACGCAGTCTCGTTTTCGTTGAAGAATGCGCCCAAGGTGGCATATTGACCCGTAACAGTACTGACGAATGGATGAATGTGGATCAGTCCGTCACCGTGGGTATGAATACCGGTTCGATCGTCCTCTGAGTCATTAGCAAAAGAGGCGGGGGCAATTTCATCACAGACGTAAATGTCATATGCGCTATGCCAGTGATCTTCCAGTCCAGGGTCTCCCACGGGAGCAAGATCAGCGCGTTGGTTTCGAGCTACCACCACGAGCGCGACTCCTAATAGAGCGACGAGGACCATTGCCGCCGGAAACAAGATTTTTCGTTCTGAACCGGCACCTTTACCGCCTGCTCCCGTGCTGGCGGCTTTGGCTACTTTTTTCGCTGCTGCTGATCTGGCCATACCGTCCGCCAAGTTACCGCCTATGCGGCTCGCTTACGCGCTCTACGGGCCCTTCCTTTGATCTCGAAGATAAAAAAATAGTTCGTTATATGTCTCTGCAACAGACCTAGATGACAGCCATTCTTCAGCGAAGCGGCGGGCATTCAGCCCCGAGGCGACTTGACCATTAGGGTCGTCGATCAGAGCCTCTAGTGCCGAAATAAATGCTTCCGTATCGCCTGCTGGAACGCTTCTGCCGGCACCAGATTGTGTGACAACCAAGTCAATTTCCGTTCCAGGGTCAACACTTGCTAGTACCGGTCGTCCAGCAGCGAGGATGGAGTAGAGCTTTGAAGGGACGCTGATTGAACCGAGACCGGGTTTGAGCGGGATGAGGTGGATGTCTCCAGCGGCGAGAACTTCGTTCAATCGCGAGTTTGGTTGGTAGTCCATGAACGTCACGTTTGGGATTTCTTCGGACGCAGCCTCAAAATGAAGTCTCCGCGAACCGTTTCCATTGATTACGAAGACGAGGTCATCGCGATGAGCAAAGTATTTAGCGGCTTCTAGCACTAGTTCTAATGGTTGCGAGAAACCTATGTTTCCTGCGTATAGGACGACCGTTTCATCCGTGACCCCGAGTTCTTGTCGGTAGGAGTTACTTCGTTCTGCGGGATAGATCCGTTCAGTGTCTACGAAATTGGGGATTACCAATAGTTTGCTTTCGTCGTCGACTCTGCTCAACAGCCTTCCCTTTAGGTCTTGAGACAACACTGTTACCGCGTCGGCTTTCTTGTAGCTGAAAGTTTCTAGGCGTTTGAGCAAACTGACAATCCGCTCATCGCTCAGCGTTCCTGTTTCCACGGCAGCGTCAGGGTGCACGTCTTGGATATTGAGCACTAATGGGGCCCTATGTCTTCTGGCTGCGATCCAGCCTGCTGGCGCGAGGGTTAGGGGGGGGCTCATCGTCAATATGAGTTCGGTGCGTCGGCTGATGCTTGCGGCCAACGCGGTTACGAGACTGAATAAGGCAAAGGCAATTGCGCGGGCGAGGAGGTTGGTTCGCTTGCTCGATATGAATGGGTGGATTCGTGTGATCCGTCCCCAATTGGTTTTTTCTGTCGCGAACAGCCGCCCTCGCCAGCCTGCTTCAACGGAGTGGTTGCGGTACCAGGGAAGAGAGGTAACTACATGAATATGGTGACCGAGATCTTTTAGCTCGCGGACTATCTCTGTGATGACTTCGCCCGTTGGGGCGGTGTCTGGGGCGAAGTGGGGGCAAATAACCGTTATACGCATCGCGTCACTGCTTCATCGGCGGAGGAGTTCGTTGTAGACGGCCAGTTGCGCTGTGGCAGCTCGATCACAAGAAAAGTCGGCCGCTCTTTCAAAGCCGTTCTCGACCCATTGTTCACGTTTATCTGGTTGACGNATGATGTTCACTGCGTCAATCCATAGGTCAAGTTCCGTCGGGATTGTTATGCCCCCTGTTCCAACGGTTTCGAGTAGCGCTCCTCCCTGACTTGCGATTACTGGACATCCTCGCGCCATCGCTTCGATAACGGGTTGGCCAAAGCCTTCGTATCTTGATGGGAATGCCGTGCACAGCGCATGTCGGTATAGACCATCAAGCTTTTCTTGGTCGACATTCCCGAGGTGCCTGATGCGATCTGAGGCTGGTGAACGCTGTATTGCCTTGNATACTTCGTTGTGGAGTGGACCGCTGCCTCCAACTAAGACGAGGTCAACGTCTTTGATGTGTTCAATGACTTTGATCAGAAATTTGTGTTCTTTGTGTGGCCAAGTGACTGCTGGGTAAAGGACGTAGTTTCCTATCTCGCGTTCGCGAGTTTCGAGGGTGACCGCTGCTTCTATNGCAGGCGGTACTAGCTGGCATCTCTCTTTCGGGTAGCCGAAGTGCTCTTCCAGGCAACGAGCAGTGAATTCGCTCATCACGCATACGGTGCATGTCTCGTTGAGGGCGCGGCCAATAGCGTTGTCTAGGTAGCGTCGCTTAATCCCAGAAAAGTTTTGTGGGTGGTCGCGATATTGGACGTCATAGATTGTGACCACTGCTTGGTCGCTTCGCTGGTGTCTCGGAATCGTGCCGCCTAGATGATGGACCGCCATGGCACTTTGGAGGTTGGCGAACAACCGGTTTTCTAGCCATATCCGACCTCCGCGACCAAATATTGGGTTGTGTTGGTTAATTGTGAAATGGGTTTCTAGGAATGGGTAGCGGTCGATGGTTGCTGCCGAGGCGAAGATTTCTATCGGTGGAACGTTTTGGTTGTGGCTGAGTGCCTTAAGTAGCCGAATGGCATATGTTTCCGAACCGCCGACTTGGCCTGGGCGCAGCCAAAGCAGGTTGATAGCGATGCGTGTCACGTCAGCTTCCTATAGACGTCGACGGTGGCGGCGGCCGTTGCGTCCCAACTAAACATTTTGCTTCGTTGATATCCGCGGTTCGCTAATTTTTGGGCGTCGGATTCACTCGTAAGAAGAAATTTTAATGCTTCACTGACTTCGTGGATCGAAGTGGGGTCAACCATGAGAGCTGCATCTCCGGCGACTTCTTCTGTGGCGGTTCCTTTAGATGTAACAACTGGGGTGCTGTATGACATGGCTTCTAACACCGGCAGGCCAAATCCTTCGAGCAGGCTCGGGTAACAGAACGCCGAGGCTTCCGTGTAGAGCGCTGCTAGTTGGGGTGTACTGACTTCTCCAATGATTCGGATTCTGTTTTTAACGGGTTCGTCCAGCGAGCTCAGCAGTTCTTCGGGTGTAATTCCCCATCCGATTGGGCCCGCGAGAACGAGTTCGACGTCGTGAGATGATGCGATTTTGTTGAATGCCTTGATGAGGGTTGGGATATTTTTTCGAGGTTCTAGCGTGCCTACGGCAAGTACGAATTTGCCTTGCACACCGATTTGCTCTCGTGTTTGTAGTGACGTTTCAGGACTTACAGTAAGAGGGTCATGTCCTAGAGGTACGAGGTGGAGACGGTCAGCGTCGAGCCCGGCGGCGAGGAGGTCAGCGGAGGTCGCAGCTGACGGGCATAGGACTGCGTCGGCTCTCTCCAATATGCGCTGCCAGGAGCGTTCAAAGAGTTTTCGAGATCGCTTGGGGAAACGTTCGGGGAATCGACGAAACGCCAGATCGTGGACGTTGACCACCATGGGAACGGCTCCTGGAGGTGGGGCAACAACGGTGGTTGAGTGAACTAGGTGATGCTCTTTAGTCTTGAGTCGCGGTCTGCGACTCCGAGTCCATGATTCATATAAGAGTGGTCTGGGCCAGAGGAGCCGTCGAACGTCAATAGATGGCCGGTAGTTCGATGAGGGCTGGTTGAAATGCCATGCTGATACACCTTCGATTTCAATGTCGTCGCGTCGCGAGAGAGCGTTGGCTAAATCGACGGCCACTCGCCCGGTGCCTCCTGGGACCCGATGCCAAGCCGCTTCCATCGTGATAAGGACGCGTAGTTCGTCTGTCATTCGAAGACTCTCGCGCTCTGATTCATCATGTAATAGGCGTCTTTATGTTCTACCGAGATCATCGTATTGGAACCCGAGATCCAGCATTGCATGTCGATCAAGTGCATTGCGGGCATCAAGCACTCGAGGGGCGTTCATAGAGTCGCGTAACGCTCCCCAATTAGCTCTAGCGAATTCTGGCCATTCAGTGAGAATGACTGCTATGTCGGAATCTGCGAGGGCCTGTTCCATGTTCTGAGCTAGTTCGATTCCTTCGGGCAACGCCGCTTCGCTATCGACCATTGGGTCATATGCGATAAGTCTGGCTCCTTTTGCGCTAAGGAGGTTAGCTACCTCGATAGCGGGCGAATTTCTGAGATCGTCGGTATGAGCTTTAAAGGTCAAGCCAAGCAACGTGATCGTTGCGCCGGCGAGTTTGTCATCGGTGAGTTGTTCGGCCTTGCTCACAATTCGTACAAATTGTTGTTCGTTTGCTTCTATAACGGCGCGCAAAAGATCGAATTGGTATCCGGCGTCATCGGCCATTCGTACCAGGGCTTGCATGTCTTTCGGGAAACAGGACCCTCCCCATCCGGGGCCGGGTTGTAAGAAACGTGATCCGATGCGTTGGTCCGAGCCGAGTCCCCGAGTGACCGATTCGATATCCGCGCCGACCGCTTCACACACGGCGGCTAAGGCGTTAACAAATGAGACCTTGGTCGCTAGAAAGGAATTGGTTGCGTATTTGATTGTTTCCGCGGAGGCGGGGTCAACAGTAATTATTGGTGCGTCGATTCCGTTATAGAGACTGGTTACCTTTTGCGCCGCTTCTGGGTCAGTTGCGCCAATCACGATTCTGTCTGGCTGCAGGAAGTCGGTGACCGCGACACCCTCGCGAAGAAATTCTGGGTTTGATACCACTGCAACATCGTCGCGTTGAATTAGCGACTGTATGGCTGCGTTAGTACCAACGGGCGTCGTGGACTTGTTGACGATGATGCTTCCTGCCGGGATGATTTCTCGGATTTCTTCGATGACTTGTGAGATGGCTGAGATGTCGGCTCGACCGTCGTCGCCTTGTGGTGTGGGGAGACAAAGAAACACGAATTCGCTGTTTGTAACCGCTTGGCGCGCTCCGACAACGAATTTGAGAGTTTGTTGGAACAGCCCGTCTTGTAGGAGTTCGGGTAGACGTGATTCGTGGATTGGTACTTGGCCGTTGTTCAGTTCATCGACTCTTGTTTCGTTGATGTCGGCGCAGGTTACAGTGTGGCCTAGGTGAGCGAGGCATGTTGCTGTGGTGAGGCCGACGTAACCTGCTCCGATGACTGCAACGGTGTTCATCGGGAAAGTCTTTCTTTGTCGGATTTGCGACGTATCAGTTTGGACACAAATGTGATGCTAACGAGATCGGAGCGGTTCAACGGCGCGGCTCTGGTTTCTATGTGTTCTTGTTGATCTGACTGAGAACTTATGGGGGCTTTCAGCCGCATATTCCTATGGTTCGGGGTGGAGGCGGGACAGTGTCGGTTATTGGCGTGGCTACTGCTTGGGGCGGCTCAATGGCTCTGTAGCCAACCATGACTGAGGGTGGTTCGGTTGTTATTTCGATCCGAATTTGGTTTCCAGAAAGTGACGGGTCTGGGAGCATTTCGATCTGTTCTTTGATTCTGGCCGCTAATAGGATTGCCGCCTTGTCGCCTCCGACTCCGTATCTGATGCGGTTAGCGGTACTCGGTAAATCTTCTTGGTGAGTTGCGTTGAAGCGGGCACCTCGGAGCCTGGCGGCCAGTGAAAGTGAGTTAGGGCCCTTTACCGTTACCTCGATTCGTTCTTCGATGACGTCGTTCCATCCGACCCCTTGGAAGATTTGTGTAACGCGTTGATTGTGCTCATTGTCGATTAGTTGCAGGCCTGCTTGCCCGTTGACGGTTACGTCTATTAGCTGAAGCGCATACCGTTCGAGATCGTCGTCTACGTCGAGTCCTTTAAATCGTCGTGCGAGCTTCAACCCGTCGTCAAAGACGCTCAGTGTGTTCGAGGTGCGAACATCGGTTGCGACGATACTGAGGAGGCGTTGGAGAGTTCGTGGGTTTCCTATAGCTCGGTCGAAGGTCTGGTCTAATGCCTGAAAAATGAACTGTTGCTGTCGACTGTTTCTCTCAAGGTCGTTCCAAACTCCGAGTCTGACCCATTCGCCGTCTTGTTGTTGGGTGAGNAAGCGGCGACTACGGACAAAGGCTAGGGCTCGGTCTCCGTCTAGGTGTGTCCATCCTTGACCTACCGAGAACCCAGTGCCTCCTTGGGTCGGGTCNCCGCTGTCTTGGACGGTTCGGTCGCGTGTGGGTCGATTGAAGCACATGGACACTCCGCCGATTGCGTCGACCAGTCTTCGAAAGCCGTCGAGGTCAACTTCCACGAAGTGTTGAAGTCCAATATTGAAATGAGCCTCAACTGTTTCGATGAGTCGCGCTGCTCTGGTTTGGGCAGATGAGTCCAAATTGTATGCGCTGTTGATTTTCGCTATGGAGTCAGTGCTGGCTATGGGGACGAGGAGATCGCGAGGTACTGAAACTACTGCGGCAGTTCCATCATTTCGCAGCCGAAGAATCATGATTGTGTCTGCGAGGTGGTTTCCGACCGCTTGGCTTCTACCGGTCATAATGACATCCGTGGCTGAGATACCTTCCACACTGTCTGAGCCCACAAGAAGGTAATTCTCAGCTTGCGCTACCGGGTCGCTGATTGCTGGGGGGAGAAGAATCTCTGTCGTTGTTTCACTCGAAGATTCATCGGCTTTTTGTGTTTTGGGGGCATTGAGTCGTAGGAGGTCCGANGCTGTGACGGGTTTCATTGTTGGAGCTGTGAGGACGTCGTTTACTTCGAAGCGTTCGACCTGGTCTAGCTGCCATACCGCGTANCCAACGACGAACGTTGCTATAAAGCCAACGGCAGTCGCCGCTCCAAGAGTTGTTAGGAGCAGCCGTTCGATTGGTCGGCGGTGCCGACGTGGGCGGTCGCGGCTCATGTTTAGGGAACGTATCGCAGGAATTGCTGCGTCATCGGTCGCGCTTTGGGACGCTGCGTTCGAGATTTGTTTTCCGGAGTGGGCCTAGGTCATGGAGGTTCAGGGTGCGATCTTCAAGTGTGATCGAGCCGTTGTCGTATTCTGCGCTTCGCCATAGGTGGGCGTGTCCGAGTCTTTTAGACCACCTTTTATGAGCTGGCAAGTTGCTGAATTGTTCGAGGGTGGGTGTTCCGGTTCGCGTGTTTAGGAGCAAGGCTCGAACTACTCGTTGCCAGTTCGCCGTGGTGACAGATTTACGGGCTTCGAACGCAAGGCGGGCTCGTTCGTTGTTGTCTGTCACCAACATTTCTACTGCCGCGCGAATGTCGGATGGTTTATTGAGGAGGTAACCGTTGGTGTCGTGAAGGATGGTGTCCTTCGCTGCCTCGTTGCTTTGCATTGCGATGACNACTTTTTCTTGACTCATAGCGTCTCTTAAGGGTTCAGCGAAACCATTCGAGCTGTATGGGTCAATGAGGATGCCGACGTTGGGGTCATCGATTGCGAGAACATGAATGGATGCATCTTCTAAGGCCGCTTCGAGCGCCTTATGATTTTGCCTGTCAAGGATTGCTACTCCGGGTTGAGGCGGTGTGGTCAACGGTGGAGTGCTGACGGGTAGGGGCGCCATGGTAGGCGTCGTAGTTCCTCTCGCTGCGGCACCTGGTAGGAGATGCCGGGCTGCTACCACGGTCCATGGGGTTGTTTGAACCAGGTGGTGGGTGATGTAGCGCCGGACAGGTGCTCTGGACGGTACGGGTTCGTCGTCGACTGCTATCACGAAAGTGAAGTGGGTGGAGTCGGTCTCATTGGAAAGGATGTCGGCTTCAACATTGGCGCGTTGGCTAAGCGCAGTATGGATTGCTGTTGCGAAACGGCCGGGAGCTACTCCTATCTTCATTACGGTTCGTTGGAGTTGAGTCGGGATCGGAGGAGGTCATGTTGTCTTTCCAGACGGACCAGTTCAATTTGCGCTGTCTCAATCGCAGCGCCGAGATCGTCGATTAGTTGCTCGTCTCCTGCGGTTATAAGTTCGAGGCGGTTGATGGCGTTCTCTAGTTGTTGTGTTCGTTCTCGCTCGGTTACGAGTGCGGAGTTGATGAGGTCGATAGCTGCGGATAGTTCATCGGTGACAGTTTCGATGGTGGTTAGAAGTCGGCGGGAGCTAAAGATTGCTGGCATTTTGCGCGCACGGAGGTTGTGTCCTAGCTGTCGGGCTGTTGCTAGGTGGGCGGAAGCTTGGGAGAGTGCGTCGTTGTCTGTCATTGGTTCACCATCTTCGTGATCGGGTGGCAGCTATTGAGGAGAATCGGGGTCGGGGTGGTGTCGTGTTCGGATGGATGCCGGCTCTTTGTAAGGCGTTTGGAAGGTCATCTGGTGTGGTGATTTCGGCGCGTGGGGCTAGTTGGCTGGCTTGCGAGTTGTCGCTTTGGACGACTATGACATCGTCGCGGTTCCCGCGATGCTGAAGTTGCTCCATATCTTTGATGATGACGACTGAGATGTTGTGTGTTTGTAGGTGCCTGATTATCTCTGGTTGGTGTCCGATGACGGCCACTCGGCCATGGGTGAAGCTAGTTTCTCCATCCCAAACCGCTCTGGAAGTGTCTTTGTAGAGCCATTGCCAGCGGAACGCACTGCGTGTGTGGTTGCGGTGGGACAGTCGGTTCGCGTCGGTGGGTTGAAAGGATCCTCCCGTCCGGTGGATAACTTCTGAATCGCCGACTACCACGACGTTGCATTTTTCTAACCGGTGGGTGTTGATGAGATCTAGGTCTTCGTAGTAGCCCAGTCCGTATGCTGGGTCGAAACCTCCGAACGACTCAAACGACTGTTTGTCGATTGCCCAGCAAGCCGCCGAGACGTGGTCCACAGGTTTAACCCCGTAAACAGGTTTCCGAGATGTGTGGACGTGTCCATCGGCGGTGATCGACGCTCCGCTTTCAATAACGTGACCTTGTTCGTCTGTGTAGATAGGAGCAGCGATTGTTGCCGAATTCGAGTTGATCGGGTCGGTGAGTGGCGTCAGCCAGTTAGGGGTGACCTGGAGATCTGAGTTCATTATCACGAGTGTTTCGGAGTTGGATTTTCGAACTCCTAGGTTGACTCCTCCGCCGTACCCCAAATTGGTGGGCGCCTGGATTAGGTGTGGATGAGATGGGTGATTTGCCACCCGTTGCGCTGAGTCGTCGGGAGAGTCGTTGTCAACGACGATGACTTCATGAGGTTCGGGTGTGTTTTGGGCTATGGAGTCGAGGAGGAGTTCTGTTAAGGCGGGTTGCCCGTAGGCGACAATGATGAGTGTGGCCGTTGGTGTTTGGTTCATGGGTTCGGGTCCGAGTCCGGGTCCGGGTTCATGATTTCGATGTCGGCTTGGTAGCGAGATCTGAGTAGTTCATGGGTGTGGGTGAGTGCTTCAAGTTCAGCAGTGGCGCTCTGCAGCGTGTTTGCTATTCGTCGAGGGCTTCGCGATGCAACGTCTTGGATCATGTGGTCTATTTGTTGGAGAGCCCAGTCCTGGGAGAGCTCGAGTAGTTCTATCGTCCGCGGGTCTTCGCGCTTTGGGACGTCAAGGATCCTTTGAAGCGCAGCACCAGCTGTTGTCGCAGGCGTGAAGGTGCTGGCTGCGAAGAAAAGGCCTGTTGCCGTCCACGGATCAAGTTTTGTTGAGAGGTTCCAGTCGCCGTCGTCGTTCTCAACTAGGTGAATTTTTGTTTCTCCGCTGTGAGTTGCGCTGCGAGCTGCAATACCGAGTCGTTCTTTTCTGTCGGAACTAAGTCGGAGGAGTCCACCAGCGACCTGAGGAGATGGTTCGCAGACTGAGAGTCCGTCGGAGCCAATTGTGATGTCGGCGTATGGAGCGGCCCATTCAAGCGCTAGAAGTGCTCCTATTGCGAGCACTTGAGCTGTCGGGTGATCGTCTATTGGGACTATCACTATTTCTAGTTGATCAGGCACAAATCTCCTTCAAAAGGAGAGGGAGGGAGTCACGAAAGTGAGGTGGAGGGGTGAGTCCTGCGGCGAGTAATGCCTGGTTGTTCAAAACGGAGTTGGTTGGTCGAGTGGCGGGCCGTGGTGGGTCTAGTTGGTCGGTCGTTATGGGAGTCACTTGATGAGCTGGTCGTCCCATCATCTCGAGGATCGTGTAGGCAAACTCATACCAGCTCACAGGACCTTGATTCGTTACGTGGAAAGTTCCTTGAGCTTCGATTTCGATTAGTTGCTTTATGGTGACGGCGATGTCGTGTGTGAATGATGGGTGACCTGTTTGGTCGTTGACGAACTTCATCGGCTGATCGCTTTGGGCTAAAGCAACAATCGTTTTTAGGATGTTTGAGCCATGTGAGCCACATAACCATGAGGTGCGGACGATGAGGTCATGGTCGCGCATTGCTTGTTCACCTTGGAGTTTGGTTTGTCCGTAGATCGATTGTGGGTTCGTATCGTCTGATTCGATATAGGGTCTTTCGAGCTTCCCATCGAAGACATAATCCGTGGAGATTTGCAGCACTCGAGCATCTATCTGCTTCGCTACTGCAATTAGGTTTTCGGGTCCAAGCGAATTGACTAATTTTGCCTTAACTGGATGGTCTTCACATTTGTCCACGTCGGTAAACGCTGCTGCGTTAATCACCACATTGGGCTTGTGGTGACGCAGAGCAGTTTCGACGTCAGTTGGTTGGGTGATGTCGAGTTGTTGGTGACTAAGAGCGACTGTGTCACTGCTATTGAAAACTTGAATTAGATCGGTTGCGAGTTGCCCTTGCCCTCCAGTGATGAGCACCTTTTGCTGCTTGCTCACTCTGCTGCCTCCGAGAGGGCTTCGCTGAGAGTTGGGTAAACAAAGAGGCTTTCGTGGATGTCTTGGACTTTTAGGTTGGCGCTAACGGCTAGTGCGACAACTGAGATCAGTTCGGCTGCGTGCTGTCCGACGATTGATCCGCCCAATACGTGTCCGGTGTTCGGGTCGGAAACGATCTTGACGAATCCAAGTGGGTCGTTGTTGATGAGTGCTTTGGCGTTTGAAGAAAAGGGGACCTTTGTGACTCGGATTTTGCGTCCTGTGGCAAAAGCTTCAGCTTCAGCTAGCCCGACATCAGCGATTTCTGGTTCAGTGAAGATCGCAGAGGCAGCTTTGTCGTAGTCGAGGTGGCGGTGTTCTCGTCCTTCGTGGAGGCCCATTATGTGTTCTGCTATTTTTCGTCCCTGCATTGCGGCTACTGAGGAGAGCGGAAGTTTGCCTGATAGGTCTCCTGCCGCATAAATGGTGGGTACTGAAGATCTGAGGTTGTGGTCGACTTGGATGTAGCCGTCATCGTCTATTGCGATGTCGGTGTTTTCTAGACCGAGACCTTGGCTGTTCGGGTCGGAGCCAATGGCGAGGAGGGCGTGACTACCTTGTGCGATTCGTCCATCTGAGCAGTGGACAGTTACTGATTGTCCTTTTCGCAGGATTTCGGTTGCTCGTGCGCCTTTGAGTAATTGGACTCCCCTATCTAGAAAGTTGTGTTCGAGTAGTGCTGCGGCTTCGGGGTCTTTTTGGGGCAGTACTTGTTGGCGACTGACGATGAGGGTGACTTCGGACCCGAGTGACGCGAACATGTGCACGAACTCAACGCCTGTTACACCTGAGCCTACGACGACGAGGTGGTCTGGTATCTGCTCTGGGGGGTACGCGTCACGTGTGGTGAGTACACGTTCATGGTCGATTGGCGCCCATTCTGGGATACGTGGTCGACTTCCGGTGGCGAGAACAATTGCGTCAGCTGTTATCTCGATTACACCGTTGGGGGTGTCTACGCATACCTCATTTGGGCCTAAGAGTCGCCCGGTTCCGCGGTGAATCGTTACCCCTTGACTGGTCAATAGTTGTGTGACGGATTGCTCGAGGCGTTGTTCTATGCCTTGGATGCGGGCGCGGAGGTGTTCAGCGTCGACTCCGGTTTCTACATTGGCTAGTCCCATGCCGTCTAGTCGACGGGCAAACGAGAGTGCTCCTCCGGTCGCGATCATGGACTTTGAGGGCACGCAGTCTCGGAGGTGCGCTGCTCCTCCAACGATTTCGCGCTCGACGAGGGTTACCTCGGCGCCAAAACGCGCTGCATATGTTGCTGCATCGTGTCCTGCGGGGCCGCCGCCTATAACCACGACGCGCTTGTTTGCCATGTGAGAAGTGTAGAGCGAAGCTTCGAATGAGCCTTTGCAGGCCGGTTGCTGGGGTTAAGCGACTCAGGTGACTGATGGTGAGCAGTATTGGTCGTATTCGGCGATGTTGATGCGGTCTCGATTGTCGTGGGTGACTTGGTTTTTGGGATCGCGACGGATTTTGTATTCGCGAAAGGTCATGTCTAAGGCGTCAAAGGCTAAGAGTCGTCCGATGAGTGGATCGCCTAGTTGGAGCACAAGTTTGATGGTTTCGAGTGCTTGTAGGCTCCCGATGACTCCAGGAAGGACGCCGAGTACACCTGCCTCAGCGCATGATGGCGCTAGTTCTGGTGGAGGCGGTACCGGCACGTAGTCGCGGTAGGTCGGTCCGTTTAGTGGGTCGAAAACCGTGACTTGACCTTCGAATCGGAATATTGAGCCGTGGACTACGGGGGTTCCAAGCTTCACGGACGCATCGTTTAGGAGATATCGGCTTGGGAAATTGTCGGCTCCGTCTACAACTACGTCCCAGCCTGAGAGTAGGTCGACGACATTGTCAGCGTTGAGGCGGGTGTCGTAGGTTTCGATCTGGATGTCTGGGTTGAGGGCGGTGATTGTTTGCTTCGCCGACTCCACTTTGGATTGCCCAACGCGGGTTGTGTTGTGGATGACTTGGCGTTGAAGGTTGGATTCGTCGACAACGTCCATATCTATGACTCCGAGTGTTCCAATGCCGGCTGCTGCGAGGTACATGGCGGCCGGTGAGCCTAAACCTCCTGCTCCCAGTATCAAGACCTTGGCGTCAAGTAATTGGTTTTGTCCTTCTTCTCCTACTTCAGGGAGGAGCAGGTGACGTTGGTATCGGTTTCTTTGGTGTCGCGTGAGGGATTCGGGCATCAACCATTCACGACCCTCTGACTTCCATTTGGTAAAGCCGCCGTCCATTGAAACGACTTGTGTGTAGCCGAGATCGGCGAGGGTCTTAGCTGCGAAAACTGATCGAGATCCTGCTGCGCAGTACACCAATACTGTGCTGTCGCGGTCAGGAATTCGTTGCTCTATTTGGCTTTCCAGATGACCTCGCGGGATGTGGGTTGCATCGGATAAGGCTCCTTGCTCGAACTCCTCGGGTTCACGAACGTCGAGAATTGTGCAGCTGTCGTCAACTAATTGGGCAGCTTCGTTGGTGCTGACTTCTCGTACGTGTTGTCTCGTGGCCGCGAGTAAGTCTCCGTAGCTGGTCATCGCGTTTCTCTTCAAGGGTCGATATTGACGATTGCTGTTATTGATTCTACTGGTTCTCGGCTTGACGGTTACTTGGTGGTTTGTGCGTCTCCGTTGTTGTCTTCTTCCGGGAGATTTGATGCACCTCCGACAGCAATGGGGAGGACTTGGCTTATGGACTCCCGGATTATCAGATCTGCTATGTGATCCATTTCGGTGGGTTCGGCGTTAATGATCGCTATTTTTGCGCCGACCCGTTGAGCTGACGGAACTACTGCTGCTATGGGGTACACAGCCAATGTGGTTCCGATGGCAATCATGAGATCGCAGTTTTGTGCTGCTGCCTCCGCTTTAAGGAGGTCTTTTTGGACTAGCGATTGCCCGAATGAGATCGTGGCGCTCTTGAGTATTCCTCCGCATTCGGGACAGTCCAGGTCCTCTTCGCCTTGACGAACTCGGTCGAGCGCTATTTGCATGTCGTCGCGGTAGTCGCATTCAAGGCACGCAACTTCTCTGAGGGTGCCGTGTACTTCAACAACTTTTGTCGCTGATGAGCCTGCTGCGTGGTGCAGTCCATCAACGTTTTGGGTCAGTAACGCTACGAGTTTGTTTCGCTTTTCTAATTGAACGAGTGCTCTGTGTCCGTCGTTTGCATCAGCTGACCAGGCTCTGTTGTCGAGACGGTCTCGCCATGAAGCTTTTCTGACCTCGGGGTCCGAGACGAAGTTCTGAATGTTTGAAGCTTTTTCCGCTTTCGGGTTTTTCGTCCATACACCGTTAGGTCCGCGGAAATCGGGGATACCTGAGTCCGTTGAGATCCCCGCTCCGGTAAGCACGGTGATTCGTTCGCTTTCGTCGATCCATTGGGTGAGCAGTCGAACATTTGAGTCTTGGGAGAGGTCTGGTGGCATGTTGTTCTCCGGTGTCTTTGGGTGTGGTTAGTTGGTTCGGGTCGATTCGGCGCCCTGGGTAAAAGAGTTAGTGGTTTCTCACCAATTATTGACAATTTCGAGCAGGGTGCGGACTCCGAAACCCGTTGCTCCTTTGGGAAACTCTGCTTCCTGTTCTTCCGTTGTTACTGGACCTGCGATGTCTAGGTGCACCCAGGGTGTTTCGTCTACGAACTCTTGGAGGAAAAGACCGGCGACCAAGGTGCCGCCAAACCTCCCAGATCCAATGTTTCGCAAGTCGGCTACATCGGAATCCAATTGTTTTCGGTACTCGTTAGGTAAAGGCAGGTGCCAAAGTCGCTCACCAGCTTTTGTTGCGGCCGCTTCCACTCTTGCGATCGCGTCTTCGTTGTTGCCCATGAGGCCCGCGTACTGCGAACCTAATGCCACGAGGCAGGCGCCTGTGAGGGTCGCCAGATCGACTATGAGGTCGGGAGTTTCTTCTGCTGCTATTGATAGTCCGTCCGCTAACACCAGTCGACATTCGGCGTCGGTATTTAGAACTTCTACAGTTTTGCCGTTGCGTATATTGAGGACATCTCCTGGTTTCGTGGCGGTGGGGCTGGGTTGATTATCGGTGCAGCAGCAGGTTCCTATGATCGTTAGGTCTGGACTGTGCGCTGCTACAGCAGCCATGGCTCCGATCACTGCCGCTGCTCCTCCCATGTCGATTTTCATTTCTTTCATTCCCTCAAATGGTTTGAGGTTGAGTCCTCCTGTGTCGAAGGTGATGCCCTTGCCTACAAAGTGGATCGTCCCGCGACTTTCGCCCTTCGGTCGCCAGGTAAGTCGCACTAGGCGTGGCTCTTCGGTAGATCCGGCATTGACTCCGAGCATGCCACCGCATCGTTCCTCCGTTAGGCGTTCTCGGTCCCATATCTCAGCTTCTAAGCCAGATTTCTCTGCAACACTGACGGCCTCGTCGGCTAATTGAACTGCCGAGAGCGACCCGCCGGGGCGGTTTACTAGGTCTCGAGTGAGAGCAATAGCGTTGGCTACCGCTTCTGCTCTTGAGAGAGCCGCGGCGCTATCAACGCCGTCTGGGACAACGAGCGTTACTTGTTGGAGAGCAGAACGTTCTTCTGGGCTTCCTTTCAGTTCGTCGTATCGGTACGAGGCGAGAAGCATTCCTTCGACGGTGGCTTGGAGTGCAACTTCTGCGCCAACGTCGGTTGCGGTTGTTAGCGGCAGAAGCGAGGTAACCGAATCAAGGTGCTTAGAGGCTCTCCACAAAGAGGCCGCTGCGGACCGGACCAAGGGTTCGGTGATTTCTTGTCCGCCTAGTCCAATGGCGATCACTATTGGGTCTTGTTCGGGCAGCAACACTGTTTGGCCAATTTTTCCTTCGAATCCACTAGCAGCTAGGAAGTTTTGGCTGACTCCTAGGGTTTCGAGTTCGCTTTCTTTTATCGGCCGATCTGTTGCGACGGAAGCCTCATCTGCTTCAGCGACGACGACATTTATTGCGGAAATTTCTAGTTGGTTCGCCATGGTCTTTCTTTCATGCGGTGTGCTACTGCGGGCCTTTGCTGTAGAGCGTTTCGTCTTCTTGCCACCTGGCCAGAGCCCATAGGAGATCTGAGAGGCGGTTCAGGTATGGCAGGACTTGGGATTCCGTTTGACAAATATCGATGGTTTCTCGCTCCGCTCGCCTGACCACGACTCTTGCCCAATCAAGTCGTGCCGATATTTCGTTTTGACCTGGAATGGTGAATTCGGTAGGCGTTTCGAAGCGGTTGGTCACGTTGTCTATCTGTTGTTCAAGAATTTGAACCATTCCAGCAGTTACTAGCGTTGTGCCAGGATCAAGTTTGCTGCGGTTTTCGGGCAGCGTAGCTAGTTCTGCCATCGCGACGTACAAATCGCGGCAAACGGTTGTCAGAAGTTCGTTTAGTTCTGAGTGTTTAACGGCGGCACGCGCAAGGCCAATCGCCGCTTGGGCTTCGTCAACTGCGCCGTATGCCTTTGGTAGCGGAGAGTCTTTAGCTACTCTGCCGCCATAGAAAAGGCCTGTTGTGCCGTCATCGCCAGTCTTTGTGTAGATCTTCATCGCTCACTCAAGTTAGCCGGAGCCTGACCCAGACCAAAGGCCTGTCTGACATAGGCTCGG
>PAZD01000049.1 GCA_002715405.1 Acidimicrobiaceae bacterium
TCAGGACCGGGTTGCCCGGGGGCCCCTATGAATTCAAATCCATCGTCTTCGAGGCAACCCTGAAAGGTAGCAACAGCGTTAAGGAGGCCATCCAGAGGATCCTCTTCAGATTCAGAGACTTCAATATCTTCCTCCTCGTCTTCTTGCGCTGGGGCTTCATTCAGTTCTTCAACTTCGACGTCTTCAACTGAAAGCGTCTGAGCTTCGCTATCTTCATCTTGGTTGCTTTCCCGTTGTTCTTGTGCTTCAGCAATGACATCGGAAGCAACCACTTGTGTTCCGCCTTGAACACCTACAACAGTTCCTTCTTCGCCACCGTCAGAGCTCCCGCCGCCACAAGCAGGCAAAAGCAGAGAGATTGCCCCTAATCCGACAAGGATCACTTTGTTTTTCATATCGCCTCTAAAGTTAATAACACATGAGATCTTAGACCATTATGAGTTTGAGATGATGGCAATGCAAGCGTCAGTGACCATTCTTTCCGGATTTTTAGATTTCCTATTTAAGGCGAGTGATATTTGGGTCCGTTTGTTCAACAGTTGTTCTTATCGTGAAGACAGAATCTCCAGAAAGGACACCGCCCCTGCCGAAAAGACGGCCGAATTGCCAGTTTGACAAACCTAATTCAGGGCGACCGAGGGCGTATTGCCCATCAACCCAACGCGTAAACCCATTGCCGACAAATGGGGCGTTGATGGACTTGTAGAAATCATTATGCTCCTTTTCATCTTCTGAGATTAAGCTCGCGACAAACTGTGGAGAGTATTCGTTGAACAGTTCGACTGAATTTTCTACCGAATCGACGATGACGAGAGAAACTTCGGGCGAGTTCTCCCATTCCCACTCATGGCCGAGGTCACTTATTTGAATCAGCTCTGCTTGTGGTTCGATGACCTGACCTTCAGCTCGGTCAATTGATACATTTCGAAACCATTCTTCAGGGATGAACTCCGCAGAGGATTCAACAACATGGAGCTTGCTTTGAGCGTCTCTTCGTTGACCCGCTTGGGGTAACGCTTCAAGAAATGCTGGGACAAGGTCATGAGCCCGTGACTTCGGGATGCAGCAGGTATTTAGGGTATTGCAAACCTTCCTATCCAAAGAATGAAATATTGCGCTTTTGAATATCTCTTGGTCGGCACTATCACCCGCTATGATCCAAGCTCCTCCAGTTCCATGCAAACTAACTGGAATACCCGCTTGTCGGGCAACAGCGCCCAACTGAGCTACAGCCGGACCAGACCCCCGAGCCACTGCAAGAGCTAAGCGTTCATCAGAGAACATCGCATGCCCAGCTGATCGTGCAGGGCTATTGACCAGAGAAACGGCTCCGGTAGGAAGACCAGCTTCGCTAAGCGCAGGATTAAGGGCGTATTCGGCAATAGCATTAGCTGTTTGTAGGGCATCTGAACCAATCCGGAAAACGACGGTATTGCCTGACCGTAAAACACCCGTAGCATCAGCGAAAACATTAGGGCGACCTTCAAATACAAAGCCAACAACGCCTAAGCCAGCAGTAAGTTGGTTGACTGTCCACCCTTCGTGGCTTATAGATTCAGTTGACTCCCCCCGCCTTGAGGTAGTTCGACTCCACATACGCAGCCCTTCGATCATATTTGACCGCATCGTCGAGGATAACTCCAATCTCGTTGTTGATCGCTCCTTCGATTTTGCTTCCTGCACATCTATCGAGTTAGCTTCAGCAATTAGTTCGAACGAGTCGTCTTGCTCGAGATACCTTGCAAAAGCTTCATAGAACGCAGTGATGGCCTCATCAGTGATTGCACCCATTTGTGTAAAAGCTGTATATGCGTTCCCGACCGCTTCTTGAGAAAGAGACCAGATTCCCCTAGGAATATGCAGAAGGTCTCCTGTGGTTTGAACAACAATGAGATGATCCCCAGTTGAAAATAAATCAGCAAGTTCAGCTGAGACAAAAGCTACTTTGTCTCCTCCATAGGGGATTGCCATTCCTTCTGTCAACGAATTCAAATCATTATCCATCTCGGAATGCTACCCATGGGTTCCTAAGGTCTCAAATAGATAGTTCAAATAGGGGCGAAGATGTCGACCTGTACCTATGTGCATCCACGTTGTATGAGCTAGATTTCGCTTTATGAAGACCGATTGGAACCCTTTACTTAAACCAGAATTTGATAAACCATACTGGAAAGAGCTCCAGGAGTATGTGTACGAAGAAAGAATGCACTCCAAGGTTTTTCCAGAACATAATGAGGTTTTCACTGCATTCCATCTAACCCCGTACATGGGTGTAAAGATTCTAATCCTTGGTCAAGATCCATATCACGGTGAGGGGCAAGCTCACGGATTAAGTTTCTCAGTTAAAAAAGGGATCGCTACTCCTCCCTCTCTGAGGAATATATACAAAGAACTTAATAGCGATTTGGGTATTGATGTTCCTAACCATGGCAACCTAGAGCCTTGGGCCCTTCAGGGGGTGTTACTTTTAAATGCTACGTTGACTGTGAGAGCTCATCAGGCCGGATCCCATCAAGGGAAAGGGTGGGAAACTTTTACAGATCAGGTCATTCGAAAAGTAAATGAGAAAGAAGAGAAGACCGTGTTTCTTCTTTGGGGGGCTTTTGCTAGAAAGAAAAAGTCGTTGATCGACCAAGACCGCCATCACGTGATTGAATCTCCGCATCCATCCCCTCTAAGCGCTCATAGGGGATTCTTTGGGAGTGGGCCGTTTTCAAAAGCGAATCAAGTATTGACGGACTCTGGAAGAGGCCCGGTGAATTGGGCGCTTTAAGCGCTTCGGGTAAGAACTGATGTGCATGAAATCAACAAAAAAGGCATATCATTCTTAACAATAAACGAAAGGGAAGTAGTGGGCGACTTTTTCCAAAATGGTGTCATAACCACATTCCATGATTTATCGAATAGAACAGTTGGTGAACTTGAGTCAGATATCTCGGATTGGGCTAAAACGAGACCTATCTCTCTACTTATTCCTGCTTTGTATAGTGAATTTGAGGGGCCTGCAATTCCAAAAATTGTTTCAGAATTACGAAAAGTTACATATCTTGATGAAATCATAGTTGGTCTAGATAATGCTGATTACAAAGAATTTGAAAAAGCTAAAAAAGCATTCCAAGGGGTAGATGCGCGATGCCGTATTATCTGGAATGATGGGCCCGCAATGCGAGAAATACAGAAGGATCTCGCTCAACACAATCTCGGGCCTTTAGAGCGAGGAAAGGGAGCTAATGTCTGGTATGCAATGGGGTATTTTCTGGCTTCAGGCAGAGGGTCAGTTCTGGGAATGCACGACGCTGACATTGTCACCTATTCAAGGGATATGCTTGCAAAGCTAATTTACCCTGTTGCCAACCCGACCTTTGGCTATGTATTTTCCAAAGGATTCTACTTTAGGGCTGATGAACAGGGCTTTAATGGGCGTGTTTCAAGGCTTTTGGTTACTCCATTGATTCGTGCACTTCAGCAGACTCTTGGTTCAGATCACTATCTTAGTTATCTTGATAGTTTCCGATACCCACTGGCGGGAGAGTGCGCAATGAACGCTGATGTCGTAATGGGTTTAAGGATCCCATTTGACTGGGGCCTTGAGGTAGGAGTCCTTTCGGAGGTTTACCGCCGATATACGAGCGGGAGAGTTTGTCAGGTTGACTTGGCGGGGGTTTATGACCACAAGCATCAACACATATCGGAGAATGATTCCAGCCAAGGTCTTCACCGCATGGCAACTGACATAACAAAATCAATGTACAGAAAATTAGCAATTAGAGGGCAGGTATTCTCTAAGGGGGTATTTCGAACTCTTAAAGCTACCTACTACCGCACAGCTTTGGATTTTGTCGATCACTTCACCCATGATGCAGAAATGAATGGGTTCCCTGTAGATCGTCATAAAGAAGAACAGTTGGTCGAAATGTTTGCGCAAACTATCACTGCGGCAGGAGAACAATATCTTTCTCGACCTATGGAACTTCCCTTAATTCCCTCATGGGCGGTGACCTTAGATGCACAGCCTGATGTGTTTAATAACATACAGAGAGCTGTGGAAATCGATAACGCGTAAAGTTCTAATAGCCTAAAGAAGGAACTTTTTGGGACTTCAGATGGCCCTCTTCCACAAGCCATCGGAGGGTATCAAAGAACGAGTCTTCTAAGGATCGCCACTCCAGATTGAATTCCTGACGGGTATCGAGGTCATCTCCGGGTTTTAGGCCGGTCATGAACTGTGCTGTCGAGTAGTCGAGGGGAAAGGGGAGATGAATCAGGTCAAATAGGTCACCTAAATGCCCTAACCCGAGGAATAGATTATCTGGAAGATGCATAGACTTTATTTTTCGACCTGTTGTTTCGCGTAGCAGCTCTTCCGTTTCATCCCAATCATAGAAATGCCCGAAAACTCCAAAGTTTCGAGGTCCTATGTTCTGAGTTATACAACGTGCTAAAACTTCAGAAAGATCCCTGACATCGTGCATTAGTATCCCTCCAGTTTTTGGAAGAGGGAGAATAGGGACTCTTAAAAGTCGCGCTATTCCACTAGCCGCGACACTTATGCCGACATCTTGTGGGCCGACGATTCCCGAGGGCCATACTATGACGATGGGGTGTCCTTCATCTTGTAATTTCCTTGCTATGCGTTCCCCTTCGACCTTAGATTGGGCGTAAACGCCTAGAGGTTCATCGGACAGAGGTCCATTGGCCATGTATATACCTTCAGGTGGGGGGTGAAGGGTACTCTGCGAGGAGACATAAATAATCGGATCTAGTTCTCTCTTGGTAGCTTCCTCAAGTACCGTTCGTGTTCCATCGATGTTGGTAGCTTTCAAAGAAGGGATCTTCCGGATCTGTGTACCTGTCACAGCGGCAATATGTAGGACTGCGTTGCATCCATCTAAGAGAGAGACGACTGCTTTGTGATCAGAAACATCTCCGAGAATATACTTCACTGGAGGTAGGTCATGAAGTTTTTCCACTTTGGCAAGTTTCGAAGCGCTTCTTGCTAGAACAACCGGTTCATGCCCATATTCAATTAGCTTTTTCAAGGTGTGGCCACTCGTAAAGCCGGTCCCCCCAGTAACAGCTACTTTCATCCCAATAGGTTAGCGCTTATCTACAGAAGGATCGAAACTTTGCATTGAGAGAGCTAAGGGTTTCTGGACTTGATTAGATACCGATTCTTTGAGCGAGTAACTCGCGGTGATATGTCGGGTCACCAAAGAGCAGCTCAGAACTCTTTGCTCTTTTGAAGTAAAGGTGAGCCGGATGCTCCCAAGTAAATCCAATACCACCATGGATCTGGATATTCTCAGCGGCAGCATGAAAGTATGCTTCCGAGCAATACGCTTTTGCAAGGCTTGCGGTAGAGGGAAGTTCTTCGTTCATTTCTGCAGCACACCATCCTGCGTAATATGCGGCTGATTTCGCAGATTCCACTTCAAGCAACATATCGGCGCATTTGTGCTTGATTGCTTGGAAAGAACCGATTGGACGCCCAAATTGTACCCTGACTTTGGCATATTCAACAGCCATATCTAAGCACATTTGGGCTCCACCAACTTGCTCGGCAGCTAGGGCCACAGCAGCTAGATCAAGAACTGTAGAAAGAATGTCCCAACCTTGGCCTTCTTCGCCAATAAGAGTTGCCGGAGTTCCAGAGAATTCTATTTTCGCTTGTTTTCTGGTTTGATCCATCGTAGCAAGAGAAGTTCGTGTGAGCCCTTCAGCATCTGCAGCAACATGGAAGAGGCTGACTCCCTTTGAAGTTTGAGCGGCTACCAGGATAATTTCAGCTGTACTACCATCCAATACATACATTTTTGTTCCGTCTAGAGTGAACCCACTATCAGATTCAGTTGCTTGCATGGTGATTCCACTTTCGTCCCATTTCCCGTTCTCTTCGGTGAATGCCACTGTAGCTATCGTTCCGCTGGCAATTTGTGGCAGTAGATCGCTCTTAGCAGTTTCATCGCCAGAGTGGATAAGTGTGTTAGCTGCGAGTACGACGCTAGAGAAGAAGGGGGCACAAAGCAGGGCTCGCCCCATTTCCTCCAGAACGACGATGAGTTCGACATAGCCGAAACCTTGACCACCAAACTCTTCGGGGATGATGAGGCTTTGAAGGCCCATTTGCTCACTCATTTGTTGCCAAACATTGGGGTCGAAACCATTATCCGTATCCATTTGTTCGCGCACATCTGCTTCAGATGATTTTTCTTCTAGAAAATTTCTCACAAACTCTCGAAGGGTTTCTTGTTCTTCTGAAAAGGCAAAGTTCATTATTTCTCCTTGGACATTCTGGTGGTGAAGACCAGATGAATTTTTATTAAGCTTACGGGGTTGACACAAATTTGCCACATTCAAATGTGTACACCTATGTACACAGTCGGGTATCATAGCATTATGCAAAACGGAAATAATGTTGGTGTACGAGAGTTTAGAGCTGGATTATCAGCATTTCTAAGAAGGGCAGAAGCAGGTGATCGGATTACCGTAACAATTGATGGTCGGCCTATTGCTCAACTAACTCCTTTGGAACCTCACGGTGAACTAGCTTTAGATGATCTAGTTGCTACTGGGCAAGTAATGAAGCCTAAACAAGAAAATAAAGCATTAGATCCGGAAGCTGGACTAATCCCCATAGACCTATCAATCGATAGAATCCTTCAGGAACTTCGTGGATCATGATTCTTACTGTGGACACATCTGCGCTTGTGTTTCGCTATCTCAATGGCCCACATAGAAGCATGGTTCTTAAAGAGATGTCCCAAATTGATACCTGGTGTGCATCAGAACTTGTTCGAACTGAAGCTCTACTTACCCTCCATCGAGCTTCTATTTCACCATCGCAGCACACTGAATTTACGCGCCTGTTTAACACTGACTGGGATACGTTTCATGTAGTCCCATTAGATGGACGGTGTGTTAGTCATGCTTCTGCGCTAGGTTCCAAATTCGGCTTAAGGCTAGTTGACGCTCTTCATTTTGCAGCGATTGATCGACTTCCTCGCCCTGTGAAGTATCTAACACTTGATCATAGGCAGATACCTGCAGCTGTTGAGCTCGGATTCGAACTTATCACTCCGCTAGAAATATAGCTTTAGAGTTCGTTTTCTGGCCTACCAGTTCCACCTTGCGGCTTCCCACCCATGTTTGCGTTCAAAGTAGCTTTGGACATAAGCTCCGCCATTAGTGGACCAAGCTCAGAAGGGTCATCAGGCTGGGTTCCGACAGGTCCAAGGCTCCAACCTTCAGCGATTCCTAATTGGTTACCTCGAATGTCAAAGAGTCGTCCCGTGACGTTACTTGCCTCTTCGCTGCAAAGCCATGTTGCGGTTACGGCTTGCCATCTCGGTGACATTGCTTCCTTCTGTTCTTCGGTTAAGCCATCCATTCCCACTAAGTCAGCGGTCATTCTCGATAAAGCTGCCGGAACAAGGGCATTAACAGTAACGTTGTACTTCGCTAGCTCCATAGCTGTAATGACCGTAAAGGCAGCTATACCTGCTTTTGCTGTACCGTAGTTACTTTGTCCTATGTTCCCATAAATACCGGAAGGTGAAGAGGTATTGATAACTCTTCCATAAGTCTCTTCACCGGCCTTAGCTTTATTTCGCCAGTAGACAGCAGCATGGTGAGTGGGCCCAAAGGTTCCCTTTAAGTGGACGCTCATAATCGCATCCCAATCATCTTCGGAAAGAGAGAAAAGCATCCGGTCGCGAAGGATCCCAGCATTATTAATAACGATGTTAATGTCTCCGAATGTTTCAACCGCCTGATCGATCATTCCCTTAGCTGCGTCAAAGTCTGCGACATTGGCACCATTAACTACGGCTTCACCACCGAAAGATTTAATTTCCTCTACTACTTTTTGCGCCGCTGAAAGATCCTCTCCGATCCCATGCCTATCACCCCCTAGATCGTTGACGACGACTTTGGCTCCATGTGAAGCTAACATCAAAGCGTGCTCGCGGCCTATGCCCCCTTCTGCGCCTGTAACTAAGGCAACTTTTCCTTCAACTAGTTTACTCATGATTCCTCTTTCAAAATAAAAAGCGATTCCTCTGGGGCGAGAATACCCAAAGTCAGGGGTGATATGCGACCCGAGCTGAATATTCCTGAATTCGTATCTAATTTTAACTCGAATTCCTCTTTCTTTTATCATCTGCAGTAAGTTCCAAGTAAATATTTACACGATTAAACAAGGGGTAAGTTATGGGTGCATTAGATGGTGTGAGAGTTATAGATGTAGGTTTGCTTGTGCAGGGCCCTCAAGCAGGTCAAACTCTTCGAGATCTAGGGGCTGAGGTAATAAAAGTTGAGCTTCCGGGAATGGGTGACATGGCAAGATGGATACCGATTTCCATGGAAGATTTGAGAACCCCCTATTTCGAAGCGTGCAATCGGGGGAAAAGAAGTATAACTATTGATCTTCGAGTTGATCAAGGGGCTGAGATTTTTCGAAAGTTGGTTGATACTGCCGATGTTCTAGTAGCAAACTTTAAACCCGGAACACTTGAGGCATGGGGTTTAGGCTACGAAGCACTTCGAGAAACAAATCCGGGACTTATTTATGCAATGGGTTCAACATTTGGCCCTGAAGGTAAAGGGGCTGACAGAGAAGGAGCTGATCTCGCAGGGCAGGCAGCCGGAGGACTTATCAGCACTACTGGATCTGATGGGGAACCGCCTACACCAGTAGGTGCCACGATCGCCGATCATATTGGAAGTATGAACATGGCCGTTGGTATTTTGGCGGCGCTTTTCTCTAGGCAAAACTCTGGGGAAGGCCAAAGAATAGATGTATCGCTTTTAGGCGGACAAATTTATGCTCAGGCATCTGAATATACGGCATACCTGATGACCGGTGAAGTGCCCGGCCGCAGCAACGCAGGCCATCCACTGTTACCAATGGCCTATGGGATCCTTGAAACAGCAGATGGGCATATCGCACTTGTAGGGGTTTTGCCTGATAAAAGAGAAGCATTCTATGAAGCGGTCGGCGTTCCAGAATTGATCAACGATGAACGTTTTGCCCCATTGATTTACACAACTGAAATAAGAAAGGAACTATTTAGACTTCTAACGGATGGTTTTAAAAGCAGAACTACTGAAGAGTGGGCTCAAATTCTCGATCAGATGGAAGTTCGCTATGCTCCAGTTAACGATTATGCTCAAGCTGCCGCAGACCCGCTAGTAACGACCAATGGGTACATCGTTGATTTGGAAGATATTGATGGAGAAACCAAAAGGGTTGTTGGCTCGCCAATAAGAATGTCAGCAACACCGACTGAACCATCTGTTGCTGCTCCGGAACTCGGACAACATACTGAAGAGATACTCATAGAACTTGGTTATACATGGGAACAGATAGGAGAACTGCGCGATGTGCTTGCGATTTAAAAGATCCTTGCTATCCCCGCCACTACCTTTCATAAGAACCTAGCTAACATCTACCCATGCCCCGTTTGTTTCGTTTTTTGATTGCAGGACTGCTGTTTCTAGCTTTAGCTGCTTGCTCAGACTCGAGCCCGGAAACCACAGAAGCTGTTGAGGATATAGAGGAAACTGATGTTCCTATTGAACCAACGGTGACTTCGCAGGTCGAGAAAGAGGCGATAGCAGTTGAACAAGCTGAAACTTCCGATGTAATACGGGTAGGAATAATTGTTGACGAAGAGAACATAATGTCATCGTATGATCGCCAACCCGGTGTTGCCTTTATTGGAACGATCGAAGAAATCAACCGACAGGGAGGGTTGTTAGGGAGAAGGGTTGAAGTCCTGAGAGAAAATAGCCAATCGCGTCTCTCAGTAATCGATAACGCCGCAAAAAGACTCATCGAAAACGGCGTTCAGCTTATAGTCGTAACCTGCGAATTAGATTATGCTGCTCCAGCGATTAGAAGAGCTAAAGAAGCAGAAGTTCTAATAATTTCGCCCTGTGCGTCCGAAGAGAATTGGGGACTGGGAGATGTAGACTCCTTAGCCTTTTCGATGGTTACAAGACCAAAGGTCTATGGAGCTCAAATGGCAGATTATTTATGGGGGCAGGGGGATCGTACTACTGCTATTTTTTGGGACGATACCGTTCCTGAAACGATACAAGAATGCATTGCGTTTAGAGATCGATGGAGAAGTCTAGGAGGTCGATCCACGGTAGAGTCAGCAGTTAACATGGTGACCGCTCCTTCAGTAATAGGGCCTGCAGACCGAAATAAGTCACTTGATGTAGATGTCATAGCAGTCTGCGCAACAAATAGAGTAGGAGTATTAACGCTGCAATTGATCCGAGGAGCAGGGTGGCTAACACCGATAGTAGCAGGGCCATCATTGGACAGTGCTTCTTTTTTCCCCAGTGATATACCCGGCATAGGAGATTTCAGAATGGTTTCGTTTGCCTCAACCAACGGGGATGATCCTTCTCTGAGCGTCAATCAAGCTGCAGATTATTTTCAAATGATTGATGGTATTCCGCCTGCGAGTGGACGCTTCATATTAGGATCTGATCTAGCCGAGCTTTGGAAACAGGCTGTTATTGCGGCTGAAACTTCAGACGGCCGATTTGTAGCAGATGCAATCAAATCATTTGGACCTATTGACGTTCCTTCAGGGACGATAAGTTTCGAAAGTACACAAGCAGTTGCAAAGCGCGTATTGCGGATGCTGCGGCATACCAGTGGCTATATGGTTTTTGAATCGATTATCGAAGAAGTACCTCAATAACCTAATTCTAAATTCACGGAACCTAGCAAAACCTCTCCGGATAGGTATCGCTGAACGTTCTCTTGAACGCGAGAAGCTAGGAGGGCAATACCCATTTCCGGCGTGTTTCCTATGTGAGGAGTGATTAGGCAATTGTCCATAGTCCATAAAATATGGTCATCCGGAAGAGGTTCTGGATCTGTTACATCAAGTACGGCCCCAGAGATCTGGCCTGTTAGAAGAGCATGCACAAGATGAGGAGTGACAATATGTTGGCCCCTCGCTACGTTGACTAAAATAGCGCTCCTAGGAAGTAGATCTAAGAATGAAGTATTTACGACACCGAAAGTTTCCTTAGTCAATGCAAGTGCGAGAACAACAACATCTGCGCTGGGAAGGATCGCAGGAAGATCTTTAAGTCGAGCGGTTCGAGTGGCGGCGTCATGGCTGGCGTCAGATTTGCGAATGACGGTTGTTTCACAATCGAAAGCTGAAAGCAAAGGAAGTAAATCATTTGCAATCCCACCTGCACCAAGAATTACTACATGTGCGCCGAATAAAGTTTCTCCAACTGGCTCGCTCCATTCATTTTTCCTGGCGTAGTTTACTAAACCACGTTTCAAGGCCAATATCGAGCCTAAAACATGTTCTGCAACTGGTTGAGAATACACACCCTTTCCACAGGTCCATACTCTTTGGTCATCGAGCATTGGAAGAAAGGGTTCTATTCCAGCGAACGGCAGTTGTACCCACTCTAAGGATGGTTCCAATAGTTCAGTAAGCAACTCGGGCCTACTTGGATCAGCCCAAATAAGAGCTGAAGCATCCTTGATTTCACTAACAGTCGCACCGGCCCGAGTAACTGCTTGGACTAACATTTCTTTGCGCCAATTATCTGGCTCAACAGCAATTTTTGCATTTGGCCTACTGATCAGATGGGTATTTTTTGAAATGTTCATTTTAGAACTCATTAGGTTGGGTGGGAGAGAAAGGGTTCGCCACTATGGTCAAAGATATGGATATTGCAGATTCAGTTCTAGACCTTATCGGCAGAACACCCATGGTGCGATTGACACGTGTTACTGAGGGTATTTCATGCCCTGTTGTAGCGAAAGTTGAGACAACGAATCCTGGTGGAAGCGTGAAAGACCGGCCGGCGATAGCAATGATTGATGCGGCGGAAAAAGAGGGCCTTCTTAGCCCCGGATCAACCATCATAGAACCTACTTCAGGAAATACTGGGGTCGGATTAGCTATTGTCGCAGCTCAGAGAGGATATGAATGTATTTTTGTTATGACCGACAAAGTCAGCTCAGAGAAAGTCGATCTTCTTAAAGCATACGGGGCTGAAGTAATAGTTTGTCCGGTTGATGTCGCTCCTGAAGACCCAAGATCTTATTACTCAACAGCTGAGCGACTTGTAAAAGAGCGCCCAGGAGCATATAGGCCTAACCAATACGAAAACCCTGTAAATCCCCTTTCTCATTATCAAACAACAGGACCGGAGATTTGGGAACAAACTAAAGGGAAAGTAACTCATTTTGTTGCTGGAGCTGGCACAGGGGGGACACTCTGCGGGGTAGGGAAATATCTGAAAGAACAGAATCCAGATATTCAAATAATTGCCGCTGACCCAGAAGGTTCTGTCTACAGTGGTGGTGATGGCCGTCCTTACCTTGTAGAAGGGGTCGGAGAGGATTTTTGGCCTGACACTTATGACCCTTCCTTAATAGACAAAGTGATAGCAGTTACCGACGCACAATCATTTAAACGAGCGCGCGAGGTTGCTAGGAAGGAGGGACTACTAATTGGAGGATCTTGCGGCACTGCTGTTGACGTAGCTTTGACTGTTGCTAGTGAACTCTCTCATGAAGACCTTGTGGTGGTCCTACTCCCTGATTCAGGACGAGGTTATCTTTCAAAGATTTTTAATGATCAGTGGATGAAAGAGTACGGATTTATTTCTGACGAGGGACTAAATCTTGAAGTGATTCTGGAGAGCAAAGGTTCCGATGTGCCAAGACTTCTTTATGTCCGTCCTGAGGATTCGGTTGTCAAAGCAATTGAGCTCCTTCAGGAGCACAACTTGTCAGAGATAGTAGTTGCTCAAGGAGACCTTCCTCTTTCTGCCGCTGAGATAAAGGGAACAATTAATGAAGTCCAATTACTCGACGGATCGTTTGAGGAGGGATTTCTGAAAAAGAAATGCGCCGATGTGATGGGTCCGCGTTTAAATTTTGTTGGCTCTGGCGAGTTGATTAGTTCTGTTCTTTTAAAATTGGATCAGGATCAGAACATAATAGTCATGGATAAAGGCCGTCCAACCGCTGTGGTTTCAGAATCTGACATACTGTCTTACGTAGAGTCATCGAGAGAGGGAAAAAATGGCTAGGGAAAACATGGATGAGAAATGGGGATTCGAGACTAGAGCAATTCATGCTGGTCAAAAGCCTGATCAGCAGACCGGAGCTATCACCGTCCCTGTTTATCAAACAACTACATACGAACAAGACGAGGTAGGTAAGGACCGCGGTTATGAGTACTCACGAACTGGGAACCCAACAAGAACAGCGTTGGAAACGAGCCTTGCCGCATTGGAAGGAGCAAACCATGGTAGAGCTTTTGCAAGCGGTATGGCCGCAGAGGATACAATCCTTAGGCTTCTAAACCCTGGAGATCATGTACTTATGGGAAACGACGCTTATGGGGGAACTTTCCGTCTTATATCAAAGGTCCTTACGCGTATGGGGGTTGATTGGTCTGCTGCTGATCTTTCTATCAAAGAAGACATCGAAAAAAACATGAACCCAAACACGAAACTCGTGTGGGCGGAAACTCCGTCCAATCCGTTGTTATCCATTGTTGATATACAAACGCTGTCAGATTTTGCTCATGATAATGGGGCACTTTGCGTTGTCGATAACACGTTTGCCACTCCCTACCTTCAAAAGCCACTCGAATTCGGAGCGGATTTTGTGGTGCATTCAACCACGAAATATTTAGGAGGTCATTCAGATGTCGTTGGAGGATTTATAGCAATGAACTCAACTGAATTAGATCAAGAAATTGGATTTTTGCAAAATGCGGTCGGGGCAGTCCCAGCACCTTGGGACTGCTATTTACTCCTCAGAGGTGTGAAAACTCTTCCAGTGCGGATGGACCGGCATTGTGAAAATGCTGAAAGCATTGTCAATTTTCTATCAAGCCATTCTCAAGTAGAACATGTTCTATACCCTGGGTTGACCAGCCATCCAACTCATGAAGCAGCTCAAAAACAGATGAAAAAGTATGGTGGTATGGTCTCGTTTACGGTTAAAGGGGGAGCGGAAGCAGCTCGCCAGATAGCTGCAAAGACGAATGTCTTTACTCTTGCGGAGTCCCTTGGAGCCGTAGAGTCACTTATAGAAGTTCCTGCAGCTATGACGCACCTATCAGCTGAAGGATCTCCTCTTGAAGTTGATAACTCTCTTATTCGGTTATCTGTCGGAATAGAGACAGTGGAAGATCTTCTATTAGATCTTGATAACGCCCTTGCATAAAAAATAATTTTGCTAGTTTTGGAGGTGCAATGTCTCTTCGGCCAACCATCTTAGCTCGGTGTCCCAATCGTTGGGTTCGACATAAGGCATGAGAACGAATTTACTTGCGCCTGCATCAATGAATTCCTTTATTCGGGACGACAGCTTTTCTCGACCCTGAACAATGATTTCATTCGCTTTCACACTGGGTCTTCGACTCTGCACTGCTCGGATAATCTCATCAGGAAGAGATCCGTCAGTTGTATAAACGAGTAAAGCACCAAAATGTTCTCTATCGATAGTCTCTCTACCGGATTCTTTGGAATATCCGTCGATTTGAGGAATAGCTTCTTCCACATCATTTGCGGTGCAAAAACTTGGTAGCCAACCATCGCCTAAACGCCCCACTCGCTTCAATTCCGATGGGGCAATACCCCCAAGCCATATATCAAGAGGTTTCTGAATTGGTTTAGGTTTAACGCGAACGTCTTGTAGCTGGAATCGCGGGCCATTATGGCTGATGACGTCTTCTTCCCATAAACGACGCATGAGTGGTAAGGCCTCATCGAACCATGGGGACCGATCTTTTCTTTCTACACCGAAGGCCTGATGTTCTCCTAAATTAATAGCACCTAGTCCAAAGGCGGGGAGTACTCGACCATTTGAGATCCGGTCAAGGCTAGCAAATGACTTTGCAAGGACGACGGGGTTGCGTCCAGGTAGAACCATAACAGAGGGCCCGAACTTCAACTGCTCAGTTATAGCCGCTATCCAACTCATAGCTACTAGCGGGTCTAATCCTGTTCCGGATACACGCTCTGAAAACCAAAGAGAATCGAATCCATGCTCTTCTAATGAAGTTGCCAGTTGTCCTAGGGTCTCGGGGTTGTTGACCCTAGATCTAGTTCCTAACCCAAAACCAATCCGTATTTTCATTTCAGCTCCAATTCCTTAAATGGAATCATAGATCAAGCTGGAGATGGTGTTCCTGTTAGAGAGCCATTGGGTAGAGCAAGAAACATAAGAATGCTATTGTGTAATCCATGGCAGATGAATTATTTGAATTAGAAGAAAGTTTTCTAGATCCTGTTGTTCAAGATGATCCATTCGATGCTTATGCCACACTTCATGAGAAATGTCCTGTATACAAAGTTCCTGAGAATGGCTTATATATGGTGACAAAATATGATGATGTGAGAGAAGTCTTGACCACTCCATCTGTTTACTCAAGCAGGCCGGGCACTGGAGCTGGAGGGTTAAATGAAGCTACTAGAGCACACGCACAGGTCTTCGAAGATAAGGGTTGGGTTAAGGGGCGAACGCTGCAACGAACTGATCCGCCCGAGCATAGTCACTACAGAAAGATACTTGGCCGCGTATTTACGAATCGTGCTGTTCAGGGGATGATTCCCCGAATAGATGAAATTACTAATAATTTGATTGATCAATTCATTGATAGGGGACATTGTGAATTTGTTTCAGAATTTGCCCTGCCCTTGCCAGGAATATTTATTTGCGAACAACTAGGCCTTCCAGCTGAAGAATATGAAACATTCAAAAAATGGGCAGATGCGATGCTTGCCATGTCCCAGAGGCCACTTTCACCAGAAGAAGCAGTTATCCAAGCTGAATATGAAGTTGAAGCACAACATCACCTAGCTCGCGAGTTCGAGAAGCGGAGAGAGGAGTCAACTAATGACCTCATTTCAGCACTTGTACACGCCCATCAAGATGATGAACCATTTACTATGGAGGAGCTACAGGATCTTATGCACCAGCTAGTTACCGGAGGCTTTGAGACAACAACCGCGGCTCTAGGTACATCAATGTGGTTGCTGTTACGACATCCGGAACAAATGCAAAAATTGAGAGACGATAGATCACTTCAAAAGAATTTCATTGAAGAGAGCCTTAGATTTGATAGTCCAGTCGCTGGATTATGGAGAACAGCCGCATGCCCAGCTGAAATTGGAGGCTCCTCCATCCCAGAGGGGTCAGCAGTTATGCCAAGATTTGCAGCTGCAAATAGGGATGAGGAAGTGTTCGAAAACCCCGACGTATTTGATATCACAAGAGAGGATCTCCACAAACACGTTGCCTTTGGACTGGGAAGCCACTTCTGCCTTGGAGCCTCGCTTGCTCGAGCCGAACTTATGTCGGCTTTCACGGCCATCCTTGACCGAATGGATAACATCAAACTGGCAAAGCCGCTTGATGACCAGCCTCATAAATTTAGTTTTTTCCTTCGCCCGATGAAAGAACTCCATATTGAATTCGACAAGATCTAGGTAAAGGACCTTTAAGGCGATACTGGCGCGCCAGAGTATGGGCTGGGGTCATCGCTATCTGGAATTATAGGCTTTGACCAACTCATGACATCAGCGAGATTACTTACAATTTCTTTCCACTCTTGTGGTTCCCATCCTTCAGCGCTTCCAACAATCTTCGGGCTTTGATCGAAATGAACTATTGCAGGTGTGCTTTCAATTCCTATGTGACGAACGAAATTCAACTTTGGATCAACAAACGTAAGGATTTCAGATGACCATGGTCCTAAAAATTCTTTAGAATGTTCAGCTGTTCCAGTGACCATCCATCCGCCCCGACAGTCAGCATCCTTGAAAGACCGTAAGATCCTTCCAGCTGTATTCACAATCCAAGAGCTCTCATGTGTATAAGGATCTACGACTATAAGAAGAAGATGAAAGGTCGTAACCCATTCACGTAGAGTCCGCGATGAACCATCGAGGCTCGTTAAAGGGGTATTTATATCGGGTGAATTAGCCACGGGTATCAAAACTAGCGCACAGTAGTATCCGCTGTGGAACTATTCGAAGATTAGCTTAAGGATATTTCCAAGCGTCAAAAACTGTGGTTCCATTAGTCATGACCAAAAAATTTCATGGAAAAGAACTGAGGAATAGCCAGAAATGAAAAAGAAGTCTGTAATCGCATTATCCCTGCCGTTATTCGTCATCTTGTTGTTAGTTGTCTTAATTCAAGTCTTTCGAAGTGACAATAATTCTTCGAATCTCGCCCCAACTGAGTCTAGAGATTCGGTTGCAGCTCCTGATGAGGAAAGACTCGAGATTGTCGAACCAACACCTATCGAAAAAGCGACTCCAAACCCTTCACCAACAGTGATTCCGACCCCCGAAGAGACTGCGACACCGAAGGTGACGCCCACCCCAACTCCTTCTGGGCCTCAGAGAGCTTCCCTTGTATTTACCGGAGATATTTTAAGCCATGGTCCCGTTATACAAAGGGCTTCTATTAACGCAGGTGCATCAAGTGCCCATGACTACACCCCGATGTTCTCTCAAGTTAGTCCATTACTTGAACAGGCTGACTTAGCTATATGCCACTTGGAAACACCTGTTTCGTCAGACAATCTCTCACTCTCGGGGTACCCCATTTTTAATGCTCCACGCGAACTTCCATCTAATTTGAAGACAGTCGGTTACGATGGCTGTTCCACCGCATCCAACCATTCAATGGATAAAGGTTCAAATGGAGTTCGGTCAACCGTTGCACAGCTTCAGGACGCTGGCCTCGTATGGTCCGGCATATCGAGAAGTTCCTCAGAACAAAGAACTCCGGCATTGTATGGATCAAACGGAATACTTATAGGTCACATGTCCTATACATATGGGCTAAATGGATTTGTTCTTCCCAAAGACGAGCCATACCTCGTAAATGTAATAGACGAAGGAGCAATTCTTGACGAAGCTTCCAGAATGCGATCTATAGGTGTTAACTTCGTAGTGCTTAGTGTCCAATGGGGCAATGAGTATCAGGTTGATCCGAGCGACTCTCAGAAAGAATTAGCTGAAAAGCTACTCAAAAGTGACGCAATTGATTTAATAATTGGATCGCACGTACATGTTGTACAGCCTATTGAAAAGATTAATGAGAAATATGTTGTTTATGGGTTGGGGAATTTCTTATCGAACCAATCAGCAAATTGCTGCCCAGCAGCATCTCAAAATGGGGTTATGGTATTTGTTGACATAGTAGGTACTGATCAAGAAGGGTTTGCGGTTGAGAACCTGACATTTGTTCCTACTCGAGTCGATAGGTCAGATTACACAATTATTCCTTTGCCGCTTGCAATCGGTGATGATGGTATAGGCCAGTCTCTCCGAAGCTTTTACGAAGCAGTGATAGAAGAGACATCTACCGTGATCAACAAACTTGGTGGGAATTATGAAATTAGAGATTTCTCTGTGAATAATTAGGCCTTAGCAGGTAATTTGTTCTTTCTCGCCTGCCGACGAACACTCATTATTGCTACGACTGGAAAGAGTAATAAAAGCCCTAAAAGACCTAGCTGTAAGGCTCCTCCTCTATCAGTCGGGCTTTCCGGGGCAACTCCAGATCCTGGTTTAGGGATTATTCCAGAACCATCATCAACTTTGATGATCTCAACACCCTTGGAAGTATTCGGTTGCTCTTCGCTCGCTGCGGGAGTCGCTAATACACAAGATAGAAGGAGAGTTAGAAATAACGCCATTACATAATTTGGGAAACGATGTATCATTAGAATCCGTTTTCACTAAGTTCTTAGCATTAGCTTGTAATCCGATTGTAGAGGTACGTTGGTATTGTGATCCACACCGAACAACAAAAAGCATTGTTGGATTGGTGGTCAGTTAGCCACCGGAATCTTCCTTGGAGAGAAACACGTGACCCATGGGCAATCATGGTTTCAGAACTTATGCTTCAACAAACGCAGGTCTCACGGGTTATACCGAAATATATGGACTTTCTTGAGAAGTTCTCGACTCCTCAAGAATGTTCCCAAGCTTCACCTGCCCTTATCATTGAAGCGTGGGAGGGCCTTGGTTATAACAGAAGAGCACTTAATCTCCATAGAGCCGCCAGCATTATCGTTGAGAATTATCACGGAGTTGTACCTGACTCGTTAGATGAACTTTTACAGCTACCAGGTATAGGGCCCTATACCGCTCGGGCTATTTTATGTTTCGCTTATGAAAAAGATATCGGCGTGGTTGATGTCAACACAAAACGAGTTATTTCACGAATTACAGGAGAACTGTTACCTCCACAGGAATTGCAGAGGAGGGCAGACGAGCTTGTACCTCAAGGGAAAGGATGGATTTGGAATCAGGCCTTAATGGATCTTGGTTCAGGGATTTGTAAAGCTCGAGGTGTTGATTGTGTGAATTGTCCACTTAAAAAATTCTGTTTATGGGGAGGAGAAGGAATCGACCCTGTCGAGCAGAGAAACAAATCTAAGCGACCTTCAATGAAGTTCGAAGGTTCTGACCGTCAAGGGCGCGGAAGACTTATAAACGTGTTACGAAAACGGCTAGTGTCCTCATCTGAACTTGAGGAAATAATGGGTTGGAAAGGGGATCCAGAAAGATGCGAAAGAATAGTAAATGGGCTTATCAAAGATGGATTAGTTGAATGCAATGTAAAGAAAGAGTACTCACTGCCTAGCTGATTTAGTAATGCTAGTTTCTTCGGATGGTATCTCTTTCACTAGGCGAGGCTCGTCAGGTTGCTTTGACGGCCCAAGGATTTTCAAAAGGGAGGCCGAAAGGGCGAATTGATCGGCGTCATCTGCGTCGATGTATGAATGTGATGGAGGTAGTACAGCTCGATGCGGTCCCTGTAGTAATTAGAACTCAGTACATGCCATTTTTCTCACGACTTGGTCCATACCGTCAAACATTGTTTGATGAAATTGCTTACCAAGACGATGAGTGGTTCGAATTATGGGCTCACGAAGCTTCGATCGCTCCTGTGGAGATTGAACCTTATTTCCGTTTTGACAAAGTAAGAGCTGCGGAAGGCGCAACGTGGAAAAATCTATACCGTTTAGCTTCCCAAGAGCCATTATATATAAAGAAAGTCCTACAAGAGGTCTCCCTAAGAGGTCCGCTAGAAGCGAAAGATCTTTCTGACCCTCAACCGAGAAAAATAACTGGGTGGGGTCATAGATCGAAAGGACAACTTGCATTGAATTGGCTTTACCGAATTGGAGAGATTGGAATTCGCCGCGGGCCTAATTTCGAAAAGAAGTTTGATCTTCTTGAACGTATAGTCCCATCAGATATTCTCAATCAGCCAACTCCAGATCTTCAAGCGTCCTTAATGAACTTGCTTATTCGCTCTGCGAATGCATACGGAGTTGCTACTTCTCGAGATCTTATAGATTATTTCCGCTTACCCACCAAAGAAGCAAGAGAGGCAATCTCTGAACTAGTGGAAATTGGGGCATTAATAGAAGTAGGTGTTGAATCTTGGAAAGAAAGTGCGTACATGGCAAAACGTTTTGTCAACTCCAAAGCAGTTAATGTCTGTGCGGTAGTTTCCCCATTCGATCCAATTATTTGGAACCGAAATCGCGTTATGCGTTTGTTTAACTTTCAATACAAGATCGAAATCTATATGCCAGAGCCAAAGCGGCAGTTTGGCTATTACGTGTTGCCGCTTTTGGCCGGTGATAGATTTGTCGGTCGTTTTGACATAAAAAATATTAGAGATCAAAAAATTCTACATATTAAAGCTTCCTTTGTTGAGGCAGGAGTCAACAAAGGAGAGCTAGCTGAAAAGGCGATACAGGAATTAGCCGATTTAGCTAGATTTCTTGGCGTCGAAAAAATTCAGATCGAAAGGAAAGGCAACTTTGCAGCTGAACTCAAGAAGGTAAAAGTGGCACTATGAAAGTAACTCATCGAGAATGCTATCGAAAATCTTTTCAGCCAATACCCTCATCTCGTCATCTGTCCTGTCCTGTATGGGGTGATCAGTAAATAACCCAGCGGATGGGAAGCCAAGCGCTGCAGATTGTGACTCGGCAGCTGAAACAAACGGCGCAGATGCAACGAATACTCCTGGAATTCCTCGTCTTTCAAGATCACTTATGTCGTGCACACTGCACGTCGTGCAGCTTCCTCAATCAGCTAGAGCTTCAATAACTGCGTCGCACGTTGTTGAGATTTCATGGCGAAGATCTACTGGAGCGGGCTTGGTAAATGTAGGTTTGATGTAACGGAGAACGGTGACACCTTTTTGTTCTAGAAGATACTGAATAGTATCCAGAAAGACATCTCCGCGAGGTTTGCTGATATCAAGTAACCCTATGGTTGCTCCCTGAAGACTTGAAATTCTTTGCGCTCTTTCACGGTGCTCAGGAGTTTGTTCATTAGTAGGGTCGAGAACACTGGTTGTCATAAAGTTATCTCCCTTGTTCGATAGGTACTTCCCTTATCTCCCGTGATCCATCCACCAATGGTTGCAGAGAAAAGGCCCGCTGCTCCACCACCATAAAGGATAATAAGGCCGCCATTGGGCCGCAATTTCGGTAGAGTCGATCCGGCGAAAACCTCCGGAAGTCCTTCAGCGATTCCATCTGCTCCTCGGATTAACTCATCGGTTTCTCGGATGGAGTGATTGATTATTTCCTCATTCACCTGTTCTTTAGTCCACCCCGCTTCGACGAAACGAGAAGCATGCTCAGGTCCAATAATCAGGATGGCATCGAAACCTATCACCAACTTGGGATGGACGTTCCCTATAATTCCGATAGCTAGGCTTCTCGCTAGTTCGTCAGGAGACCTCGAAAGCTGATCCACTATCATACGTGGGCCTTCGCCTGGGAATAAGGTAACCGTATTCTGATTTGAGGAGAAACTCTGATCTTGTGCGTAAGAAGGCCATGGCGACCCTTCTTCGTCTTCAGCAAAGCAGAGCCCATATTTCGCTGGGCTGCCATGAGTAGCCCGATCAACTTCTCCTGGCCGCCCGCCCCCTACATTACGAATTGTAAGTTGGACCGCCCTTCCAATAGTGCTATTTGCCCGATTCCCTTGACCGAGCAAGTTCATCCCTGAGTTCATGCCTATGGACTTCCGAATCGGCCCATTAACAAAAATAATTGGCCCTACGGGCATAGTGGTAGCAAGCAAACCATGCATATTGAATTCATCTGTGCAAGCAGTTTCTAAAGCAGTAATAACCACTGGCAAGTATTCAGGCTTACAGCCAGCCATAACTGCGTTGATAGCGACCTTTTCGACCGTGAGATCTACAAGATTCGGTGGTACAAGAGCGATAACTTCACCTGGCTCTCGCGTAGTTCCCTTAAGCATCGCATTTACTCGNTCAACAGTTGGTGGNATTAAGGGCAAGCCATCTGACCAGCCACGATCATACATTGCTTCAAATTCGTCTTCAGCTGAAGCAAAAGCAACTTCGCGACTTGCCAATTTAGTTCTATATTTTTTCTGCAGCATTCCTTGAAGGTCTGGGTCAACACTTAGGGATCCGCAGCCCGGGCTATAGGGATTGATATCTCCTGTTCCCAAATCGTCTACGTCTAGAAACTTCCGCCATATATCTTGAGACCAGCCAACTGTTCGGTCTACCTCAATACCATTTTGGATTTTTAGAAGTGTGGGGACTGTCTCTATCTCATGGAGAAAACTCATTTCCAACGATGTGTCGTCAGAAGTTACTGAGAGTTTCGGGAAGGATGTGTCATCTTGCGTAAAAACGGCACTTAGTAATTCTCCTTCTTCAAGCTGCTCTAGGACAGGGACGATAAGTTCACACGTCGGACAATCCCTTTTCACAAATACAACGAATCCATCTGGGAGAATAGGGCGATTATCTACCATGCAGGTGACTTTAGCATTTAGAGCCCCNCGCTGAGAATGAATAGGAGATAGGGCCATACCAAAGTGATAACTCGCTCAATTATGGAATAACAAAAAACTAATCGCTAAATNCACTTCCATCATCAAAGCCGATGAGGAAAGGAGTATCGTTAATTGAAAGATAGTGTCATTCCAGCAGGAGATACGATGGGTGCAGAACAGATTGACAGCGCTACTTTCCGAAGTGTGCTAGGGCATTANCCTACTGGAGTGACTCTTGTGAGCGCTAAAGATGATAATGGTCCGTTCGCGATGGTTATCGGCTCGTTTGGATCCGTCTCTCTTGATCCACCTTTAGTTCAGTTTTTACCAGGAAAAGAATCGGCGACATGGAAACGAATTAGTTCTACAGGAAAATACTGTGTGAATGTTCTAAGTGGCAGTCAACTTGATCTAAGTAACAGTTTTTTTAATAAGGAAACAGATCCATTCGATGCCATTGATTGGACCTCAGGTCCAACAGGTTCTCCGATAATTAGTGGNTGCGTGGCTTGGATTGATTGCTCCATCGAAGCCGTTCATGAAGCAGGTGACCATTACATTGTTATTGGTGCAGTTGAAGGAATGGGTTTAGGGGAATCAGAAGCGCAGCCTCTTCTTTTTCTCGGTGGAGCCTACGGATCTTATAACTCGTTCACGGAGAAATAACATGCCTATATATGCATTAGGAAACAAAGAACCAAATATATCCTCAGAAGCCTATATACATCCAGAAGCCGTGATTATTGGTGACGTCACCATTGGTTCAGAGTCATCTGTCTGGCCTTGCGCCGTTCTACGTGGAGACGATGGAGAAATTATCGTAGGGGAAAGAAGCAATATCCAAGATGGGGCAGTACTCCACACAACAATAATCTATCCAACCATTGTTGGCGATGGCTGTACGATTGGGCACCTTGCCCATCTCGAAGGGTGCAGAATTCTTGACGGAGCACTAATCGGTACGGCTGCAGTTGTCTTACACGACGCAGAAGTTCAGCAAGGAGCACTGGTTGGAGCTAACGCCGTTGTAACTGGAGGTACTATAGTTCCCCCAGAAGCTATGGCATTAGGTATTCCTGCAAAGATCCGTGAAAATATGGCGAATAAAGATGAGATAAATCTTGGCGTTGAGTCCTATGTCAACAGGGGGCAATGGTTTCGAAAAGATCTGCGCCGAATTGGCTAAGATTTATTAAGGCCGATTTTATTTCTTTCCGCACTAATTAGCCGCAGTATTTGTTACCATCCATATAGTAAGAAACATTTAAGTGCAAGATATTCATATGGCAACAACAAACACAGAAATTGATCTGAGTAAATATCAACTAGGTTGGAGTGACGCTGAGGATTATGTGTTTAAACCTCAGAAAGGCCTCACTGAAAATCTTGTAAAAGAGATCTCTTGGATGAAAGGTGAGCCAAACTGGATGAGGGATTTTCGTTTGAAGTCTCTCAGGCATTTTGAGAATCGTCCGATGCCCCACTGGGGCGGAGATATGTCTGAAATCTATTTCGATGACATTTACTACTACATTAAACCTAGCGAGGACGTAGTCGATGAATGGGAAGACGTCCCTCAGGCCATCAAAGACACATACGAAAAACTCGGTATACCAGAGGCAGAACGAAAATACCTCGCTGGAGTAACTGCACAATATGAATCTGAAGTCGTCTACCACAAAAACCGCGAAGACCTAGAAGCCCAAGGTGTCATATTCTGCGACATGGACACAGCGTTGCGCGAATACCCCGAAATTGTTCGTGCCTATTTCGGAAAAATTATTCCGCCAAACGACAATAAGTTTTCTGCCCTCAACTCCGCAGTATGGTCCGGTGGGTCCTTTATCTACGTACCTGAAGGTGTCGAAGTTGAAATGCCGCTACAAGCGTACTTTCGAATAAATGCTGAAAATATGGGCCAGTTTGAAAGAACCCTTATTATTGCGGACAAAGGATCAAAGGTTCATTACATTGAGGGATGCTCTGCGCCCGTTTATAGTACAGACTCGCTTCATTCTGCTGTTGTAGAAATAGTGGTTAAAGAATCTGCACGCGTCACCTACACCACAATTCAAAATTGGTCTAATAACGTATTCAATCTGGTTACCAAACGAGCTCGTGTTGAAGCAGAAGGCCACATGGAATGGATCGATTGGAAANANANGAAGTCGCTTGACGATGAAATACCCTGCCGTTGTTATGGTTGGCCCAAAAGCATCGGGAGAAGTGCTATCCGTAGCTTATGCTGGCGCAGGGCAGCATCAGGATGCAGGGGCAAAAATGACGCATGCTGCCCCAGAAACTACCTCTAAAGTCGTCTCAAAATCTATTTCGAAGGACGGTGGAAGGTCTAGCTATCGTGGCCTCGTTAGAGTAGAAGAAGGGGCATATGGATGCAAAAGCCACGTTCAGTGCGATGCTCTCATCCTCGACGAAGACTCCATTAGCGATACATATCCCTACATGGAGATAGGTTCAGAGGACGCTGTGATCGGGCATGAAGCAACTGTTTCAAAAGTTGCTGATGAACAACTTTTCTACTTGACGAGTAGAGGACTTACTGAAGAACAGGCTACAGGAATGATCGTTAACGGATTTATCGAACCAGTTACTCGGACTCTTCCTATGGAATACGCTGTTGAATGGAGTCGGCTTATTGAACTTCAGATGGAAGGGTCAGTAGGTTAGATATTCTCTCGGAGCCTACTCTACAAATTCCACGATATTTCTAAAGCTTCTGAAAGGCCATCGTTGTCAACCATGTCAACAACGTATCTGGCCTCTTCAATAACCTCTGGCTCAGCATTCCCCATAGCTACTCCATGGCCAACCACGCGAAGCGCGTCAAGATCATTATGGCCATCGCCGACCATCATTACATCAGAAAGTTGAATACCCAATTCTGAAGATATTTCTGTAATCGCTTTCCCTTTAGTTACGCCAATTTGGGTTATAGAAACAAAACAAACCCCCGGCATAGCCGGAGAAGTAGCTGATCGGAGTGTACCTGTACCGTCTAAAGCTTCTCTGACATCAGGAAGAGAAGCTTCTGGAACAACAAACTGAAGACGTACAATATTTCCTTCAACGTCAGTTGGCCCCCCAACTTGTAAATCGATTCCGAGCATCTCAGCATGAAGTCTAGTGAAATCACTATGACGAAAAGCGCGATAGTTGCTCTTCCAGTAGAGTTCGAGCGCCCAATCTCGCTCCATTGCCACTCTGGTACATACTTCAATGACGTCGCTGGGAATAGGATACTCACGAGTTGCCTGACCCCCAGTACTGACCAAAGCGGCTCCTGCATGAAAAATGTGCCATCCATGAGGATTCAAGGTTTTTGCGTATTCATAAGTTGGTCCCATGGCACCGCGCGCTGTAGATAAGACAAGCTTTTGGCCTTTGGAGATAGATTCAGCAATCGTCGCTAGCACCCCTTCCGAAGGAGAGCCAGATGATCCGACTAGAGTTCCATCCACATCTATACAAACCATGGGTAGCACTTTCCCAGACTAGCGGAAGAAGAAGGGTAAAGTCTCCAACCGGAGAGTCGAGATTTCGAGAATCACTTCCAATAGGTGAAGGTGGTTTACCGCTACCCCGATAGTATGAAAACAATCGTGATCGTTCACAGTGCTAAGCGGCATGACAGCGAAGGAACAAATTTGTATACCCCTCAATTAGTCCAAGAGCTCGAAGGTCATGACTGGCTTCAGAAACTTCGAAGAGATGCCGCCGATGGAGTAAATGCCTTCAGTTACCCATCACATGAGGATGAAGAATGGCGTTATAGCCCTATCGATAGGCTAGAACTCGATCAATTCATTCCGGTGTTATCAAAACCAGAAGCTCCAGATACCTCTTTCGACAGACAATCGGATGAACTCTACACGATCTCTACTATTGATGGATTTCTGCTGGAGTATGATCAGGCGGATTCATTTCGTATTTCCTCGATTTCAAATATTGAAGAACCAATAGACATTGAAGCTCCGGAAGATATTCTAAGTTCAATAAATTTGGCCTTTTCTCCAGACCCGTTACTGATCCAAGTGCCTAAAGGTTCGAGAGTCGAAAAACCTCTTGTTATTGACCACCGATGGGCGAAAGATGGAGCAGCATGCTTTCCTTTGGTCCGGATCGAAGTAGAAGAGAATGCACAGATTGAAATTGTCGAAATTTTTCACCATTCTGAAGTAACTTCATTGGTTATTCCTGAGACAAAAATCTATGTTGGAAATGGGTCAAACGTAAACTATCAACAAGTCCAAAATCTCGGAACGAACGTATGGCAACTAGGATCATTAGGAGTATCTGTAGGGCAGCAAGGCAATTTCGATGGAGCAATTGCCGCAATTGGAGGTGAATACGCTCGATTAAAAACTAATTGCCTCCTTTCTGGACGGGGGGCATCAGCAAAAATCTCTGCGATATACCATGGCGATGGAAATCAGATCTTAGACTTTAGGACGCAACAAGAACATGTTGATCGTGACACACAGAGCGAACTTCTTTTCAAAGGTATTTTGGATGAAGCATCAACCTCTATCTATACAGGCTTGATTCGTGTTCATAACGAAGCATCTGGAACCAACGCCTTTCAAACAAACCGAACCCTAAAACTCTGTGAAAGCGCATGGGCTGAATCAGTACCAAATCTGGAAATCGAAAATAATGATGTAAAGTGCAGCCATGCCTCTACGGTCAGCCCTGTCGATGAGGACCAGCGCTTCTATCTTGAAAGCAGGGGCGTACCTACTCGAGAAGCAGAGAAACTCATTGTTAGAGGATTTTTACAAGAAATAGTATCCTCATTGCCTGTAGAAGAAATCAATGGCTGGATCGCTGATCTTTTCAATAAAAAACTCGACTCTAGGACGATCTATGAGCAATGAAACTGAAGAGCGCCCTTCAGCAAGAAAAGTACGAGCTCTGTCACTTGAAGAGGCAATAGACGGGGAAGCCCAGCGTGTCGATATTGAAGATCAAAAAATTGCTATTGTCCGAATCGGGGAAATCATCTATGCCATAGCCGATATGTGTAGCCATGCGAATTATTCACTTTCTGAAGGGCCCGTGGATTCAGAAGAGGTAACTATCGAATGTTGGAAGCATGGAGCGCAATTCTCGCTGTGTGATGGCAACCCAGTGTCGCTTCCTGCGACACAGCCAGTAGCAATTTTTGAAGTAGAAACTGATGAAAATGATATCTACATACTGATACCTGAAAGCAGCAACTGATGGCAGAACTTCAAATTAAAGACCTCCACGCTCGAACATCCGAAGCTGAAATACTCAAAGGCGTTGACGTAACTGTCCGTTCAGGAGAAGTCCACGCCATTATGGGGCCAAATGGTTCGGGAAAATCAACTCTTTCGCATGTTCTGATGGGGCGACCCGGATATAGCATTACACAGGGGGAAATCACCCTAGATGGTAAAGACCTAACGGGGCTCCAAACTTGGGAAAGAGCACAACTTGGTTTGTTTCTCGCACTCCAGTACCCAGTAGAGATCGAAGGTGTCCCAGTTACAAGCATCTTTGAAACGTCCGAACTTGCTTCGAAAGAAGGGTATAGAGAAACTCTCCAAGATGCTAAGAACGAAGCTGAATTACTTGGAGTTCCTAGTGACCACCTTTCAAGAGGCGTTAATCTTGATATGTCTGGTGGTGAAAAAAAACGTCTTGAGACCCTTCAATTAGTTACACTGAAGCCCTCGATAGCAGTTCTTGATGAACTTGATTCTGGATTGGATGTCGATGGTCTAAGAATTGTAAGCAACCGAGTGGAGCGGTTAACTAAAGAAAACGGGTTAGGCGTACTGGTAATAACGCATTACAGTCGACTGCTTGAAGAATTAAAACCCGATCATGTCCATGTATTTGTTGAGGGGAAGATTGTTGCATCAGGAGATTCTCAATTAGCAGAGGAATTAGAAAGCGACGGATATGAGAAATGGACACCGTCCACAGAAACATCGGTGACGCTTGGAGGGCTCATTTAAAATGTCACAGCCGGATAGAAAGAGAGTCCTACTACCTGAAGAGCAAGAAGTTTTCCTTGAACGTATCTACGGATGGGAAATTAAACTAGATGGCCTCCATAGGATTCTCGAGTTCTCTGACTTTGAGGAAGCGTTTAATTTCATTACTGAAGTTGCAGAAATTGCAGAAGAACTCAACCATCACCCTGATTGGTCAAACAGCTGGAACAAAGTCGATATAACCGTTACCAACCATCAAGCTGGTGGCGTTACTGAAATAGACTTTGTACTATGTGAGAGGATTAACAGACTGGTGGGAAGATGACGGACGAGAACGATACGAAAGTTTCACTTGTAACTGGTGCGGCATCTGGTATCGGTGCCGCGTTAGTGAGAAAACTACGATCGGAGAACATAGAAGTCTTAGGTGTCGATTTGGATTCCTCTGGTCTTGAAACGATTAGTTCTGAAACTGGCTGCTCAATTTTCACGACTGATATTTCCCAGAACGCAAACAATGTTGAAGCAGTCAGTGAGGTGATCAGTCATTTCGGTCGCTTAGATTATGTATTTCTTAATGCCGGTATTCTTGGCAGAAAAATAGAGGCCCAGATAAACCCATTTACTTCGGGTGATCTTGATCCAGATCATTACACAACAGTTAGGGCAGTTAATTTCGATTCAGTAGTCTTTGGAACCCTTGCAGCTGCTCCCGCAATGGAAGAGAACGGCGGAGGGTCGATTGTTGCTACAGCTTCAATAGCTGTAATAGTTGCATGGCACAGAGACCCCTTCTATACGGCAACTAAACATGCCGTTGTAGGTTGGGTGCGCGGAGTTGCTTCAGGTCTTCAAAATCAAGGCATATCGATAAATGCAATTTGTCCAGGTGGAGTAGCAACTCCACTTGTAGGTATTGATCGGCTCTCATCCACAAACTCCAATCTTCTAGACCCAGTACAAGTTAGTGAGGCGATGTATGAAACTGCAGTGGGGGAGGATACTGGTCAGGCGTTCACCGTTCAAGCTGATCATTCACCTGTCCGCCAGAAGTTTTCCTTTACTTCCATTGAAGGATTCCCCTCATGATTGACGAGATACTCAGGCTATGAAATTTGCAAGGCAGACAGCGATCGTCGGTATAGGGGCAACTGAATTTTCCAAAAACTCTGGACGAACGCCAATGCAACTAGCTACAGAATGTAGCCACCTGGCATGTGAAGACGCTGGTCTAGACCCATCTCAGATCAATGGGATCTCTGTCTTTAGCGCAGAAAAAAATACTGAAATTGAAGTTGCTAGAAACCTCGGCATTCCTGAGCTCACGTTCTTTTCTATGATTCATCATGGAGGAGGTGCACCAGGTGGTGTTATTCAACAAGCTGCAATGGCAGTTCACTCTGGAGTCGCAGACTATGTCCTTATTTATCGTGCTTTCAATGAAAGGTCGTGGCATCGTTTCGGCGGAGGAGTACAAGGGCGACACCAGAGCCCTGAGGCATTTGATGTTAGTTTCAGCTGGAGCTCTCCTTTCGGTTTGCTCACTCCAGCTTCATGGGTAGCGATGTATGCGAGGAGATATATGCATCAATATGGGGCTACTAGTGAAGATTTTGGGATTATTGCTGTAACAGATAGAAAACATGCTGCAAATAATCCAGCTGCTTTTTTCTTCGAGAAACCTATAACAATAGAAGATCATCAAAACAGCCGATTTATTGTAGAACCTCTTCATCTACTTGATTGTTGTCAGGAGAGTGATGGAGGCCAAGCTCTTATAGTAACAACACTTGAAAAGGCTAAGGACCTTAAACAGAAACCCGCAGTAATAGCTGCAGCAGCTCAAGGAGTGGCAAAGGATCAGCACATGATGATGTCGTACTATCGTGATGATATTGCTGGAATACCTGAAATGGGAGTAGTAGCCCGCCAGTTATGGGAAACAACAGGACTGACTCCCAAAGACATCCAGACCGCAGTCATCTATGATCACTTTACCCCTCTCGTCCTCCCTCAGTTTGAAGAATTCGGCTTCTGTGAACGAGGAGAAGCAAAAGATTTCATCAAAGATGGGAATATAGAAATAGGAGGGCAACTTCCGATCAATACAAATGGAGGCCAACTTGGGGAAGCATATATCCATGGGATGAATGGTGTTGCTGAAGCGGTTCGACAGATTCGAGGAGAGTCTGTAAATCAAGTTCAAAACGTCGAGAATGTCCTCGTGACAGCAGGAACAGCCGTTCCAACTAGCGGACTTATCCTTACCCAACCCGTGTAGCTTCCCAAATTTGGAGACTCACCTACCTGCGGCTATACCAAATAGATGGATGACCCTCTCGCAAAGCCCGCAACTCGAGACACGATCGAAGTTAATCAACGCGCAGGCGCATTAATTAACTTTGATGATGCTAGTGATTTTGCCCGAGCTAAGCAGGGCTTGATCGCTACTCATGAAACAGGACGGATAGAACTCGACGGAAAAGCTGTTTGGGATACAGCTTCCCACGACTTTCTCCGTCGTGAAACATCATCTCCCGAAACGGTGCATCCCGGGCTATGGCGACAAGGAGGCTTGAATGCTGTTCATGGATTATTTGAAGTCGCAGATGGGGTTTGGCAAGCGAGAGGCTATGACATTTCAAACATTACGTTTCTTGAAACTCCAAATGGATGGCTAATCATTGATCCTCTTACGACCAGCTCCACTGCACAAGTATGCCTACAACTAGCAAATAAAACACTGGGTGAAAAACCTGTACATGCCATCATTTATACCCACAGCCACTTAGATCACTTTGGTGGCATACTCGGTGTGACATCCGAAGAAGAAGTTGACGCAGGGAATGTCCGCATTATTGCTCCAGATGGTTTTCTAGAAGAAGTGGTCAGAGAGAACATCATTGCTGGCCCCATGATGAGTCGCCGAGCGCATTACCAGTTTGGACCGCTTCTCCCACCGGGACCGACTGGGCAGGTCGATATAGGTTTAGGGCAATCTCTTCCACTTGGCGCCTCATATTTAATCCCACCAACGGAAACAGTATATGAAACTGGAACGGAGCTAGATATCGACGGCATTCAGATAATTTTTCAAAATACTCCCGATGCTGAAGCTCCCTCTGAGATGAATTTCTTTTTTCCAGATAAAAAGCTTCTCTGTATGGCGGAGAACTGCACACATACGATGCACAATCTTTATCCGATTCGAGGGGCACAGACTCGAGACGCGCTGGCATGGAGTAAATATATTCACGAAGCACTTCTCCTATGGGGTGACAGTACAGACACCATGTTCGCTACACACCATTGGCCACGATTCGGCAAACAAGAGGTGCGAGATTTCCTGTCCCTGCAGAGAGATGTCTACAGGTGGCAACATGATCAGACAATGCGACTCGCAAACATGGGTTACGTCCCTACAGAGATAGCTGAAACCCTTAAACTCCCTGAAGAATTTTTAGGTGAATCGCATGTGCAGGGCTATTACGGGACGGTTTCACACAACAGTAAAGCCGTTTACACCAAATACCTCGGCTGGTACGACGGCAACCCAGCTAATCTCAACCCCCTCCCACCAGTTGAATCTGGGCAAAAATACGTTGAGTACATGGGAGGCACTGAAGAACTAGTTGAAAAGGCAACTAAAGCTTTCGAAGAAGGCGACTATAGGTGGGTAGTTCAAGTCATGAACCACGCAGTTTTCGCCGAACCGGAAAATACTGAAGTGAGAAACCTTCAAGCGGATGCATTTGAACAACTCGGATACCAATCTGAATCAGGAACTTGGAGAAACGCTTACCTCACAGCAGCACGAGAACTCCGATACGGGCCATTAAGGATCCCGGCATCGATGGGACGGCAAATCGCTCATGCGATTACCATTGAACAACTTTTTGACATGATTGGAGTCCGGTTCAACCCTAAAAAATTTGACCATGGGCCAGCCCGTATCAACTGGCACTTTGAAGATTTAGAAGAAGACCATGTACTTGGTATTCAGCGATCAACGATTCACCACGATCCTCACACCAAAGACAGCAAAGCCGATGCAGAGATTATGACGACAAGAAAATCCATTGCTTTAATTCTCGGCGGGCAGAGAACTTTGGAAGAAGCCATAGAAGAGGGATCTGTTACTATCCAAGATGACGTAGAGATTTTAAGTTCATTTTTTAGAGCGTTAGAGTCGTTTATCACTGCTGCTTTAGTAGAACCTTAAAGTAAGGGATGAAATACAGAATTCTGGAATTGGGTATTTTATTTATGTTCTAATTTTTAGTGAGTTTGATCTTGTATTTCATCGATTGATTGGGTGAGAGTGTTCCAGGCAAGTGTCGCGCATTTAATCCTGACCGGATACTTGACTACCCCTTGGAGTGCTTCAAGATCACCTAAATCAACATCGGAAGAAACCGATTCGATTTCTGTATTTCCTGAGAGTTCGCTTTCGTATATGTCCATCATTTCCTTGAAAGCTTGAGTTATCTGCTTGGCTTCTTCGATACTTTTCCCTTTTACAATTTCTGACATCATCGAAGCTGAAGCCATACTGATAGAACAACCCCGACCGCCAATCTTTATATCTATTGTTCCGCCATCAAGGGAAAGATAAACCACTACTTCGTCGCCGCAAAGTGGATTGAAACCTTCACAACGGTGAGCTGGTTCCTCTAATTCTCCCTGATTTCTAGGGGAGCGGTAATGGTCGAGAATAATCTCTTTATACAGATCTTCAAGTCCTGACATATTTCCTATCTTATATTTACGTTCCAAAGATGCTTTGTGACTTTGCTAAGCCATCTATGAGCGCATCAATATCCGCTTCCTCATTGTAGATGTACATTGAAGCTCGAGAGGTCGCCGCTACTCCTAATACATCCATAAGTGGTTCAGCACAATGATGCCCTGCTCTTATACATATATTGTCTTCG